>ONRU01000004.1:12412-67632 GCA_900320325.1 uncultured Lachnospiraceae bacterium
TCGCGGCAGCATCCGGATCTGTCATCTGCCGGAACGGGTCCAGAAACATCATACCGTATATATGGCTTTTATGAGCGGACGCTACCAGATGCCCGCGGTCCAGAGCCTGATCCGCTTTATCAGAGAGGACTCCGCGGCCATGATGGCCGAGCGATCGATAGACAAAACCTATTGATTACGCATTAAAGATACAATAGACATCAGGGAACTTTTACATTATTATTATATTGTAAATCATGAATTCACCTTTACTGCCTTTTAACCCTGAATAAGCAGTAGATCCGGCTTACGGATCACGATTGTGAGATTTTTATCGGAGGTTTTCATGAAAAGCAACTATCCTCATATTTTTGAGCCTTTTACTGTTCGCCGTATGACCATGCGCAACCGCATCGTTATGACACCTATGGGCACCAACTATGGTGAGCAGACCGGTGAAATGAGCTTTCTCCACATCAATTACTATGTGCAGAGGGCGAAAGGCGGCACCGGCCTTCTGATCGTCGAGAACGCCAGCGTTGATTCTCCCGAAGGATCCAACGGCACTACGCAGCTTCGTATTGACCACGACAACTATATGCCCCGTCTCTACAAGCTCTGTGATGAAGTCCATAAGCATGGCGCCTGCATCGCGATCCAGATCAACCACGCCGGCGCTTCCGCCATGTCTGCGCGTACAGGCATGCAGCCCGTATCCGCTTCCAATATTCCTTCCAAGGCAAACGGCGAGATTCCCAGGCCCCTTGAGAAAGAAGAGATCTATCGGATCGTCAAGAAATACGGCGAAGCTGCCAAACGTGCCCAGGCCTGCGGCTTTGACGCGGTTGAGATCCACTGCGGCCATTCCTATCTGATCAGCCAGTTCCTTTCTCCTACCACCAATAAGAGAACCGATGAATTCGGCGGCTCCAGCGAGAACCGTGCCAGATTCGCGAAACTGGTCATCGAGGAAGTCCGTAAACAGGTCGGACCTTTCTTCCCTATTTTTGTCCGTATCAGCGCTGACGAGTTCGTAGAAGGCGGCAACACCCTGGAAGATACCCTTGAGTATCTGCAGTATATCCAGGAAGAAGTCGATGTATTCGACGTTTCCGCCGGTCTGAACGCTTCCATCCAGTTCCAGATCGACGCCAACTATCTGCCTGACGGCTGGCGTTCCTACATGGCAAAGGCTGTCAAAGAGAAATACGGCAAACCCTGCATGACCATGGGCAACATCCGTGATCCCAAGCGCGCGGAAGAGATCCTGGCATCCGGCGACGCTGACCTGATCGGTATGGGCCGCGGCCTGATCGCTGATCCCGAATGGGTCAATAAAGTACGTTTCGGCCATGAAGATGACCTTCGCAAGTGCATCTCCTGTAACGTAGGCTGCGCGGGCCATCGTATCGGCCTCAACCGTCCGATCCGCTGCACAGTCAACCCCGCCGTCAACTCCGGCGAAGATTACTACAAGCGCAAAGTCACAAAGGCCTGCAACGTCGTCGTCATCGGCGCGGGTACCGCGGGTCTGGAAGCTGCCTGCACCGCTGCGGAAGTCGGCTGTACAGTCGTCCTGATCGAAAAGACCGGCAAGCTTGGCGGTCTGTCCGCGATCATATCCGATATTCCGGACAAGCATCGTATGAAAGACTTCCCCAGATATCTGGAGCATCGCGCCAGAAAGCTGAAGAACCTCTTCATCCTGACAAATACCGACGCCAACGTAGATATGGTCAAGGCATTCAACCCTGACATCGTTGTGAACGCGACCGGTTCTTCTCCTACCCTGCCTCCGATCAAAGGCCTGCTTGACCTGGTCGACAAGGAAGGCACCAATGTCAAATCCGTTCTGGGCATGATCGACATGATCAACAAGGGCGGCTACGCAGACGATATGAGCGACAAGAAGGTCGCTGTTGTCGGCGGCGGCGCTGTCGGCCTGGATGTAATGGAATACTTCACCGAGCACGGCGCAGCGGTCACCATGATCGAGATGCTGCCTGCCATCGGCAACGGCCTGGATCCCGTAACCAAGTGTGATACCGCTGCCAAGATGGAGAAATACCATGTACGCCAGATGGTAAAGACTGCCCTTCAGGAAGTCCAGAACGATAAATTCATCGTCAAGAATCCCGAAGGCGAGATCGAGGAAGTACCTTTCGATTACGGCTTCATGTGCCTCGGCATGAGAGCAAAGACACCTCTGCTCCAGGCTCTGGAAGACACATTCGGCGATACAGAGACCGAAGTCCTCAACATCGGCGACTCCATGCGTGCCAGAAGGATTATTGAAGGTACCGAGGAAGGCAGAAATATCCTGCTGACAATTGACAAACTCGGTTTCTTTGACTGATCAGATTTTACGGAAACAGCTTTGATCCGCCGATTCCTTTCCCTGGGTCCATTCAGGCGGTTTGGCGGATCAGGCTTCCTTTCTGAAAGTTAAATATCATTGCAAAAAGGCTCCCGGCCGCAACACGCAGCCGGGAGCCTTTTCCTGTTTTTGTATTGTTTTATTTTGATCTATTCCGCGGCGCTCAGGCCAGCCAGATGGCCTGTGCTCCAGGCGATCTGCAGGTTAAAGCCGCCGGTCCTGGCGTCCAGATCCAGGACTTCTCCGGCCATATAGAGGCCTTTGACAATTTTCGATTCCATGGTAGAAGGATCGATCTCAGCGGTCCTGACGCCGCCCCTTGTGATAATGGCTTCCCGGAAGCCTCTGGTCCCGGTGGCCGTCATGGGAATCTGCTTGATCAGGACGGCCAGTTCCCCGATGGCGTTCTTCCCGATCGTCTGCACCGGGCAGTCTTCTCCCAGGCCGGACAGCAGGGCCACCTCCTGGGCCAGTCTGGCGGGGAACAGGGACCGCAGGGCGTTGGAGAGTTTTTTCCCCGGCGCGGCGGCAAATTCCCGCTCCAGCCTCTCCTGCAGCTCCTGCAGGGGGATGGCCGGCTTCAGATCCAGCAGGATCCGGAAGCCCCCGGGATATCTGTCGAAATCCATGTAGCAGGAAGCGGTCAGGATAATGGGGCCCGTAATCCCGAAATGGGTAAAGAGCATCTCCCCGAATTCCTGATGGACCGGCCTGCTTTTTTTCTTTCCGCGGCTTTTGCCAGCAGACTTTCCGGCAGTATGTCCGTCCTCTTCCCTCTCCGTTTCCAGGGGAAATACAGTGACCTCCACATTTTTCAGGGACAGACCCTGCAGACGGATGGGCCACTCTTCTTTCACAGTGAGCGGTACCAGGGAAGGTGCCGGTTTTATCAGGCTGTGACCGGCCGCCGCCGCCATTTCATAGCCCTGGCCGGTGGAACCGGTAGCAGGGTAGGAACATCCGCCGGTACAGAGGATGGCTCTGTCGCACGGCACAGTCCGGCCGTCTTTCCTCAGGACGCCTGTGACCCTTGCAGTCTGCCGGACCGGTCTCTTTTTCTTTTTGGCGGAACCGGCTTCCTCTGCCGCCGGCTCCCCGGGCAGGGATTCTGTCACGATCCCGCTGACCTCTGTATTATACAGGATCCGGACCCCCATCTCCCGCAGATGATCTGTCAGTGCTTTGGTCACATCCGACGCGTGATCGGAAACCGGAAACGCCCGTTTGCCTCTTTCGATCTTGATCCTGCAGCCCCGGCTTTCGAAATAGTCTATGACCGCTGAGGAATCAAAGGAATAAACGCTGCTGTAGAGAAATTTGGGATTAGAGACCACATATTGGAAGAATTCTTCCGTATCACAGGTATTGGTCAGATTGCAGCGTCCCTTCCCGGTGATATAGATCTTCTTTCCAGCCTTCTCATTTTTCTCCATGACCGTCACCCGGCAGCCCTGTCCGGCCGCTGCCGCGGCTGCCATCAGGCCGGCCGCGCCTGCTCCGATGACCACGATATGTGTCTGTTCCTGTTTATTCTGTGTCATGGATCCGCTCCCTTACAGTCTTAATCTGCCGGCCGCAGGGACCGGACTGCTTTATAGTATCCGGCTTTTTCGTCCCGGTCAAGTTCCGCGGCCAAAAAATACCACCGGACACGTTTCCGTACCCGGTGGCATTCCTAAATCAGATTCGAAAAATCTTAACTCGATCCAATTACTTGTTGTAGTTAACGATCTTGCCGAAGTCCTCGGTCAGGGCAGCGCCGCCGATCAGGCCGCCGTCGATGTCGGGCTGTGCGAAGATTTCAGGAGCGGAAGCACCCTTGACGGAGCCGCCGTACTGAATGCGGATCTTCTCAGCAGTGTCGGTATCATAAATCTCAGCAATCAGATCACGGATCGCCTTGCAGACTTCCTGTGCCTGCTCGGTGGTAGCAACCTTGCCGGTGCCGATCGCCCAGATGGGCTCATAAGCGATGACCATGGAAGCAGCCTGCTCAGCAGGGATGTCCTTGAGGTCGCTCTTCAGCTGCAGGCGTACCCAGTCGATGGTCTGGCCAAGCTCTCTCTGCTCAAGAGACTCACCGCAGCAAAGGATCGGAATCAGGCCATACTCGAATGCCTTTTTGACTTTTGCGTTCAGGAAAGCGTCATCCTCTTTGTAATACTCTCTTCTTTCAGAGTGGCCGATGATGACATACTTAACGCCTGCGTCTGCCAGCATAGCACCGGAGATCTCGCCGGTGAAAGCGCCTTTGTCCTTGTCAGAGATGTTCTCTGCGCCTACTGCAACGTTGGAGCCCTTGACAGCCTCAACTACTGTTGTGATATCAACAGCGGGTACGCAGTAAACTACATCGACATCATCATTCTTTACCAGGGGAGCAAGCATCTCAACGAGGGCCTTTGCCTCAGAGGGAGTCTTGTTCATTTTCCAGTTACCGGCTACGATTTTTCTTCTTGCCATTTTATTATCTCCTTATTATCTCCCGGTCCCCCTGCAGGAACCGGGAGCCGTTTGCTTGTATCTGCTGATGTATCAATTATTTATCGTTTGCTGCTACAACACCGGGAAGCTCTTTGCCTTCCAGGAATTCCAGGGAAGCGCCGCCGCCGGTGGAGATGTGGCTCATCTTGTCGCCATATCCCAGCTGGTTAACTGCTGCTGCGGAGTCGCCGCCGCCGATGATGGTGGTCGCGTCGGTCTCAGCCAGAGCTGCCGCTACGGCCTTTGTGCCCTTTGCAAGGATGGGGTTCTCAAATACGCCCATAGGTCCGTTCCAGACAACAGTCTTGGCATTCTTGACAGCGTCGCTGTAAAGAGCGATGGTCTTGGGACCGATATCCATGCCCATCTTGTCAGCAGGGATCGCATCTGCGTCAACAGTCCATACTTCGATCTCAGCATCGATCGGATTCGGGAATTCTGCTGTGACTACAGTGTCAACAGGAAGCAGGAGCTGCTTGCCGTTGTCCGCAGCCTTCTTGATCATTTCCGCGCAATAGTCGATCTTGGTCTCATCAACCAGAGATTTGCCGATCTCATAGCCTTTTGCCTTCAGGAAGGTGTAAGCCATGCCGCCGCCGATGATCAGGGTATCGCACTTCTCAAGCAGGTTGTTGATAACGTTCAGCTTGTCAGCAACTTTCGCGCCACCGAGGATGGAAACGAAAGGACGAACGGGATTCTCAACCGCGTTGCCCAGGAAGTCGATTTCCTTCTGCATCAGATAACCGACAACTGCAGTGTCAACGAGCTCAGCAACACCGACGTTGGAGCAGTGCGCGCGGTGCGCAGTACCGAAAGCGTCATTTACGAAAACATCGCAAAGGGAAGCAAGATCCTTGGAGAAAGCTTCGCCGTTCTTTGTCTCTTCTTTTCTGTAACGGGTATTTTCAAGGAGAACAACATCGCCGTCCTTCATAGCAGCAACAGCCGCCTTGGCGTTATCGCCAACAACGTTGTCATCAGCTGCGAAAACAACTTCCTGGCCCAGATACTCGGACAGTCTCTTTGCTACGGGAGCCAGAGACAGCTCGGGCTTCGGCTCACCCTTCGGCTTGCCCAGGTGGGAGCAAAGGATAACCTTGCCGCCGTCAGCGATCAGCTTCTTGATGGTGGGAAGAGCTGCTCTGATACGGTTGTCATCTGTGATCTCGCCGGCCTTCAGCGGAACGTTGAAGTCGCATCTGCAGAGAACGCGAAGTCCCTTTACGTTGATATCATCAACAGATTTTTTATTAAGTCCCATAATTGACCTCTTTTCTGCGCGGTAACGCCGCGCCGTAAATAACTAACAACAGGATACTTGCGTACATGATAAAAAGGGTCCGGCCCTTATGACCGGACCCTCTTTTCAGGTCATCTTATAATTTCACTGATTCCGGATTATTTGTTGAGGAACTTTGCGAAATACTTGATTGTTCTGCACATGTTGGATGTGAAGGAGTTCTCGTTGTCATACCAGGAAACAACCTGAACCTCAGTCATGTCATCGCCAACAGGGTTAACCATGGTCTGGGTTGCATCGAACAGAGAACCATAGGTCATGCCAACGATATCCTTGGAAACGATGAGGTCTTCGTTGTAGCCGAAGGACTCGGTTGCTACGGATTTCATCTTAGCGTTGATCTCATCAACAGTAACCTTGCCTTCAACAACAGCTGTCAGGATGGTTGTGGAACCGGTGGATACGGGAACACGCTGTGCTGCGCCGATGAGCTTGCCGTTCAGTTCAGGAACTACCAGGCCGATTGCCTTAGCTGCGCCTGTGCTGTTGGGAACGATGTTCTCGGAAGCTGCACGGCTTCTTCTCTTGTCGCCCTTCCTCTGAGGTCCGTCAAGAACCATCTGGTCGCCGGTGAAAGCGTGAACTGTGCACATGATACCGGACTTGATGGGAGCCAGCTCGTTCAGAGCCTTAGCCATAGGTGCGAGGCAGTTGGTTGTGCAGGATGCTGCAGAGATGATGTTGTCATCAGCTGTCAGGGTCTCATGGTTGGTGTTGAAAACGATTGTAGGAAGGTCATTTCCTGAAGGAGCAGAAATGACAACCTTCTTAGCACCAGCATCGATATGAGCCTGAGATTTAGCCTTGGAGGTATAGAAGCCTGTGCACTCCAGAACTACGTCGATGTCCAGCTCGCCCCAGGGAAGGTTCGCTGCGTTTGCTTCTTTGTAGATTTCAATCTCAGTGCCATCAACGATGATGGAATGATCTGTGGAAGAAACCAGATCCTTCTTGTCATAGGAACCCTGAGAAGAATCATACTTCAGAAGATATGCAAGCATATCAGGGGAGGTCAGATCGTTGATTGCAACGATTTCAAAACCTTCTGCCTGGAACATCTGTCTGAATGCAAGACGACCGATACGACCAAAACCATTAATTGCTACTCTTACTGCCATTTTGTTTTTCCTCCTAAATAAGTTAGAGTTATTATGCAACAAAGCGATAACCCCCGTTACTTGGTTATCGTAACTTGTTCATTATGTTTATTGTACAGCAACGGCCCTATAAAATTCAAGTGCATAATGTAAATTATTAATAAAAAAAGACCTGTTACGTAAAAACTTTTATTTATATTTGTAACAACCTGCCGATTTGTATAAAATACTTATTGCTGAAATGCACATATAAAGGAATCTTTCTGTCAGCTTTCATCGGCAGTTTTCAGAATATTCAGGGAGTATGGATCAGAATACCACGAAAAAGCCCCGTTTTCCACAGATCCGGTCGGATTTTCACATGCATTCGTACCATTCCGGCGACAGCGATACGCCCATGGAAGACCAGATCCGGGCCGCGCTTTCCCTTGGTCTGTCCTCCGTGTGCTTTACGGAACATCTGGATATGGACTGGCCCTATCAGAATACGCCGGATCTGGAGCCGGGTACTTTTGACCTGGATCTGGCCGCCTACCGGCAGGAGTATCTGCGGCTGCGGGACAAATACAGAGACCGCCTGGATATTTTCTACGGGGTCGAACTGGGCCTGCAGCCCCATCTGGGAGACCGCCTGGGGGCTTTCACAGCGGACCATCCCGAATTTGATTTCATTCTGGGCTCCACCCATGTCTCCCGGCAGATGGACCCTTACTATTCCATTTTCTTTGAAGGCAGGACCGAGGAAGAGGCTTACCGGACCTATTTTACGGATTCTCTTCTCTCCCTGCGGGCCTTCCATCAGATCGACAGCTACGGCCATATGGACTATGTGGTCCGCTACGGTCCGAATCAGGACCGTTTCTACAGCTATGAGCGCTATCGGGACGTGATCGACCCGATCCTGGACCTGCTGCTGGAGCACGATATCGCCCTTGAAATCAATACGGCCGGTCTTTCCAAAGGCCTGTCCCAGTGCAATCCCTGTGCCGGGATCATCCGCCGCTACCGGCAGATGGGCGGCCGGAAAATCACCGTCGGCGCCGATGCCCACGCGCCGGCCGCCGTCGCCGCCGGCTTCAATACCGCTGCCGCCATTCTGACGGAAGCCGGCTTCGATACCTATTATACATTCGAGGGCAGGCAGGCAGTTCCCCACCGGATCCTGTAAAGCGTTCAGCAGGCTGCCGGGCCGGTCAGACCATATACTCCGGCTTCACTTTGGCGTCATATTCCTCTCCGGTCATGAAGCCCATGGCCAGAACAGCCTCTTTCAGGGTGGTATTCTCCGCAAAAGCCTTATGGGCCGCCGCGGCCGCATTTTCATAACCAATCTCCGGGGACAGGCAGGTGACCAGCATCAGGGACCTGCCCAGATTCTCCGCCATCCTGTCCGGATTGGCTTTTATGCCCCTGATACAGTTCTTCTCAAAAGAGGCCATGCCGTCGCCCAGCAGGCGGACCGACTGGATCATATTGTAGGCCAGGACCGGCATGAATACGTTGAGCTGGAAATTGCCCTGGGAAGCGCCGAAGCCGATGGCCGTATCATTTCCCATGACCTGGACGGCGATCATCGTGATGGCTTCGCACTGGGTGGGATTGACTTTGCCGGGCATGATGGAACTGCCGGGCTCATTCTCGGGAATGCTGATCTCCCCGATCCCGCACCGGGGCCCGGAAGCCAGCCAGCGTACATCATTGGCGATCTTCATCAGATTGGCCGCCAGGGCTTTCAGGGCACCGCTGGTAAATACATAGGCGTCTTTGGAGGTCAGGGCATGGAACTTATTGGAGGAGGCCCGGAAGCGGTCTCCTGTCAGGGCCGAGATCTTCTCCGCGCAGAGGCGGTCGAAGCCGGCCGGACAGTTCAGGCCTGTACCGACGGCCGTCCCGCCGATGGCCAGGTCCCGCAGATGGTCCGCCGCCTGGTCCAGCATGCAGCGGTTCTCCTCCAGCATGGCCCGCCAGCCGCTGATCTCCTGGGAAAAGCGCAGGGGGACCGCGTCCTGCAGGTGGGTGCGGCCGATCTTGATGACATCCTCATTCTCCTGTTCCAGACGCCGCAGGGTATCCGTCAGGCGGTCCAGGGAAGGATAGATATAATCCCGGATGGCCAGAACAGCCGCCACATTCATGGCTGTCGGGAAGGTATCGTTGGAGCTCTGGGACATATTGACATGGTCATTGGGATGGATCTTCAGATCCGGATGATTTCGGGCGGCGATATGGGCAATGACCTCATTGACATTCATATTGCTCTGGGTACCGCTGCCGGTCTGCCAGACCTTCAGGGGAAATTCATGGGGATAGCGTCCTTCCAGAATGCCGGCGCAGGCTTCGGTAATGGCCTGTCCGGTCTCCCGGTCCAGTCTGCCCAGCTCCATATTGGAGGCGGCGCAGGCGGATTTGAGGACCGCGAAGGCCCGGATGACCTCGGCCGGTATGGTTTCGGTCCCTATGGCAAAGTTCTCCAGACTTCTCTGGGTCTGGGCGCCCCAGAAATGGTCAGCGGGCACTCTGACCTCCCCCATCGTATCATGCTCGATTCTGTATTCCATGCTCTTGTCCTTTCTGTATCTGTGATCATCCCGCCGTGTCTCTCACGCCTGTGCTTCCGGCAGGTCTTTTCCGGCCGCGAATCCGTCTCCGGCCACCGGAACCTGACTTTCCCCATCGCCCGTCCCCGCAGGCGGAAGAAATGTCTCCGCGGTCTCCGCGGACGGATCCGGCACTGCTGCCGCGTCTTCCGCAGCAGCGGCTGACGCAGCTTCCCCGCCGTCCGCGCCGGCGGCAGCCGCCGCCTTTCTGGAAGCGGTATGCTCCGCCCGGAACTTATGATAGGCCTCCAGCTCCTGTTCATCCATTTCCTGGGGGAAGCGGACCTTGAGCTGGCCCCGGATATGGTCCGTCATGTGCAGGATCGAGATAATCTGGTCATGATCCATCTGTTCCACTTCCAGCCGGTCCTCCTTGATCGCCTTTGCGCAGGCCCGGATCTCATATTCATAGCCGGTCCGCTGTCCCGGCCTTTTATAGGAAGAGATCCTGTTATGATCACTGTCCAGGACAGTCAGGCTCTCGAAATTATTGACATTTTCGATCACGATACAGCCTTTGGTACCGCTGATCACGGCCCGTCTGTCGGAAACGCCTACCATGGAAACCGACAGCTGGGCGATCCTGCCGCTGCTGTAGCGCAGCGTGATGCTCTCCTGCTCATCCATATGCAGAGCGGTATAAGTACAGTGGGCATTGATCCTGCTGATATCGTCTCCGAAGATCATGGAAGCAAAATTCAGCAGATAGATCCCTATGTCCAGCAGGGCGCCTCCGCCCAGATCCGGATCCAGCATCCTTCTGACCCGTCCCACATTGTAGCCGAGACCTGCCGTCAGCATGACCGGTTCTCCGATGATCCCGGACCGCAGGGTCTCCAGAATCTGGCCCGCAAAAGGCAGGAAACGGATCCACATGGCCTCCGCGGCAAATACATGTTTCTCATGGGCCAGGGCCAGCAGTTCCTCCGCCATGGGGGCGTTCAGGCAGAAAGGCTTCTCGCAGAGGACAGGCCTGCCATACTCGATGCACATTTTGACCTGCTCATAATGCTCCGAATGCGGGGTCGCGATGTAGACCAGGTCCACCTTGCGGTCCTCCAGAAGCTCCTGCAGGGAACCGTACGCCTTTTTGAAACCGTATTTCTGGGCGAATTCATAGGCCCTGTCCGTACTTCTGGAACAGACCGCGTAGGGTCTGACCTCCGAAACATAACGAATGGTCTCCGCCATCTTCCCCGCCATATAGCCGGTCCCGACGATCGCCATATTTAATCTTCCAAATCCCAACATAATCCTGTCCTCCGGTCCTGGAATCCTGCCGTCCGTCCGGACGCGGTCCGGTACAGGAACGGCGATGCACACTTCACTTATACACAACAGAGCGCATTCGAAACACGATCCATAAAAAAATAAGGCAGTGCCCTGTAAGCACTGCCTGCGTAGTACACCCGACAGGAATCGAACCTGCATTAAAGGCGTCGGAGGCCTTCGTTCTATCCATTAGACTACGGGTGCTTATCTGCTGTCTTTAAACAGCATGAATATATTATCACATGTGCTCCGACTTGTCCAGTACACAAATAATCTGTCCGCAAAAGTCCGGGCAGATTTTTTCAGCCTGAAAGCAGAAACGCATGTAAAAAGGATTGTGTAAAAATGATCCGGACGCGGAAGGCCCTGCCCGTCCTACGACAGGCAGAGCCCTCCGTTCGGCATTCAGACGATCCGGAACTGTTTTTCCTCCGGGTCGTAATAATAGACATTATCGCTCAGGATCATATCCTCCGGCACCTCGCAGCGGTTGACCTCCCGGACCATCCGGCGCAGGGCGTCAGGTTCCCCGGCGGCTTCCGGGATCAGGATGACTTCATGGACAGAACTGGGCAGGATGTAGAATCCGCCGCCCAGATATTCTGTGACCTTTTCCAGAAGTCCGGGATAAAAAAGAGCGGAAGCCCCATAGGTCTGGTTCCTGTTGGTCAGGATATACATATCCACGGAACCTGCCGTATCATCGATGGCCTCCTCCAGTTCCTCCGGGCAGTCCCCGATCATCTCCCGTATGTTGGTGACCACCGGCTCCAGCAGGACCGGAGCCGACTGCCTGGCCTGGGCGAAGAGTTCTTCCGTGGAAATGCCCCAGAGTCCGGTCAGCTCACTGGTAATGACCGCGACGCCGCCGGGAATGCCGGCTTCTTTCAGAACAAAAATAAAGACGATCGCCAGGTCCTCATAGCGGATGTAGGGGACTCTCCGCAGCAGCTCCGGATTCCTTTCATAGCCCAGTACCTTCATGCCGATCATTTTACGGACACTTTCCCAGTCTTCCGGGGCGAAGTCGAATTCACGTATATCATCCAGGCTGCTGACACAGATCCGGAGCATGGCTTCCGCCGTCTCCCCGACTGACATGCCGCCCCTGTACAGATCATAAAAGTTTTCCATATAAAGGGTCGGTGCTATATGGCTCTCATTCCTGCGGAGCAGACAGCCGTGCAGACGGACTCCGTTATTTTTGGTGATGGTCTGGAAGGAGATCTCCATCCCTACAGGGCACCGGACCAGCAGCTCTTCTCGCAGGCTGCTGTAAAATGATTCTCTGGATAACTGACTGTTTTCTTGTTTCATAAAACTGTAATTCCTCCAAATGAAAAAGACAATGGGCCTGTGAAACCCATTGTCTTTCATTCATTCAGAAATTACAGATCCGAATCCGCCGCGGCTTATACTCTGGAGAGATATTCGCCGGATCTGGTATCGATCTTGATCTTGTCGCCGATATTGACGAACAGAGGCACGTTGACCTGGGCGCCGGTCTCGACCGTAGCGGGCTTGGTCGCGCCGGTCGCGGTGTTGCCCTTGAAGCCGGGCTCTGTCTCTGTGACCTCAAGTTCTACGAACATAGGAGGCTCAATAGCGAAAGGATTGTTGTTATAGGACTGGATCTTAACGATATCGTTCTCTTTCACGAACTTCATGCCGTCACCGATAATGTCCTTGCCCAGGGTGATCTGGTCATAGGTCTCATTATCCATGAAGGTATACAGGTCGCCATCCGCGTACAGATAGCAGTACTCTTTCCGGTCGATCCTGGCCTGCGGGAATTTCTCGGTAGGACGGAAAGTAGTCTCTGTAACGCCGCCGTTGATGATATCTTTAAGCTTGGTTCTTACAAATGCCGCGCCTTTACCGGGCTTAACATGCTGGAATTCGACGATCTCCAGAACAGAACCATCCTTTTCGATTGTAATGCCATTTCTGAAATCACTGGCTGAAATCATATCATAATACCTCCTGATAATATCGCGTAAAATACTTAATAATTCTACAATGCCTGACCGAGTTTTTCAACCCTTTTCAGTGAATTGCGAAAAAGGCCCCCCTCGGAACAGCGCTTGCGGACAAAGGCCCCGCGGACGGCTTCCTGCTGCCGGGCTTTCCCGTCAGGTCAGGACCTTGCGCAGTTCCTCCATAAAGGTCTCTACGTCCTTGAATTCACGGTATACGGACGCGAAACGGACATAGGCGACCGGATCCAGATCGTGGACCTTGCGCATGACCATTTCCCCGATGTCCTTGCTGGGGATCTCCTTCTCGGTCCGCTCATAGATCTCGGCCTCGATCTCATCCACAGTCCTGCGGATCTGGTTCATGCTGACCGGACGCTTGTGGCAGGCCCGGAGAATGCCGCTCTCGATCTTGCTGCGGTCATAGGTCTCCCGGTTATTGTCTTTCTTGATGACGACCATGGGTATGGTCTCGATCTTTTCGTAAGTGGTAAAACGCCTGCTGCAGCCGTCGCAGACCCTGCGCCTCCTGATGGAATTATCTTCTTCGACCGGCCGTGAATCAATGACTCTGGTATTCTCACCGCCGCAATAGGGGCACTTCATATCCGTCCTCCTGTTCTTCCTTCCGTAAATCGGTCTCTATCCCGGCCGGCCCGTGTGAACGTCCGGCCCCCTGCTATCATAATACCCGAACAGACAGTCCGGGGAAAGCGGTTTTCCCGTTTTCCGCGCGGAAAGGAGCTTTCCGGTCCGTTTCCGCCTCCGTGACAGGGCCCGGACAGGTTCTGTATCAGGAGCGCACGCTCAAAGGAGTCCCATGGCGTCAAAGCCGCCCGCGCGGAAGGCTTCCCCTGCCGCCGCCGTATTGGCCAGGTAACGGATGACCTCCACCGGATAAGAGCCGACTGCCGTTTCCCCCGTGACCATGACGCCGGAGGCGCCGTCCGCCACAGTATTGAATATATCCGAGACTTCCGCTCTGGTCGGGACCGCGCTGGATGTCATGGTAAAGAGCATCTGGGTGGCGACCATAAACGGAACGCCGGCCTGCCGGCACTGGCGGCCGATCTCTTTCTGGGCCGCCGGCAGCTTCCACAGGTCCATGTCATTGCCCAGATCTCCTCTGGCGATACAGACCGAGTCCGCCTCTTTCAGGAGTTCCGGCAGCCGGCCAAGGCCCTGGCGGTTCTCAATCTTGGCGATCAGCTCCAGGTGGTCCGCCCCGTTCTCCCGCAGCGCCTGCCGGACCTCGATCAGGTCCTGCCGGCTCCTGACAAAAGGCTGCATGATCCCCGTGATGCCGAACTCCGCCGCGTCCCGGATATTGCGCAGATCCGCCTCCGTCATCGTCGGCGGATGGATGACGGCGCCATGGACCGCAATGCTCTTGCGGCTCTGCAGCAGTCCGCCGCGCAGGACCTCTGCCTCCGCCCTGCTGCCGTCACCCGTTAAGATGACAGCAAGGATCCGGCCGTCATCCAGCAGGACCTCCCGGCCGGGCGTCAGGGCCTCCAGCACGATGGCAGGGACCGGGATCTGCCCCGCTCCTTCTTCCGCAAAGACCACCCGGCCCCCTTCGGTCATATTGACCGGTTCGGCCAATACGCCGATCCGCAGCTCCGGGCCCTGCATGTCCATCAGGATTTTGGGCCTGACCCCGGCCAGTCGGGATGCCTGATGGATCATGACGATCCGGTCTCCCCCGGCCCGCAGGCCCTCGTGGGATAAGTTGATACGGATACCGGTCATACCGGCCCGAAACATCTCCGTCAGTGTTTCCACACTGGCACAGGAAGGCCCCAGTGTTCCGTAAATGTCTGTCATGATGCTCGCTTCCCTTCCTCAAATCAGACCGCGCGAAGCAGTGTACCTCCGGCGCCGCGCCCTGTTCCTATTCCTCCTCAATGCCCATGGCCTCGTTGGAAATATCGATCCGAAGCGCCCCCAGGCCGTCGTAGGTATTGAATTCTACAGAGTCCACGACTCTGTGGGCGTCTGTATCGTAGATGACAAAATTCAGGCCGATCCGCTGGACCGCGTACTCTACGCCATTGATCTTGACGGAACAGGTCAGATACCGGCCGGCGCCGCCGCCCGCGCCGGACAGGCCGCCTTGGGACAGGATACTGTAGGAAACGCCGTCCGACATGGTGCCGCTGTCGCCGATCTCCGCCATGCTCAGGTCTTCCGTGACCTCCAGCGGCGTGATGATGCCGTAGTAGCTCCATCTGTAATGGCCTTCCAGGTTCCGGGTCAGCCCCAGATTGTGGAGTCCCGTCATAATATTCTCATCCAGCATCCTGGTACCGTCATCCCGGATCGTGACGAAAATGGTATACTGGCGGTTCTGGGACAGTTTATACAGATATTTATAGATATTGTTGGTCTTCAGCGTCAGGTCACCTGTCATCTCCGCCGCTTCGTAGCGCGTGCCGGACTTGCCGACGATATAGACACGCAGCTCCGCGTTCTTGAAATTCAGATCCCTGAGATCGACCGAACCCCTGTAGACACCTTCTTCGGCCTCGTGCAGGACGGTCGTCGAGACCTTGTCCGGATGCTGGAAATCCCAGGCGTCGATCTCCACGCTTTTGATCTTTTCAAAAACGTTGTCAATGTTGTTGACGGCGACCGCGCAGGACTCGGCCGTATCATCGATCTCCGCGATGGCCAGGGACGCGGAAGGCGACAGGCCCTGGGCGTCCGCCAGTTCCTCACTGTAGAGGTCCAGATCCGCCAGCTTGTCCATAAATTCCGATTTCCGGCTCAGCTCGTCCGCCAGCTCCTCATAGCCGTACTGCTCCATCAGGGTATCTTCCGAAGAAAAGAGGTTTGTCCCCAGGCCCAGGCGCTCACCCTCGATCTGACATCCCATGGCCGCCAGGGTCGTCGGGAAGCAGTCCAGCGTGCTGTAGCTGCGCTTACGTTCCGGATCCGCCGGCTCCGCCGCGGCATTGATCCATACATTAAAGGTCCTTCTGTCATAGTTCTCCCCGACATTCTGGCAGAAGTCCGTGTCCATGGTCAGATGGTCGCCCGCGATAATGATGGTGGTATCCTCATAGAAATCCTGTTCTTTGGCCCAGTTGACAAAATCCGCCACCTGCCTGCTGGAGCAGGCCATGACATTGGCGTACTGGTTGCCCCTAAAGCTGTCCGTACACAGATCACAGTAATAGCCGTCTTCAAAATGGGTATCGACCGTCAGCATGGTAAAATTAAAAGGCTTATCCTGTGCGGCCAGATCCAGAAGTCTGTCTTTGGCGTAGGTAAAGAGCTTGGCGTCCTCATACCCCCAGAAGACATAGTAATTCTCCGGGATCAGGCCCTGGTCAATGGCCCATTCATAATCATCGATCTCATAGTCCCCGTGCTGGCTGAAATACAGGCGCCTGCCGCCGAAGGTGGCGTTGGAGCCCAGCATCAGCACCTGGTTATAGCCCTGTTCCTTCAGGACATCTCCCAGGGCCGTCACGCCGGCAAAAAAGGAATCCTGGGTATTCATTTTGTTAAAGGAGCCCCTGGCGTCCGTGAACGTATCCGAAAGGTCTACTTTCAGGGGCAGTCCTGTTGTCTGGGTGAACATGGCCGCCATGGTATAAGTGGAGCCGGGCAGGACATCCGCCCCGTTCAGCAGGGGGTCGGAACCGGAAAAGTCCTCATTTGCCTCTCCCAGGGCGGTCAGCTCCGGAATCACATTCCGGTTAAAGGCGCCGCCGTTCATGGCGTCCGAATAGGTCATCTCCATGGACTCCAGATAGATATAGATCACGTTCCTCTTCTTTTCCGGGAAGGTAATGTTCACTTTGGCAGGATCCGTGTAATGATCCTCAATGAAGGAAGAGGCGTTGAGCTCATTGGAGATATAGGTGCCCATGTCCAGCCGGTTCCATGAAAAGATCAGCGTCAGTACGATCATCAGGGCACCGCAGACGGCCCCCAGGCGGACCAGATACTTGCGTACCCGCCTGCGTCTTCTGTAGATCAGGAGGGCGGCGGTATAGAAAAGTCCCGCCAGGCCCGCCGGGATGACACAGTTGACGATGCCCGAGGCGATCATATCACCGCCGGTGCCTTCAATGGGGGCGTTTATGTGATAGATGACTTCATCCATCTTCAGACCGTTCCAGGTGGCAAAGACCCATCTGGCCAGAGCGACGAGCAGAACGCCGGACACGACAAGAAGGATCGAAAGTATCATTCCGATCCAAATGAGTATCCGGTGCGTCTTTTTCTTCCTGCGGGCTCTGACACCGGGCCTGTCCTTCTTCACTTTTTTTTCTGCTGAAGCGGTCTTTTGTGTTTCCTTGCTTGCTTCAGATTTTTTCAATTGTCAGTATCCTTTTCAAATTGATCTTTTTCATCCTCCGATCACACATCTGTGTGTGAATCATATGAATTATAGTTATATTTATGAAAAAAATCCAGTCATTCCCGTATTTTATAGAATTTTCATATCTGACAGCTGTTTTGGTTCGTTTTCCGGGATCGTTTTTTACCGGGCAGATAATTCTTGCAATCTTTTTCAGAATCTACTATAATATTGCCTGCAGACGCAGGTATAGTACATCGGTAGTATGCCAGCTTCCCAAGCTGGAGAGACGGGTTCGATTCCCGCTACCTGCTTAGATTTGGAATGGCCTTCAGGCCATTCCTTTTTTATTGCTCATTTCGTGAACCGGCAAGTCTGACGCCCGGTTCATTTTGTGGACCGGCAAGTCTGACGCTTGGTTCATTCCCCCTTTCCGTTGTGAACCGTGAAGTCTGAAGCCCGGTTCATGACGCCCGGTTCATTTCCGGGACGGGAACAGCAAAGGCCCCGGAACAGCCGTTCCGGGGCCTTTTGCTCATTCACTGTGTACGGAAAGATCCGCCGCGCTCTTCCGCCGGCACCAGCCGGACAGATCACAGACGGGACTGTAACGGAAATCCCGTCCGGCGGGGCTTCCGGATCAGCGGTTGTAGCTCTTTCTGTATTCCGCTACTTCGTCCAGGGTCGGCATGACGCCCAGGGCGCCTCTTCTGGTGGTGACCAGGGACGCGCCGGCATTGGCGAAGGTCAGCAGCTCATGCAGATATTCCTCTGTGAAGCTCTCGATACCGCCGTTGTCCAGGACTTTGATCAGGGCGCTGGCGCAGAAGGTGTCGCCGGCACCGGTGGTCTCGATGGTCTTGGGGTTGGAGAAGCCTTCCTCAAATGCCTCGATGCCGTTGAAGTAGGCCTTGCTGCCGTCCGGTCCGAAAGTGGCAAATACCAGCGGGATCTTATATTCATCAATGATCATCTTGATGCCCTTGTCCAGATCGGTCTCGCCGGTCATGAACTCGATCTCGTTGTCGGAGATCTTAAGGATATCGCATCTCTCCAGGCCATAGCGGATCTTTTCCTTTGCCTTTTCCTCGGAGCTCCAGAGCGGAGGACGCAGGTTGGGGTCGAAGGAGATCAGGCAGCCTGCCTCTTTGGCGATCTTCAGGGCCAGCTGGGTAGCGGAATCAGCGGGCTCATCGGTCATGGACAGGGTGCCCAGATGGAAGATCTTCGCTTTTTCGATCAGGTCGCGGTGCGCCTCGATCTCGTCACAGTTGATGTTGATATCCGCGCCGGGCTTACGATAGAAGGAGAAATCCCTGTCGCCGTTGGGCAGCTTCTCTACGAAAGCCAGTGTGGTGTGGACTTCATTGTCCAGTTCCAGTCCGGACATATCAATATTCTGGGCTTCCGTCCTCTTCTTCAGCATACGGCCGAACATGTCATTGCCGACCTTGCCGATGAAAGCCGCCTTCTTGCCGCTCTTGGCGATCATAGCCAGGACATTGCAGGGAGCGCCGCCGGGGTTGGCCTCCAGAAGAGGATTGCCCTGGTCGCTCAGGCCGTTATCCGTAAAGTCGATCAGAAGTTCTCCGAGCGCGGTAACATCAATGGTTTTCTCAATGCTCATTTGTTGTAAACCCACCTTTCTTTTTGCTGTATGCTGCCGGCCGAAAACAAAAAGTACCCAAGCGCCGGCGGCAGACCTTCAGTTATTACCATTATAGGTTTTTTCGTCCGCTTTTACCATAAAAAGTAACAAAATATCAGATCCGGTTTTCAAATCCCGTCCGGATCAGTTCTTAAAGCTGTGGATCGGGGCAGGGATCCGTCCTTTCCGGGTGATGAACTCCTCGCAGGAAAAAGGATTGACCGGCATGACCGGCGCATGGCCCAGGAGGCCTCCGAATTCCACTGTATCCCCCACATCCTTGCCGATGACGGGAATCAGACGGACCGCGGTCGTCTTGCCGTTGATCATGCCGATGGCCATCTCGTCGGCAATGATACCGGAGATGGTGGCTGCCGAAGTCCTGCCGGGGACAGCGATCATGTCAAGGCCGACCGAGCAGACGCAGGTCATGGCTTCCAGCTTCTCCAGGGTCAGGGCGCCGGCCGTGACCGCGTCGATCATCCCCTGGTCCTCACTGACGGGAATAAAGGCACCGGACAGGCCGCCCACATAGGAGGACGCCATGACGCCGCCCTTCTTGACCTGGTCATTGAGCAGGGCCAGGGCCGCGGTCGTACCGGGAGCGCCGGCATGCTCCAGGCCCATTTCACAGAGGATATCCGCCACACTGTCACCGATGGCCGGTGTAGGGGCCAGGGACAGGTCGATGATGCCGAAAGGCACATGCAGCCGTTCGGAAGCCTCTCTGGCGACCAGCTGGCCGACTCTGGTGACCTTGAAGGCAGTCTTTTTGACTGTCTCGCAAAGGACTTCAAAACTGCTGCCGTGGACGGATTCCAGTGCCTTCTTGACAACGCCGGGGCCGCTGACGCCGATATTCAGGATCCGGTCGGCTTCCGTCACGCCGTGGAAGGCGCCCGCCATGAAAGGATTGTCATCCGGGGCGTTGCAGAAGATGACCAGCTTGGCGCAGCCCAGGGAATCCCGGTCCGCTGTTTTCTCGGCGGTCCTGCGGACGATCCGGCCCATCAGACGGACCGCGTCCATATCAATACCGGTCCGGGTGGATCCCACATTGACAGAGGAGCATACCAGTTCCGTACAGGCAAGGGCGTCCGGAATCGACTCGATCAGCAGCTTGTCCGAAGGCGTCATGCCCTTGGAGACCAGGGCCGAATAACCGCCCAGGAAGTTGACACCGACATCCCGGGCCGCCCGGTCAAGGGTCCTGGCGATCTCCACATAGTCGGATGTATAGTGACAGGCGCTGGCGCCGATCAGGGAAACGGGCGTCACAGAGATCCTTTTATTGACGATGGGGATCCCGTACTCGCCGGAAATATCATTTCCGACTTTGACCAGATCTCTGGCGCTTTCATATATCTTTTCGTAAATATTCTTTTTCAGCCGGGCCAGATCCGTATCGATACAGTCCAGCAGGCTGATGCCCATGGTGATGGTCCTGACATCGAGATTTTCCTTCTCGATCATCATATTTGTTTCGCTGACTTCCGAAATATTGATCATGTTACTGTCCTCGTGTCCTCTTTTTGTTTCCGATTGTCATGCGCGGGATCAGATCCTGTGCATCAGGTTAAAGATCTCTTCCTTCTGGATCTTGATCTGCACCCCGATCTTCTCCTGTCCCAGGGACGCGAGTTCATCGGAAAGAACACCGAAAGGCTTTTCCAGGGTCGTTATATCAACGATCATCATCATGTTGAAGTATCCGGAAACGATGGTCTGTGAAATGTCAAGGATGTTGATTCTGTTGTCTGCCAGATAGTTGCATACGCCGGCGATGATGCCGATCGTATCTTTGCCTACAACGGTGATAATTGCTCTTTCCATCTTGTACCTGCTTTCTTAAAAATATAGATCTTGCTTATAAATCTGTCAGAACTCGATCAGCGGGGAGGCCTTCTGCCGGTCCGCCACCCGGATGGGCAGTTCCTCAGCCCGGTAACGGTCCTGATGAAAGAACAGCTCCATCCTGACCGTCTCATAGGCCAGCTCAGGCAGATTGTTCTCCTTGCTCAGATGGCCCAGAAAGACCGCTTTCATGTGGTCATTGAGGATCCTGGACAGCAGCTCTCCGCTGCTGGTATTGGACAGATGGCCTCTGGCGCCCAGGATCCGCTGCTTCAAAGGCCATGGATAGGGACCGACCTCCAGCATCCGGATATCATGGTTGGCTTCCAGCAGGACGACATCGGAGCCCTTGAGGCACTCCACTGTATAATCCGTATAGAGGCCCAGGTCCGTGCAGACACAGGCTTTTTTACGGCCGTAACGGAAGCGGTAGCCCACCGGCTCCGCCGCGTCATGGGAGATCCGCATGGGCTCGACCGTCAGATCCCCTATGGTAAAACGGCAGTCGCTCTGCACCGGGATGAAACGGGCCGGATCTATCTCCGCGCATTTGGAACTGCGCAGGAGGGCCCGGATCGTCCCCGGGGTGGCGTACACCGGCGTGTCCGTCTTTTTACAGATCATGGGCAGGCCCGCGATATGATCCGAATGCTCGTGCGTGATGAAAATACCGTCTATGTCGCGCAGGTCCAGATCCAGCTTTTTCAGGGCTTCCATGGTCCTCTTTCTGCTGATGCCCGCATCCACCAGGACATGGGTCGTATCTGACCCCATATATATACAGTTGCCGCTGCTGCCGCTGGCAATACTCTGAAATCTCATAAATGGGCAATTCCTACCTTATTATTTTTTTGGACCGCGGCGGGCGGCCGGGTGGCCGTTGTGATCATCCGAGCGACGCGACCGCCTGATCGATCCTCCATGCAGTATCCGAAAAATCACCGCTGTTGTCAATGACTGTATCGCAGTTTTCCCGGAAGAGGGCGTCGGAGAGCTGGGAAGCCATGATACGGTCGATCTTTTCATCATCATAGCCTCTGGTCTCCCGCAGACGCTGCCTGCGGACCGCTTCATCCGCGCAGATATACCACATACTGTCGACGACCTTCGTAAAACCGGTCTCGATCAGCAGGGCCGCTTCCAGAAAGAAAAAGTCGATCCTGCCGGCTTTCCTCTCCTCCGCGATGGCATCCATGACAGCCTGCGTCACGGCAGGATGGATCAGGGCGTTGATCCGCCGCAGCAGATCCGGATCCGCGAAGATCCGGGCGGCCATTTCCTCTTTGTTAATGGTCCCGTCAGGCGCCAGCAGGTCCCTGCCTGTATCCGCCTCCGAGAGGATCTCCAGGACGGGCCCGTAGCAGGCCCCGCCCGGCAGCTGCAGGTCTTTGGCCGTCTGGTCGGTCATCATGATCCTGCAGTTATAATGTTCCTTCAGGTAGTCCAGCACCCGGGATTTCCCGGCGCCGACGCCGCCTGTGATTCCTATGATCTTCATTTTACCGCGCTCCCTGCCGCTCTATTTGGCCATATACCAGTCGGATCCGCTGTGGATATCCGTCTCCAGGCTGACCTTCATATCGGCCGCTCCTTTCATCATGGTGTCCAGGACGCCGCGTACCTCTTCCTCTTCTCCCGCTGCCGTCTCGACCAGCAGTTCATCGTGGATCTGCAGGATCAGGCGGGACCGCATGCCCCTGCGCAGCAGTTCCTCCCATACCCGGATCATGGCGATCTTCATGATATCCGCGCCGGATCCCTGGATGGGGCTGTTCATGGCCACCCTCTCCCCGAAAGATCTCTGCATGAAATTGCTGGATTTCAGTTCCGGGACCGGCCGCCTTCTGCCGAACATGGTCTCCGCGAAGCCGTTTTCCTTCGCGTCGCTGACCAGGCGGTCCAGAAAGCTCTTGATCCCGGGATAGGTGGCAAAATAAGCGTTGATATATTCCTGGGCTTCTTTGCGTGAAATGGACAGGCCCTGGCTCAGTCCGAAGGAGCTGATCCCATAGACGATGCCGAAGTTGACCGCCTTGGCGTTCCGTCTCTGCAGGGGCGTGACCTCCTCAAAGGGAGTATGGAAGACTTTGGAGGCCGTGATGGCATGGATGTCCTTATTCTCCCTGTAGGCCTCGATCAGTTCCTCATCGCCTGACATATGGGCCAGGATCCGCAGTTCGATCTGGGAATAGTCGGCATCCGTAAAGCAGTATCCGTCATCCGGGATAAAGGCTTTGCGGATCTGCCTGCCCATTTCGGTCTTCATGGGGATATTCTGCAGATTGGGGTCCGTCGAGCTGATCCGGCCGGTGGCCGTGATGGTCTGCTTCAGGGTCGTATGGATCCTCTGATCCGGCGTGATAAAGGCGGCCAGGCCGTCCGCGTAGGTGGATTTGAGCTTGGTCAGGCCCCTGTATTCCAGGATATCGGAGACCACCGGATAATCCGGCGCCAGTTTCTCCAGGACATCGGCCGCTGTGGAAAAGCCGGTCTTGGTCTTTTTGCCGCCGGGCAGGCCCATTTCCTCAAACAGGATCTGTCCCAGCTGTTTGGGAGAGCCGATATTGAACTCCCTTCCGGTCTCCCGGTAGATCTTCTGTTCCAGCTCCGTGATCCTGCCGCCCAGATCCCGGCTGTAGGCCGCAAGGGCTTCGGGGTCGATCCGGATCCCCAGCCGCTCCATGTCATACAGGACATAGGTCAGGGACCGCTCCATACTGCTGTAAAGGGGCCACATGCCCTCCCGGGTCAGCCGGTCGGCAGCCGGCCCGGCCGCCCTGCGCAGGCCGTCGGCGATCCGGCAGGCGTAATCCCTGACCGCGGCCGCGTTTTCCCGGCAGGCCTTGCCCCAGCTGTCTTTTCCGAAGACCTGCCTGCGGGTCTTCAGGGTGTCTCCGCAGTATTCCGAAATGACTTCCTCGGGCTCATAATCATTTTTCAGGGGATTGATCAGATAGCAGATGACCTGCAGGTCCGCGATCCCCTCCAGGCGGATCCCGTCCGTCCATTCCGCGGCCGGGTCGGTCCCCCAGAAGGGATACTGGTTCTTGCTGTCAAAGACAGCCGCCAGGACTTTCTCCCGGCCTTCCGTCTCTCCGCTCCCTGCATTGGCCGAGACGGCAGCCAGACGGATCTTTTTCAGGCCTTCCAGAAGGGCTTCGTAAGCGCCCTCATCAGCCGGCAGCAGATAAACACAGCCGGCTTCACGGGCCAGGGCAAGGGCCAGCAGCCTGGTCTCTTCGCCGCTGCCATAGGCGGCCCTGTCATAGACAGGGTACAGTCCGATGGCGCTGCCGGCCGCGCCGGCGCCGGTCAGGTCCGCGGCAGCGTCTGCCAGAGCGGCCGCGGTCTCCTCCCGCCCGGTCAGCTCCCTGATCTTCAGCTCTTTTTTCTCCGTGCCGGCCGCGTCCGTATCAAAACGGGCCAGCAGTTTTTTGAAATTGAGCTCCGTGAACAGATCGAAAGCCTCCGGCGTGTAGAAATTGCCGACTGCCGCCTCCGCCCAGTCCGTATCCAGATCACAGTCCGTCTTTATGGTGGCAAGGAACAGGCTCATCCGGGCCTTGTCCTCGTTCTCTGTCAGATTCTTTTTCAGGGCCGGTTTTGTGATCTTGTCCAGGCTGGCGTATACGCCGTCCACGGAGCCGTATTCCCGGATCAGCTGGGTGGCTGTCTTTTCTCCCACCTTGGGAACGCCCGGGATATTGTCGGACGTATCGCCCATCAGGGCTTTCACATCGATGAACTGGGCCGGCGTGACCCCGTATTCCCGCTTGACATCGTCCGCGTAAAAATCGTCGACTGTCGTCTGTCCCTGCCGGGTCCTGGGGATCCGGATACGGATCCGGTCTGTGGCGATCTGCAGCAGGTCTCTGTCTCCGGAGACCAGAGACACATCCATGCCCTCCGCTTCGGCCCGCTTGGCCAGCGTTCCCAGAATGTCATCCGCCTCCAGTCCGGCCTTCTCACAGGTGGCGATGCCCATGGCCCGCAGGACCTCTTTCATCAGCGGCACCTGCTCCCGCAGTTCTTCCGGCATGGATTTGCGGGTCCCCTTATATGCTTCATACGCTTCGTGGCGGAAGGTGGGCGCGTGTACGTCAAACGCCACCGTCAGGTAATCCGCCTGTTCTTCATCCAGGATCTTGAATAATATATGCAGGAAGCCCAGCACGGCTCCTGTATGCTGTCCTTTGGCATTTGTCAGGTCGGGCATGCCGTAAAATGCCCGGTTGAGAATGCTGTGCCCGTCGATCAGGACCAGCTTCAGTTTTTTATCTGTCATGATTATCCTTTCCTGTCCGCGCCGCCAGAGCGGCCCGTCCGCCGCAGTATCCTGCCGCGGGATACAGATTCCTACAGCAGCATCCTGGTGACATAGACATACCCTGTCACCAGGGCCGTCGCCAGTGTGATGATCTCCAGGGCCGCTGCCACCAGAACGGCCCGCTGCCTTCTGATCAGCCGTTTTCTGGCTGCCCCGGTCTCGTTATTGACTTCCTTTTCCAGATCGAAGGAAGCCCCGCTCTCCAGCATGGACAGGCCGTCATACAAAAGATACTGGAAGGACAGCTCATCCCGGCAGGTCTTGCAGGAGGCGATGTGATCAAGAAAATCGCCCAGGTCCTGTTCTTCCAGTTCATCCTCGAAGAAATCCGGTATCATTTTCTGAAATTTATCACATATGCTGTTCATATTTCCGTGCTCCGTTCATTCTGTCAGGACTGCCCGCCCATGGGCCGGATCTTCATATTGCCGGGTCCGAAGCCCAGAGGAAGCAATTCCTCCAGCGTACGGATCCTGCAGGAATTCGGGCCGTCAGTCATGATCACGTAAAAGTCGGCGGGATTGCAGAACTCCATCATCACCTGGCGGCAGACACCGCAGGGACTGGTCAGGGCGTCCGGGATCCTGTCCGCTCCGCCCGCGATGGCGATGGCTTTGAAGGAAGTCTTTCCTTCACTGACCGCCTTGAAAAAAGCGGTCCGCTCCGCGCAGATGGTAGGCGTATAAGCGGCGTTCTCGATATTGCATCCTGTATAGACGGTGCCGTCTTCACATAAGAGGGCAGCGCCGACCGCGAAATTCGAATAAGGGATATAAGATCTCTGCATCATGGAAAGTGCCTGATGGATCAGCATTTCGATTGTATCATTATCCGGCATTTCATTTCCTCCGTTCTATGGGCGCCGCGCAGGGCGCGTACGTACGGTTTCTGTATCTGTTGGTCCGTAACTCTTATCATATCATTCCTTGCCGTAAAATGGAAATTATGCTTTCCAAAAACAGATATTCATGCTATAATAGCCAAACACCAAAGTTGTATACAAATATACGATTTTAGAAAGGACCTATCGCAATGAATTACAGTTCTTCCTTTAATGACGACAGCATTCTCGCAAGGTATTTCGGAAAATCCTCCAACTATACGGATATTCCCAATCATCTGTTCCATGAATACAATGTAAAGAAAGGGCTTCGAAACGATGACGGGACCGGCGTCCGGATCGGCCTGACCAGGGTGTCCGATGTTATCGGTTATCGTGAGGAAGCCGACGGCACCATTGCGCCCGCGGAAGGCGAACTGCTCTACAGGGGCTATTCCATCAAGGATCTGGTCCGCAACCGCAAAGGCAATTTCGGCTACGAGGAGACCTGTTTCCTCCTCCTGTTCGGTTTTCTGCCCGACAAATATTCCTTTATAGATTTTAAAAAGGCTCTGTCCGACAGATATGACCTGCCCAATGAGTTCCTGGTCAATGAACTGCTGCGGGATCCCACCAAGAACCTGATGAACGGCCTGATGGCTTCCACCCTGTCCCTGTACAATTACGACGAGAACCCGGACACAACGGATGTCTACCAGACCCTGCTAAAGGGACTGAACCTGCTGGCCAAGTTCCCTTCCATCGCCTGCTACACCTACCAGGCCAAGATCCATAGCTTCTACCGCCATTCCCTGGTCATCCATTATCCCAGGCCGGAATACTCCATCGCGGAGAACATCCTCTACATGCTGCGGGCGGACGGTAAATTCACCAAACGGGAAGCCAACCTCCTGGACGCCATCCTGGTCATCCACGCGGACCACGGCGGCGGTAATAACTCCACCTTCACCACCGTCGTCATGGGTTCCACCGGCACGGACCTGTATTCGGCCATCTGCGGCTCCATCGGCTCCCTCAAGGGCCCCAAGCACGGCGGTGCCAATATTTCGGTCAACAAGATGATGAAGCAGATCATCGCGGATACGGACTATACCACCAACAAGGAGGAGGTCCGTTCCATCGTCCGCAGGATCCTGAACCGGGATTACTATGACAGGTCCGGTCTGATCTATGGTTTCGGCCACGCGGTCTACACCATCAGCGACCCCCGCGCGGAGCTCCTGCGGGGCCTCTGCCAGCAGCTGGCGGATGAGCAGAGCTGCAACTACAAGTTCCGTTTCTACGAGATGTTCGAAGAGACCGTCAAGGAGGAAGTCTTCGCCCGCCGCGGCAAAGTCATTCCCGCCAATGTGGACTATTATTCCGGCTTTGCCTACGACATGCTGGGCATCCCCGAGGATCTGTTCACGCCCCTGTTCGCCATCGCCCGTGTGGCAGGCTGGGTCGCCCACAACCTGGAGAACAAGCTCTACGACGGAAAGATCATGCGCCCCGCCACCAAGTATGTCGGCGAGCACTGCAAATTCGTTCCTATGGACGAGCGCTGATCCGTCTGTTCATCGGGGACCTTCCCGAAAGGATCCCCGCTTTCTTTCCGATGAACAGCCTTTCCAATGAACAGAAAAATTGCGCATGGATAATACGAACCCCCTGCAGTCCTTAGGCTGCAGGGGGTTTTTCAGGCTGACGGCGCCTGTCTTATTCTTTTTGTCTGTTGAATACAAGGAACTTGCTGAGCACGTAATTGGCGATGGTCACCACCACCTGGACAATCAGCTTGGCGATCTTGTCATTCATATGCAGCAGGGTCACCGTCACGAACATGATGGCCATATCCATGAGCAGGGTACCTACCCGGGAAGCCACAAAGCCGCCCGCCTCCCTGACCATGTCGGGGTTCTCGCTGCGGAACACAAAGATCCGGTTGGCGAAATAGGCAAAGGTGACCGCGCATACCCAGGACAGGATATTGGCCGCCTGCAGCTGGATGGGATTCTGCGGATCCAGGAAAGTCAGGACCGAGCCATAATAAGTTCCCAGGCTGACCACAGTGGTCAACCCGCCCACGATCAGGTAATTGATCAGTTCTCTGTAGCGCTCATATAAATTACGGATCATTCTCTTCCTCTCTGTTTTCAGTATCAGGGACTGCTTCTTCCGCGGCAGTCCCGCGGCCGGGTCATTCAGCCCTTCATCCATTTCAGTTTTCTGAAGATCTTCAGCAGCATACTGCCCCTGGGCAGGGACAGGATATCTTCTTCGCTCAGGGTGCCCATTCTGATCAGGGCAAAGAAATAGATCAGGACGGCCGCCAGGATGGCCGGGACCATGGCGATCAGGTTGTTCAGATAAAGCGACCTGGATCCCACCAGTTCCAGAAAGACTTCAAACATGGTATAAAGGCCATACGTCGCGACGCCCATGATCGTGGCCGCGAACAGGGGCCTGGCGTATACATTGTACAGATCCATATCCAGCTTCAGATACCGCTGCAGGAAATAGGTGTCCAGCAGGAAGATCATCAGAGAATACAGTACACTGACCAGGACCAGGGCGAACACGCCCATATTGGTGGCGAACAGAAGGACCAGCAGGACAAGGGTCTGGACCGCCAGGGCAATACCGGCGCTGACCAGGGGCATCTGCATGCGCCCGATGGACTGCAGGGCCGCGTTCATGATCGTGGCAATGGAATAAAAGATGACCGTTACGCCCAGCAGGGCCAGCAGGGCGGAAGCCAGGCCCAGGGATTCCCACTGGGGGAAGAGGACCATGGTGACCGGCCTGGCCAGGGCAATCAGGCCCAGGGCGCAGGGAGTGGCGATGATGTTGGTGATGCGGACTGCCGCGATGACACGTCTCCGGGTCTCCTCCCTGTCTTTCCGGGCATAGGCCGAGGATATATTGGGAATGATGGCGGCCGCCACCGCTGTCGCGATGGAGATCGGAATGTTGGTAATGACCACTGCCTTATTGGAAAAAATACCGTAGGCGGTCGTAATGTCGATCTCGTCCAGTCCTTTGGCGCCGATCATGATCTTTGAAAAGATGGTCTGGTTGACAGTGGTGGTCAGGTTCAGGATGAAACCGCTCAGGATAAAAGGGGTAATGACCAGAATGGTATCCCGCATGATCCCGGCCCAGGGGTCCTCCCTGCCGGTCCTGTCCTTCCGGATCCGCTTCATGAAATAGCGGCGGTTGACCAGATACATGACAGCCATAAAGATCAGGGCCGTCATAACGCCGCTGCCGGTTCCCAGAGCGCTGCCCATGGCGCCGTATACGGCCTGCTCATGGACATCCTGGCCGGCGGCCAGACGATGCATAAAGAACCAGGCGGCCCCGATACTTACTGCCGCGTTCATGATCTGTTCCAGGATCTGGGAGATGGATGTCTGCACCATGGTCTGGTTGGCCTGGAAATAGCCCCGCAGGACGCCCAGGATGGCGAAGATAAAAATGGTGGGGGCCAGGACCCGCAGGACAGGCACAGACCTGGGCGGTACCAGGAGGCCCGCTCCGAACCATACGAACAGGCTGAAGGCCGCCCCTACAGTCAAAGCGTAGGCCATGGTACAGTAAAAGACCCTCTGGGCATTCCTGTATTCACCCAGGGCCAGTTTCTGGGCCATCAGCTTGGAGATGGCGGAAGGGATACTGTAGGAGGATACCATCAGTACGATGGAATATATATTAAAGGCATAGCCGTAATAGCCGTTGCCCTCGTCGCCGATGACCGCAGTCAGCGGGGATCTGTATAAAAGACCTATGATCCTGACGACGATACTGGCAGCCGCCAGGATGCCGGCCTGCACAATAATGCCGCCATTGTTGTTTTCTTTTTTCAATGAAGCCTCTCAGTCTCTGCCGGTGAGCAGGGCGGACCGTTCCGCCGGATAAGATTTCTGAACGTTTACCATTATAGTATATTCATCAAAAAAAAACATAGCCAAACTGTTAATAATTCTCGCCGAATCCTGCCGACCGCTGCCGGTCTGTAAACAGACAGCGGACACGCCTGTATAAGACGCTCTTTTTTCTATATGACACGGACGATACGGACAGCCCCGGAAAAACCGCGGCATGTGAAAAAAACGGCAGGAACCTGTGGTTCCTGCCGGTCCGGATGTTTTTATTCGGTTTTGACCGGTCTGTTCCGTTTCCGGGATCTGTCCGGGATCAGCCGATCAGCCAGTCATACATCTCCTGATATTTGCCTGCGGAAACCTTCCAGGAGAAGTCAGCCTTCATGGCACGCTCTACCATCTTGTTCCAGGCCTTCTTGTCATCATAATATACCTGCTCCGCGTAACGGACAGCGTGCATCATTTCATGCGCGTTGTAGTTGGCGAATGTGAAGCCGGTGCCGGTTCCTTCGAACTCGTTGTAAGGCTGTACTGTATCCTTCAGGCCGCCTGTCTCACGGACGATCGGAAGTGTGCCGTACTTGAGGGACATCAGCTGGCTGAGTCCGCAGGGCTCGAACAGGGAAGGCATCAGGAACGCGTCAGACGCCGCGTAGATCTTATGGGACAGCTCGTCGGAATAATAGATGTTCGCGGAGATCTTGTCATTGTACTTCCAGTCGAAGTAACGGAACATGTTCTCATAGCGCTCTTCACCGGTACCCAGAACGACCATCTGGATGGCATCCAGGGACAGCATCTCTTCCAGTACATAAGCGATCAGGTCGAAGCCCTTCTGGTCGGTCAGTCTGGAGACGATACCGATCATGAAGCATTTCTCATCCTGCTTGAGTCCCAGCTCTTTCTGCAGGGCCACTTTGTTTTTGACCTTCTCTTTACGGAAGTTCTTGACATTGTAGGGCTGCGGGATCTTCTTGTCGTTGTCGGGGCTGAAATCTGTATAGTCGATACCGTTGATGATACCTCTGAGGTCGCCGGCCCTGGCATTGAGCAGTCCGTCAAGGCCCTCGCCGTAGAACTGGGTCTTAATCTCTTCCGCGTAAGTGGGGCTGACAGTGGTCAGCGCGTCGGCATAGACAAGGCCGCCCTTGAGCAGGTTGGCATCCTTATAGGCTTCCAGCTTGTCGGGTGTGAAATAGTAAGCGGAAAGGCCGGTAATATCTTCGACATCCTGTACATTCCACTTGCCCTGGAATTTCAGGTTGTGGATGGTCATGACCGTCTTGATTCCGTGGAAGAAATCATTGGCCTGGAATCTCTCCTTAAGGTAGACCGGTACAAGGCCTGTCTGCCAGTCATGGCAGTGGATCAGGTCGGGACGGAAGCCGATTACGGGCAGCGCGGAAAGCACAGCCTTGGAGAAGAAAGAGAACCTGGTAATCTCAAAAAGCGGATCGTCCGTATAAGGCTTCTCACTGGTGAAGAATCCCTCGTTATCTACAAAGTAGAATTTTACACCGTCTACTTCGGCCTGCAGGATGCCTACATATTCGCTCTTCCAATGGAAATCCATATAGAAGTGCGTCACATATTCCATCTTGTCCTTCATTTCCTGTTTCATGCAGGAATATTTGGGAATGATGACACGGACATCGTAATACTCTTTATCGATATCCTTCGGCAGTGATCCTACTACGTCTGCGAGACCGCCAGTCTTAATGAACGGTACACCTTCTGATGCAACAAAAAGAATATTCTTCATCTGTTGAATCCCCCTGTATCTTATGATAATTTTGTTTGCAAAGTGTCCAAAATGTGGAATAGCACAATATCATTATACCCTATATTCGTAGAAATTGTTAACTTTTTTCGCAGAAAATAGGCGGATACCCTCAAAAAACAACAACTTTTCACCTGTTTTTAACGTTAATTTTAGAGAAATTTACGATATCGCGGACCATAAGCACAAAAGACCGGCCCCGCTGATACAGGTCTGCCGTCCTCAGGCATGACATGCGGGAAAAGTCCGCTCATGTCAGCGTCTGGGCCCTGGCGTATACCTCCCGGAGGCCGCCCGGGCGGACCAGCGCCCTGTACCGGGTCAGGGCCTCCGGCGTCCTGCAGTCCAGGATCTCCATGACACTGTCCGGATCCGCCCCGTTCTCCAGGAGATGGACCGCCAGGGAGCTGCGCAGGTCCCCGGGAGAGACCGGTCCTTCAATGCCGGCCAGACGGCCGTATTTGCGCACCGCTTTCCAGACACTCTGCCGGGTCAGGGGGCTGCCGCCCCGGCTGACGAACAGATAGCCCTGGCCATCCCGCAGGATCTTCCGGGAAGCCTTCCGGTAATTCAGCAGGGCTTTTCTGGCCCTTTCCCCAAAGGGAACCAGACGTTCTCCTTCCTCTGCCGCGCGGATGACACAGGAAATCTGCAGATCCACCTGGCTGATCCGCAGGTCCGGAATCTCCCCTGCCCGCAGGCCTGCCGCGTACATAAGCTCCAGCAGGGCCCTGTCCCGGATCCCGATCCATTTACGGGGGTCCGGCGCCGCGAAAAGCCTGGACAGTTCCTCCAGCGTCAGCACCCTGACCGGGGCCGGACTGGCCTTGGGCCTTTGATAAGCAGCGGCCGGATCTGCAGTGATCCGGTCCTCTTCGTACAGCCAGCGCAGGAAGCCGCAGACCGTCCCCATGGCGCCCGCCAGGGACACGGAAGCGTACTGGCCCTGGCGGAGCCTGCTTTCATAGGCCTGCAGGGTCTCAGGGACCACGTCCTCCAGACTGCCGGGCCCTTCCGGGCCCAGCGCGTAATCATAAAAAGCGCTCAGGATCCGCCTGTAGGAGACCGCGGTGCTGTCCGATATATTCTTTCCGGTCCGGAGGTGATCCAGGTAATCCTCGACTTCCGGCCGCATGACATCAATGATCGTCAGAGACATAGGTGTTCCTTCCCCCTCTCCTGTCCAGTATACCATCCGAACCCCTCTTCCGAGTATACATTCACGCCGCGCCGGAATGAAAAAGCCTCCGCGGAATACGGCTGCTGCCGTATCCCGCGAAGGCTGTCATCTGTTTTTTACTCAGGTTTGGTCACCAGATCCAGGATGATCTCTCTGCATTTCTCGACGCCGATCTCCCCGACATCCAGGCAGATATGGTAGTTGCTCAGGGAATGGATATCCTTGCCGGTATAGTGCTTATAATAGGTGGCACGGCCGGCGGATTTCTTTTCCACCTCTTTGACCAGAGCGCTGCCGGTGATCCCCTTATTCTCACTCAGTTCCGCGGCATGGGCCACTCTGTAGGCCAGATCCGCGTACAGGAAAATATTGAAGCAGGAGATACCCTCTTTCCTGAGTACCTGGTCCGCGCAGCGGCCGATCAGGATGCAGGGATTCTGGGCCAGCTTCTTAATGACCTCGATCTCCGCGTTATGGATGGCGTCGATGGAACTGACATAAGCGTCCATGGTATTCAGGAAATTGTTCATGAAATTGGTGGCTTTGGACATCTGCTCACCGGATTTGTGAATCTCATCCAGAGAATAGCCGCTCTCTTCCGCCACTTTGCGCATCAGGTCCTTGTCATAATAAGGAATGCCCAGCGCTTCCGACAGGGCAGCGCCCAGCGTCTTACCGTACGCGTCGTATTCTCTGCCGATTGTAATGACCTGGTATTTTAATTCTCTTGCCATAGCAGTCTCCCTCAAAACATTCTGTATACTTTGCCGATTGATTCTTCTGTAACAAAAGCTCTGTCAGACAGGCCTGCCGCGCAGGCTGCCGGTCATTTCTTCCTGCCCAGCATGTACTGGAAGGCCAGGCCGCCGATGACCAGGGCCAGGCCGCAGAGATCCGTGATCAGGCTGGGATGGATCAGCATCAGGCCGCCGCAGACCTCGACCAGACGGATCACAATATTCATCTGGGCGAAGCAGTAGCCCTCCATACCGGCCGCAACGCCGAAAATACCGATAACAGCTGTGATGGTCATCTGGATCACCGACAGCACTGTCGTATCAATCAGCAGCATGGCCGGGTTGAAAGCGAACATGTAAGGAACAATGAAGGCCGCGATCGCCAGCCGGGAAGCTGTAAAGGCCGTCTTCATGGGATTACTCTTGGCAATGGCGGAACCCGCGTAGGCGGCCAGGGCGACCGGCGGGGTAATATCCGCAACGATACCAAAGTAAAATACGAAGAAATGGGCCGCCATGATCGGAACGCCCATACGGATCAGGATCGGGGCTGTGGTGGCCGCCATGATACAGTAGTTGGCCGTTGTGGGAACGCCCATGCCCAGGACGATACAGCAGAGCATGGTCAGCACCAGGGCGATGATCAGCTTGTCTCCGGCTACGCCGACAATGGCGTTGATCAGCTCGTTGGCCAGGCCCGTCATGGTGATCGTACCGGAAATGATGCCGGCCACGCCGCAGGCCGCGCCGACAGTGATGGCGGATCTGCCGCCCGCTGACAGGGCATCCAGGATCTTGCCGGGCGTCAGATGGGCATCCCTGTTGATGAAACCGACCACGATGGACAGGACAATGGCCAGAGAGGCCGCTCTCTGCATGGTCATGGCGTTGGTGGATACCCAGAAGATCAGGGCCACCAGGGGGATCAGCAGATAGATCTTGCGGATCAGTCTGCTCATCTTAGGCAGCTCTTCCTTCGGTACGCCGTGCAGGTCCAGACGTTTGGCTTCCAGATGGACCGTAATGAAAATACCGAAGAAATACAGGACTGCGGGAAGGACCGCCCGCTTGATGACGTCAGCGTAGGGAACACCGATAAAGTCCGCCATCAGGAAAGCGGCGGCGCCCATGATGGGCGGCATGATCTGGCCGCCTGTGGAGGAAGCCGCTTCGACCGCGCCGGCGAACTCGTTCTGATAACCGGTCTTCTTCATCATGGGAATGGTAACGGAACCGGTGGTCACGGTGTTGCCGACCGAAGAACCGGAGACCATGCCGCAGAGAGCGGAGGAAATGACCGCCACCTTGGCGGGACCGCCGGCGAAACGGCCGGCGATGGAGTTGGCCATATCAATGAAGAAATTGGAAATGCCGGTCCGTTCCAGGAAGGCGCCGAAAATGATAAAGACGACGATATATTTGGAACAGACGTTGACCGGCGTAGCCAGTATGCCTTCCTTGGTATAGAAAAGGTTGCGGACCAGATATTTGACCCTGCCGAAAAAGGCGGGGTTGGTCAGTCCGTAGGACAGGGCGTAGATCAAAAAGAACCCTGCCACGCACAGAATGGGGATACCGACGCAGCGCCTGGTGATCTCCACCAGGGCCAGTATGCCGATGATACCTATGATGATCTGATACCACTCAAAGCGGGTACCCTGGTTGATGATCTGGTTGGCGTTGAAGGTATAGTACAAAAAGGCGCCCGAGCCCGCGATCATAAAGATAATGTCATAGATCGGAATATAGTTGGGCCGGATCTGGTCCTTTCTGTCGGGGTAGATCAAAAAGCCCATCAGAATGATCAGGGCCATGAAGGAGGTCAGACGGATCTCCTCCAGGAAAGTAGCAAACAGAGTCACATAGATACACCAGATGGAGAAGGCAGCCAGAATGAGAGTAATGGCAATCTTCGGCTTCCCGGTCCAGATACGTGTATTGGACTCGCGGTCATATTTTCGCATTACGGAATCCAAGTCGGCCTGACTTACTTCCGGTGTGATATTCTCGCTCAAAGTATTCTCCTCCTTACTCTTTGGTATTTACGGTGATCCCGTGCTCCGCGTAATATCTGGCGGCGCCCTCGTGATAGGGGACGTTGGTCACACTGGACGCGGTCTCCAGATTCAGCTCAGCGCCCTTGGCGTTCTCCAGCGTGATCTCCTCCGTGTGGTCAAAAATGGCAGCGGTCAGATCATAGACGATCTGTTCATCCACCGCGGCGGATACGATCAGGGTCGCTTCAACAGTGATGGTCTCGACCGGCTCATCCTGACCGGGATAAGTCCCTGCCGGAATGGTCAGGGGCGCGTAATAAGGACACTCCTCAATGATGTGGTCCCTGAAATCACCGGAGATATTGATCAGACGGACACCGTTGGTGGTGGCCAGTTCCGTGATGGCTGTCGTGGGCGCGCCGGCTACAATAAATGCCGCCTTGATCTTGCCGTCCTTCAGGGATTCCTTGGAATCCTCGAAAGACTGATACTGGGGTTTGATATCATCCAGGGTGATCCCGGCGCCGTTCAGGACATCCAGGGCGTTAAAGTAAACACCGGATCCCGCTTCACCGATGGAAACGGATTTGCCCCGCAGGTCCTCCACACTCTGAATGGAATCATCCATGGTGATCAGCTGTACCGTCTCCGCGTACAGGCATCCCAGGACACGGAAATCGTGGGTAGGGCCGTCCTTTTCAAAGGCTCTGGTCCCGTCCCAGCCATAGGTCATGACGTCCGACTGGGTGAAACCCAGCTGGAAATCGCCGTCCTGAATGCTTTGAATATTTACCTTGGATCCTCCGGTGGATACTGCCGTAACCCGGACGCCCGCGTAGGATTTCATATATTGGGCCAGAACGCCTCCGTAGGAATAATACGTGCCGGCTGTTCCGCCGGTACCGAACATCATCCTGTGCGAAGAATCGCCGCATCCACCGACACTGAGCATCATTACAATGATCATGACGGCGCACAGCCATTTCAGTACGCCTTTTCTTTTCATCTGCATCTAACTCCTCTCCTCCTTTTGCGTCTGTCCGCTGACCATGATCAGCGAATTAAAATCATCATACCATAAGAAACAGCAAAAAAACAGGTTTTATGTATACATGTACTCAAATACCCCCTGCTTCCCGGCAGGAAATCCGTCATTTTGTCCGTTTCCGCAGTGTACCGTCATAAAAAACAGAAAAAGAATGGAGCCCTGCGGACTCCATCCTTCTGAAATGTCTGATTTAATTTTTGATCTTTGATGAAAAGAACTTATTTCGCATAGTCTGTTACGCGGGATTCCCGGATCACGTTGACCTTGATCTGGCCCGGATATTCCATTTCGTTTTCGATCTTCTTGGAAATATCTCTGGCCAGGAGAATCATTTCTGCGTCGTTGACCTGCTCAGGAACTACCATAACACGGACTTCCCTGCCTGCCTGAATGGCATAAGAATTACTGACCCCTTTAAAACTGTTTGTGATTTCCTCAAGCTGCTTGAGCCTGGTGGTATATGTTTCCAGTGTCTCTCTTCTGGCACCGGGACGCGCCGCCGAAATCGTATCGGCTGCCTGCACGATACAAGCGATCAGGCTGGCTGCTTCCACATCCCCATGGTGAGACTCGACCGTATTGATAACGATCTGAGATTCTTTATACTTGCGGCACAGATCCGCGCCCAGCTGGACATGGGACCCTTCCATTTCATGGTCCACTGCCTTGCCGATATCGTGGAGCAGGCCTGCGCGTTTGGCAAGTCTGATATCAAGGCCGAATTCTCCGGCGATCAGTCCGGACAGCTGCGCGACCTCAATCGAATGCTTGAGCGCATTCTGGCCGTAACTGGTCCTGAAGCGAAGCTTGCCGAGAAGCCTGACAAGTTCGGGATGGATCCCGTGCACGCCGACTTCCAGAGTCGCCGCCTCACCTTCCTCCTTGATCTTCGCGTCAACTTCTTTTTTGGCCTTTTCAACCATCTCTTCGATTCTTGCCGGATGGATACGTCCGTCAACAATCAGTCTCTCGAGAGCAATGCGGGCGACTTCCCTTCTGATGGGATCAAAACCGGAAATAACGACCGCCTCGGGAGTATCATCAATGATCAGGTCTACGCCTGTCATGGTCTCCAGTGTACGGATGTTACGGCCTTCACGGCCGATGATCCGGCCCTTCATCTCATCCCCGGGCAGCTGCACAACAGAGATCGTAGACTCCGCGACATGATCTGCCGCGCATCTCTGGATGGCGCCGATCACGATCTCCTTGGCCCGTTTGTCCGCTTCCTCTCTCGCTTCCGCCTCGACCTCTTTGATCATAATGGCGGAATCATGTTTCACGTCTTCTTCAACAATTTTTAAAAGGTGTTCTTTTGCCTGTTCGGAGGTTAATCCTGAAATCCGTTCGAGTTCCTGTATACGCTTTTCCTGAAGCTGGGTAACTTCTTCCTTCTGCTTGCGAAGTGACTCTTCTCTGGCTGTCAGAGACTGTTCTTTACGCTCGATCTGCTCGGTCTTGCGGTCAAGTGTTTCCTCCTTCTGCTGGACTCTCCGCTCGTTCCGCTGCACCTCGTTACGACGTTCACGAATCTCCTTGTCAAGCTCGTTCTTGGTACGAATGGATTCCTCCTTCGCTTCCAGAAGAGCCTCACGTTTAATGGAGTCCGCTTCCACCGTAGCCTTATCAATCAGGATCTGGCCTTCCGCGGCCGACTGATTGAGCATTTCCTGCGCTTTCATCCGCATATCGTTCATATATGCCTCATTCTGCTTCTGGACCGCTGCCCGGGTGAACAGATAAGAGACTATTACAACGACTACAGCCAGGACGATCACTCCTGCAATATAAATAGCCATACAGGAGCACCTCCTTATTCGGTTTTTTATTGTACATATGCGCACAGAATAACCCTACTGCTGTCCAGACATACAGCAGAACAGGGCACTCTGACAAACACTTTACAACATGTTAATATTAATCTCATTTATCCTGCATGTCAAGAAATTCATAGCGGGGGATTTTCCGTCCGGACTTCCGGTCCCAGGGCTCTGTAAAGGACAAAAAATGCTGAAAAAGCCCCTTTTTCGCCCGATCCGGGCAAAAGAGACTTTTTCAGCGGTCAGATTCCTGCATGACAGCCCGGATCCTCTCCGCGCTGTATCCTTTTCTGTACAAAAAAGCCATCAGTTTCTGCTCTGTCTTCCAGTCACAGGCGGCCGGATCATACTGTCTGGCAGCCAGCAGTCTGCGGATCTGGGCCTCCTCCATCCGGTCCGGATCAGCCCCGGCTGTCATGTCCGCCATGGCTTTCAGCAGCAGCTCCTCCGTCAGTCCCTGCCGCCGCAGGTCCTGCAGGATCCGCTGCCGGCTCCTGTCCTCCAGATGCAGGCGGATATAATCACAGGCCATCCTGTATTCATCCAGATAGCCTGCCTCTTCCAGCTCCCCCAGCACGCCTTCCAGGACCGGGCCGGGATACCCGTCCGCCGTCAGTTTCTCCGTCAGCCTGGCCCGGCTGTAGTCCCGGGCCGCCAGCAGGCTGCCTGCCCTGCGCAGGCAGTTCCTGCGAAGATCCTGCAGCAGACGTTCCAGCAGGGCCTGCTCGATCTCACTGCCTTCCGAAAGACCGTAGAGGGCGGCATCCTTTCCGGAAAGGGTGAACGCCAGCCCTGTATCCGTACGGAAACGCAGCCGGGTCCTGCCCTCCGGAAGGACCGATTCCACGATCACGCTTCGTCCCCGCCTGTCTCAGGGGCCACAAAAGCGCCGTCCGGATCCAGACCGTAATGCTCTCTGACAGCCCTGTCGACTTCGGCCAGGATCTGGGGATGCTCGGCCAGATATTTCTTGGAATTCTCGCGTCCCTGCCCGATCTTGCTGCCTTTATAATTGTACCAGGCCCCGCTCTTATTGATGATATCCACTTTGGCCGCCAGATCCAGCACATCCCCTTCATAGGAAATGCCCTTGCCGAACATGATATCGAACTCAGCCTCCTTGAAGGGCGGCGCGATCTTGTTCTTGACGATCCGGATCCTGGTCCTGTTGCCGATGACCTCGCCGCTCTGCTTGAGGGACTCGATCCTGCGCACATCCATCCGGACAGACGAATAGAACTTCAGGGCGCGGCCGCCGGTGGTCGTCTCGGGATTTCCGAACATGATTCCCACTTTCTCACGCAGCTGGTTGATGAAAACGACCGAGCAGTTGGACTTGCTGATCACAGCTGTCAGTTTCCGAAGGGCCTGGGACATCAGACGGGCATGCAGGCCTACATGGGAATCGCCCATGTCGCCGTCGATCTCCGCCTTGGGGACCAGGGCTGCCACCGAGTCTACAACAACGATGTCAATGGCGCCGGACCGGACCATGGTCTCGGTGATCTCCAGAGCCTGCTCACCGCTGTCAGGCTGGGAAATATAGAGATTGTCAATATCCACGCCGATATTTTTGGCATAGACCGGATCCAGCGCGTGCTCAGCGTCAATAAAGCCGGCGATGCCGCCCCGTTTCTGCACTTCCGCGATCATATGCAGGGTCACGGTCGTCTTACCGGAGGATTCCGGTCCGTAGATCTCAATGATCCTGCCCCTGGGAATGCCGCCCAGTCCCAGGGCGATATCCAGGCTCAGGGAACCGGTGGGCGTTGTTTCCACTTCCATCATGGAAGAGGAATCTCCCAGTTTCATCACAGAGCCTTTGCCGTACTGTTTCTCTATCTGCGCGATCGCCGCGTCAAGCGCTTTAAACTTCTGGTCATGATCCATTGCCATAATTGTATTCTCCTTTTCCGAACGTGTTTTCAGAACATCCGTTCATATGCAGTATAGCATCTTCCCCCGCCCGGCGCAAGCGCAAATTTCAGCGCGCCGGCAGGTATGTTCTCTCTGCCTATTATAGGCGGTTCCGGCCTGTCCGGCAGCGAAATTACGAAAATCCGTGTTTCGCGTCCGGGCACGGCCCCTCCACATATTCCATTATCCATATTTCCAGTGCAGAAAAATACCCTCCGCCGGCTCCGGCAGGGGGTATCCCGTGTTTTTTTATGATTTTTGTGAGCGGCCGCCGGATCCCTGCCTGTCAGAAGGAGAACTGCATCAGAGCCAGCTTGGACAGCTGCAGCTCCGCCAGGCGCAGGTCCTGCCGCTTTTTCTCCGCCGGTGACAGAGCTGCCAGTTCCTGGATCTTCAGAATCTTCTCCCTGTATAGGACGGATTCTCCTTTGCGGACCGGATAATTGAGCCGTACCCGGGCTTTGAGCTGGCAGAGCACCTCATAGGAGATCTCGCTCGTTTCCATATAATAAAGATGGCTTTCCAGGGTCGTTTCCGGCGTCACATCCTGAAGGATCCACTGCCGTATGATCATCCGCAGCTTGAAGCTGAGATCCTCCGACCTGGCCAGTTCCTCATAGGTATATCTGGTACCGATAAGGATCCTGCTCAGATCCGCCATCACATATTTAAAATCCTGATACTGCTGATTATCTGCCATGTTATTCCTCACAACCGCGGCGCCGGGACGGGACAGCTGTCATCCCTGCTTCTTTAAATCCAGATCCTCGATCTTGCCGCCGGACAGGCGGACCGCCTCCTGGATCTCTTCTATGGTGACCTCGCCCTCATGGGCCAGTTCTTCAGGCGTCACCTTGCGCATCAGGGTCTCCGCCAGCTCCCTGGCCAGGTCCGCCACCCGGTTGACCCTGTCCTCGATCTCCTTTCCGACCGCCTTCTCATCCAGATTGGCGGAGATCAGGTCCTCCATGGAATCCATGATCCTCCTGCCCAGGAAACCGGACACCTCCCGGGGACTCTCCAGCGGGGCCAGCAGCGTCACGCCTACGGTCAGTGCCTCATTGCCGGTACCGATCAGGTCTTCCAGCAGGACGCCCTGGCCCGCGTAAAGCCTGGCGATATCCACCACGCGGGGCAGCATGGCCTCGATCAGCCGCCTCTGGGCATCCTTCTCCCCGGCCATGGCCGAAAGGCAGATGGCGTCCATCATACCGCCTTCGGGAGCCGGAATGGCCCGGATCATCTCCAGATAATCCTCCAGATAATTGTGCTCTTCTTCGGTCAGTACTTCCTCCGGTCCGGGCGCCTGCCCGATCCCGATCTTTCCGGCAGCCAGGTAAGCCCTGACCTGTTCCATCTGGTCCTCTGTCAGGGACAGGTCCCGGAATTGTTCCCGCAGGGCCTGTTCCGTGATACTGCCGCCGTTCTCCCTGGCCTTTTTTACAGTCTCCTGCAGGCGGGCCAGAAATAATTGTTCTTTTTTTATATCACTCATAGGTCTGTATCCTCTGCTCCGTGCTTTTTAATTGACTCGTTCGGTCACCTTTTTCGCGTCAGCGCATCCTGGGGTGCTCCCCTTTCTGAACATGGATGTGGGTGAACAGATGGTCCGAGCAGTATTCATAACTGCCCTCACATTTGGAACAGTAACGGAATTCCATATCCGGAGCGTCCAGCTCCGTACGACCGCAGATGGCGCATTTGTGAATGGTCTTCCGTCCGCCCGCGCTCTGGCTTCCTGTTCCGGACGGGGACCGCTGGCCGGCAGGCCGGGTCATCCTGCGGAAATTCCTGCGCCTGGCCTGCTCTCTGGGATTGATCCTGTTCCAGCCCCCTCTGGTCAGCCAGAGGATCACGACATTGAGCAGGGCCGCCGCGATGGCAAAACGATAGCTGCCGCTGCCGGTGACCATTTCAAAGACAAGATAGGCGGCGTCGATGACGCCCAGCCATTTGACCTTGACAGGAATCAGGAAGAAAAGAAGGACCTGGGCTTCCGGGAAGGTCAGGGCAAAAGCCAGGAAGATCGACATATTAATATAGTAGGTACTGAACCCAAAGGCGTAGGTGCTGAAATAACCGGACAGCATATCCCCTGAAAACCCGCGGCCGTAGATGAGGAGTACAAAGACCATCCACAGCAGGGAAGCCGCCAGGGTCAGCAGGATGCCTCTGAAAATAAAGACATTGTATTTGTAGTCCCCCCAGACTCTCTCCAGCGAAGTACCGATGCTGTAGTAAAAGAAGAGCATGATCACTGTAAAAAGCATATTGGAGGAAGGCGGCGGGATCAGCAGCCAGGTAAAGATCCGCCAGATCTGTCCGTGCACGACCGCCCAGGGATTCAGTGTCATATAATAGGCAAGGGACGGAAAAAACATCTCGATCACGTAGCCCACCGCGTAGAGGGCGACCAGGATCAGGGACAGATTGGGGACAGCGTATCTGCCGATTTTTTTCTCGAAATCACTCATATAGACCTCCGTAATCAATCCGGATCATTCCGTACTTTTCTCGAATCTACATTGTAACATTGACCGGACATAAAGTAAATCAGGACTTTGCCGGGGGCCGGCGTCAGAGACCGAGGCACCCGCGGCCGGGCCTCTTACGCCTGTTCTGCAGGTTCCGTGTCATGCAGGATTGCTTTTTTGTGATTCCTGTCATATAATTTCTTCTAATGCGGCTGTCAGTATTCCGCGTCACGTCGGAAGGAGGCGCCGCTGCATAGACGCGTCCCCGGGAAGGGGGCGAAAGAGCAGACTCATGTCCCGGCCGGACATGGTTCTGCTTGCTTGCAGTTCAATCACAAAAAATATGCTGCGGACCGGAGACAGGTTCCTCCTGTTCCCGGCCATCTGCCATACAATTTATAAGGAGATATACGTGATCTCAAAAGATTATACACTTGGAATCGATATCGGTTCGACGACCGTCAAGATCGCCATTCTGGATCCCGGCCTGAACCTCATGTTCGCGGACTACTGCCGCCACCACGCGGATATCCGCGGGACCCTGCGCCTTCTGGTCGTGAAAGCCAGGGAACAGCTGGGAGATATTACCGTCCATCCTGTCATTACCGGGTCGGGCGGCCTGACCCTGGCCCGCCATCTGCAGGTCCCCTTTGTGCAGGAGGTCGTAGCCGTATCCACTTCTCTGGAAAAGATCGCGCCCAAGACCGATGTCGCCATCGAACTGGGCGGTGAAGACGCCAAGATCATCTATTTTGAAAACGGTAATGTCGAGCAGCGCATGAACGGTATCTGCGCGGGCGGTACAGGGTCCTTCATCGACCAGATGGCTTCCCTCCTGCAGACGGACGCGGCCGGCCTGAACGAGTACGCGAAGGATTACCAGTCCCTGTATACGATCGCGGCCCGCTGCGGCGTATTCGCCAAATCCGACATCCAGCCTCTGATCAATGACGGTGCCACCAGGGAGGATCTGGCCGCCTCCATTTTTCAGGCGGTCGTCAACCAGACCATCAGCGGCCTGGCCTGCGGCAAGCCCATTCGGGGCCATGTCGCTTTCCTGGGCGGTCCCCTGCATTTCCTGACAGAGCTGAAGGCCGCCTTTATCCGAACCCTCAAACTGGACAAAGAGCATACGATCGATGTGGAAAATTCCCATCTTTTCGCTGCCATGGGCGCTGCCATGAACGCCAGGGAAGAGACTTTCCTGCCGCTGCGGGAAATGGAAGCGCGCCTGTCGGGTGAGATCAAAATGGAGTTTGAGATCGGCCGAATGGAACCTCTCTTTGAATCACAGGAGGAATATGACAGCTTCCTGGCCCGCCACAATAAGGCGGCTGTCCGCAAGGGTTCCCTGGAGAACTACCACGGCAACTGCTATCTGGGCATCGACGCCGGTTCCACCACGACCAAGCTGGCCGTGGTCGGTGAAGACGGCACCCTGCTCTACTCTTTCTACAGCAATAACAACGGCAACCCTATTATGACCGCCATCCGGGCCATCCATGAGATCCATGACCTGATCCCTTCCGACGCCAGGATCGTGCGTTCCTGCTCGACCGGCTACGGCGAAGCCCTGCTCAAGGCCGCCTTCATGCTGGATGACGGTGAGGTCGAGACCATTGCCCATTATTACGCGGCCGCCTTCTTTAATCCCGATGTGGACTGCATCCTGGATATCGGCGGCCAGGATATGAAATGCATCCGGATCCGCAACGGCGCTGTTGACAATGTCCTGCTCAACGAGGCCTGCTCCTCCGGCTGCGGCTCCTTCATTGAAACGTTCGCCAGATCCCTGAACTATTCCGTCCAGGATTTCGCCAGGGCAGCCCTCTTTGCCGCCCATCCCATTGACCTGGGAACAAGATGTACCGTCTTTATGAATTCCCGTGTCAAACAGGCCCAGAAGGAAGGCGCCGATGTGGCGGACATCTCCGCCGGCCTGGCTTATTCCGTCATCAAGAATGCCCTGTTCAAGGTCATCAAAGTATCGGACGCTTCCCAGCTGGGCAGAAATATCGTCGTCCAGGGCGGTACCTTCTATAATAACGCGGTCCTGCGGGCCCTGGAGACCATTGCGGACGGCCTGGTGGTCCGGCCCGATATCGCCGGCATCATGGGCGCTTTCGGCGCTGCTCTGATCGCCAGAGAACGCTATGACAAAGCGGTAAAGACTACCATGCTGTCCTTTGACGATATTGAAAAGCTGGAATTCCACACTACCCTGCGGACCTGCGGCCGCTGCACCAACAACTGCCGCCTGACCGTCAACCACTTCTCCGGCGGCCGTGAATATATATCCGGCAACCGCTGTGAAAGAGGCCTGGGCAAAGAGCTGACCAGCAACGGCATTCCCAATATCTATAAGTACAAGCTGCAGAGGACCTTCGGCTACCGCCCTCTCCGCAAAGATGACGCCTACAGAGGTACGGTGGGCATTCCCAGAGTCCTGAACATGTATGAGGACTATCCTTTCTGGTATACCTTCTTTACCAGGCTGGGATTCCGGGTCGTCCTGTCCCCTCTGTCCACGCACCGGATCTATGAGATGGGCATTGAGTCCATTCCCAGTGAATCCGCCTGCTATCCGGCCAAGATCGCCCATGGCCATATCATGTGGCTGATCGACCGGGGCGTGGACTTCATCTTCTATCCTTCCCTTTTCTATGAGCGGAAGGAAGTCCGGGGATCGGACAACCATTACAACTGCCCCATCGTCACCTCCTATTCGGAGAACATCCGCAACAACGTGGAGGAGATCAGCAGCGGTCAGGTCCGTTTCCGCAATCCCTTCATGGCTTTTACCAGCCTGAACACGGTCACAGAGGCTCTGATCCGGGAATTCCGGGATATTCCGGCCGGAGAGATCACGGACGCGGCAGCGGCGGGCTGGAAGGAACTTTACCAGGTCCGTCAGGATATCCGTCAGGAAGGCGAGCGGATCCTGCAGTATATGGAGGACAACCATGTCAAGGGCATCGTCCTGGCCGGACGCCCCTACCATATTGATCCCGAGATCAACCACGGTATTCCGGAAATGATCAACTCCTACGGGATCGCCGTCCTGTCCGAGGACTCCATCTCCCATCTTGGCAGCCCGGAACGGCCCATCGTCGTTCTGGACCAGTGGATGTATCATTCCAGGCTGTACGCGGCCGCCAGTTATGTCAAGACCCGGGATGACCTGGATCTGATCCAGCTCAATTCCTTCGGCTGCGGCCTGGACGCCGTCACCACCGATCAGGTCAGTGATATCCTGTCGGGCTCCGACAAGATCTATACCTGCCTGAAGATCGACGAAGTCAACAACCTGGGTTCCGCCAGGATCCGTGTCCGGTCCCTGATCGCGGCCATCCGGATCCGTGACGCCCGGAAGACGCCCCGCAGGATCACCTCCGAAGCCATCCGCAAAGTGCCTTTCACCGAGGCCATGCGCAGGGATTACACGATCCTCTGCCCGCAGATGTCACCGGTCCATTTCGACCTGCTGGCGCCGGCCATGAAGAGCGTGGGCTACAATTTCGTGGTCCTGGGCAACGATAACCGCAAGTCCGTCGATTACGGCCTCAAATACGTCAATAACGACGCCTGCTATCCCTCCCTGTTCGTCGTCGGACAGATCATGGAGGCGCTGGATTCCGGTAAATACGACCTGAACAAGACGGCCGTGATCATGTCCCAGACAGGCGGAGGCTGCAGGGCTTCCAACTATGTGGGCTTTATCCGCCGGGCCCTGAAAAAGGCCGGTATGGAGCAGATTCCGGTCATTTCCGCCAACCTGTCCGGCCTGGAGGAGAATCCCGGCTTCAAGATCGGTTTCAAGGCCCTGTCCAGGGCGGCCGCGGCCATCGTCATGGGCGATGTCATGATGAAATGTATCTACCGCATGCGTCCCTACGAACTGGAAAAGGGCAGCGTCGAAGCCGTCCATGCCAAATGGCTGAAGGTCTGCACGAAATTCCTGACCACCACCGCAGGCATCAACATTCCCATGGTCCACAAGATCTGCCGGAAAATGATCCGGGAATTCGACAGTATCCCTGTTTCCGAGGTCAGAAAGCCCCGTGTCGGCATCGTCGGTGAGATCCTGGTCAAATATGCCCCCGCGGCCAATAATTATCTGGTCGACCTGCTGGAGCAGGAAGGGGCCGAGGCTGTCGTACCGGACCTGATGGGCTTTATGCTCTACTGTTTCTATAACCAGGTCTACAAGGCCGAGAACCTGGGCACCAGCAAACGGACCGCCTTCCTCTGCACGGCAGGCATCCGCCTGATCGAGCAGCTGCTGCGGCCGGTCAACAAAGAATACAGCAGGAGCCGCCATTTTACGCCCTCCTCCAGTATCTATGAGCTGGTGGAATACGCCAAGCCCATCGTATCGATCGGCAACGAGACCGGTGAAGGCTGGTTCCTGACCGGCGAGATGATCGAGCTGATCAAAGAGAATGTTCCCAACATTGTCTGCATCCAGCCCTTCGGCTGCCTGCCCAACCATGTTGTCGGCAAGGGCGTGATCAAGCATATCCGCAGGCTCTATCCCACGGCCAACATCGCCGCCATTGACTATGATCCGGGCGCCAGTGAAGTCAATCAGCTCAACCGGATCAAGCTGATGCTGGCGACAGCTGTCAAAAACATGAACAGAGACCGCTGACCCTCCCCTTCCGGGCCGGAAGTTCAGCTCAGCGGCACAAAAAACAACCGGTATGGAAACGGATCCGAAGATCCTCTTCCATACCGGTTTTCTTAAGGTCCCGGGGACCGCTATGTCTGTCATAAGGGCATAGGTAAGGGCATCGATCCGATCGTATGAATTCATCTACGAACAGAATCAATGCCCTGCCTGATTTAAATTATCCAATGGTTATATACCTCCGTGCCTTTCTTCCTTTCCGGTCATGTCAGCCTTTCATCTTTTTCCACGTCTTCCTTTGTACTGATTGTACTGCGATGTCCAAAAGCTGAAATCCCATTCACTATGTGGGCTGCCTCTCCTGCATATACCGATCCTGTTATCATTCTTTTTTCTCTGAACCTGGGCCGTTTTATGTTTGGATAAGACTGCCAGAACCCCAGTGGAATTCATCGCGCTTGTGTAATCAACCATGATCAGCAAATCCCGAATCGGAAACTCTGGTTTTTAAATTTGTAATCAGGAGCGTACCTTCCTTTCTTGGATATTTTTATAGAAAACCCTGATGTACTTCTCGTCATCAGCTCTCTCTGTTTTCTATCTGTCTTTATTATATAGATGAATCACTAAGTTGTCAATTAATTAATTTGTTTATGGATTTATTATCGGAATTTTCAGACAAACGAGAAAGTTGTATGTTTTTCGTCCATTCCGGCCGGTATCCGTTTTATAAATAAAAAACGCATACAGACCGGGGCTGTCCGCAGTCTGTATGCGTGGATGAGATCCGGACCGGATCTGTCCGATGTCAGTATCTGTAATAAGCTATACGGAAGATTCCGCCGCCGTGATCAGGATCAGTCTGCCAGGGGATATTTGGCCGTGATCCCGGCGATGATGGCCCGGGCGGGCTCAATGCCGGCTTCTCTCTCATTGATGACAAGAGCGATGGCTTCCGCGACCTTGTCGAAGTCCTCAGCCCCGAGACCGCGGGAAGTAGCGGCCGGTGTGCCCAGACGGATACCGCTGGTCACAAAAGGAGATCTCTTCTCATTGGGAATGGTGTTCTTGTTGGCTGTGATATGGGCTTCATCCAGCAGCTTTTCGATCGCCTTGCCGGTCACATCCTGTTTTGTCAGGTCGATCAGCATCAGGTGGTTATCGGTGCCGCCGGATACGATATCGATACCTCTGGCCTGCAGGCCTTTGCACAGCGCCTGGGCGTTGTCCACGACGCGCTGCTGATATTCCTTAAAAGAGGGCTGCAGGGCTTCTTTGAAGCATACCGCCTTGGCCGCGATCACATGCTCCAGAGGACCGCCCTGGGTGCCGGGGAAAACAGCCTTATTGAAGTTGTACTTCTTCGCCGCCTCCGCGTTGGCCAGGATCATGCCGCCTCTGGGTCCGCGCAGGGTCTTATGGGTCGTTGTGGTAACGACATCCGCGTAGGGGAAGGGGCTGGGATGCAGCCCGGTCGCCACAAGGCCCGCGATATGGGCGATATCCGCCATCAGGACAGCGCCGCAGGCATCCGCCGCTTCACGGAACTTCCTGAAATCAATGGTCCTGGCATAGGCGGAAGCGCCCGCGATGATCATTTTGGGCTTTGTCTCGATGGCCAGCCTCTTAAGCTCGTCATAATCGATGAAGCCGTTCTCATCTACGCCATAGGGAACGATATTATAATATGTACCGGAGATATTGGCACTGCTGCCGTGGGTCAGATGACCGCCCTGGTTCAGGTTCATGCCCATCAGTGTGTCGCCGGGCTTCAGAACCGCGAATTCTACCGCCAGATTGGCATTCGCGCCGGAATGAGGCTGCACATTGGCGTACTCACAGCCGAACAGCTGCTTCGCGCGCTCGATCGCGATCGTCTCGACAATATCAATGATCTGACAGCCGCCATAATAACGCTTTCCGGAATAGCCTTCCGCGTATTTGTTGGTGAGCGGGCTTCCCATAGCCGCCATCACCGCCTTGCTGACCCAGTTCTCGGAAGCAATCAGTTCAATATGATCATTCTGCCGCTTTACCTCGTCTTCTATGGCACGCGCGATTTCGGGATCGATCTTCTTTACTTCGTCCAGTGAATACATTCTTGTCCTCCTGTATTACTTCAGTGTCTGCGTGTAAGCACTTTATGCAATCACGATTAGAAAGTATAGCAACAATCAATCCGTTGCGCAAGCGAAAAAAAGGAAAAAGTTGTTCCGGCAGCTTCTGTATAGCCGAAAACTGCTCCCTGTATGGCCAAATAATGTGAAAAATATGAAATTTAAGTGAAGAATATTGCCATCCCCGGCTTTTTAGTGTAATATCTCAAACGGATAAAACGATTAAGAAAAAAAACAACTCTCTAACTGAATATGGAGATCAAACTATGAATCTTAAAGGAACTTTCGCCTCCCGGGATGAATTAGCCCTCCTGCTTTCCTCGAAATTACGGACAGCGCTCCCCATGATTTTCTTCATGATCGGCTACTGCGGTATATTCGTCCTTGTGGAAAAGTGGAACCGCCTGCATTACACGGTCATTCACATGGCCCTGGATGACGCCATCCCTTTCTGTGAAGTGTTCATCATCCCCTATATGCTCTGGTTCCTGTATGTAATGGCATTTACAATTTTTATACTGTTCGCGGATGAGGATGGTTTCCGCAGAGTTTCCACCCTGCTGATGCTCGGCATGGGACTGTTCCTGGCCGTTTCGATCGTCTTCCCCAACATCCACTTCCTCAGACCGGAAGTGATGCCCAGGGATAACGTATTCACAAGGCTGGTCCAGTTCATTTACAGCAGCGATACGCCCACCAATCTGACGCCCAGCATTCACGTTTACAACTCGCTGGCCATCATGATCGGTACGGCCCATACAAGGATCCGTCCTTTCGACCGGAAGCCGGTCAGGATCCTGATGTACGGACTGGGCTTATCCATTATCCTTTCCACCATGTTCATCAAACAGCATTCTGTATCCGATGTGCTGGTCGCCTTCGCGCTGATGGCCGTTGCCTATGTGGCTGTCTACCGTTTCAATTTTACCTTTTACAGGCGCCGCAGCAGAAAGAGCGCTTTCCGCTCCGTATTTAACAGCTGACAAAAAGCCTCCGGGATTTTCCCGGAGGCTTTTCTTATGCTCTTTTCTTATGTTCTTTTTTTATCTGCCTTCCATGATGATATTGATCCTGGCCGAACACTGTTTCACAATGTAGTAGTCGGGATACACAACTGACAGAGGTGTGGGGCCGCCTGAGTAGGTCGGCTGCATCTGGTAGTTCTCGGAAGTAGGCGCCTGTTTGAAGACCTGCCAGGGCGTGGAATCCGAAAGCTGCTGGTTGATCAGCTCCTGGATCTTGGCGTTGGGGATATCCGTCTGGAAAGCTCCTTCCAGGCTGCTCATGAAATCACCCGCGTTGAGCAGGATCGAAGGTGAGCAGATCTTGGCGATAATAGCCTGCAGAACGGTTTCCTGGTTCCTGCCTCGCTGGTTGTCACCATCCGCGAAGCTGTAGCGCTCACGGCAGTAGGCCAGGGCTTCCCGGCCGTCCAGGGTCTGCCAGCCGCTTTCAATATAGATCTCGCTGTCTGTAAAAGGCTGGAAACCTTCTTCAATATAAACATCTACACCGTCCAGCGCGTTGACGACCTGGACCAGGGTGTTGAAATTGACCCGTACATAGTAAGTGATATCTATGCCGTACAGGTCCTCCAGCGTCCTCATGGAGGCGTCTACGCCGTAGATGCCGGCATGGGTCAGTTTATCCCTCGCCTGGCCGGAAACGCCGGAAATCGGCACGTAGAAGTCTCTGGGCGTGGATGTCAGAATGATCTTTTTGGTCTTGGGATTTATCGTCACGATGATGTTGACATCGCTCCGGCTGTTCTCCAGAACATTTTCCCTGACATCGATACCGCTGATCAGTACATTGAAGGGTTCGCCCGGATCGACGCTCTCCGCCTCCAGATCCTGTTCGATCCCGTAATTATAGATGATCTTTACCTGATCCGTATAACCCTCGATCAGATCATCCAGCATGGAGGTATAGGAGTTGTTGTAGATTGCGGCGCCGATCTCCTTATTGAGAAGGGCGGAAGCCTCATCTCTGGGCGTTTCGTACTCCCGGATCGTGATCTTCTTTCCCAGATTTTCCTCTACATCCTTGATCATGGCCTGGGTATTGACCTGATCCACACCGGTCTGGATACCGAATACATAATCTCCGGTGTCCGCCAGGGTCTCCGCCGGGTCATCCGCCAGAACGACAACGACCATCTCATCGACCTTATACTTCTCTCTGGATTCGTTGAGCAGGCCCCGCATCTGATTGAGATACCCGAAAGCCACGCAGCAGATCAGGCTGACAATGGCGGCGAAGGCCGCGCCTGCCATCCAGATCTTCTCCTTCCGGTTCAGGAGTGTGTAGGAAACGAGGACCAGCAGGACCAGGAAGACCGTCAGGGCCACAATGTACCTGGCAGGCAGCATGCCGCTCAGTATGACAGCACCCACCAGCAGGATCGAGATCACGATCTGAAAAACAAATAATATGTTCTTGATCAGCAGGATCCTGGAACTTTTTTTATGTTTCTTTTTCTTACTTGTCATAGAATACCGTCCGTCATATGTCTGTATTTACTGTCGAAAATTGCATTCTTATTTCTGCATATACCTGCATTCATATTAAGATACACTTTTTTTACGACAATTTCAATAGGGATCGTACGCCTTCAGACCGTAAGAATTGACAATGCTCATATTTGAGGACACATAATTGCTGCTGGTGGCATAACCATCCGCCTTGATCCTGCTCAGGTAAGTCTTGGGAGAGGTCACGCCCTTCAGGTTGGAATAACGCGCGGTATTGATGAAATCGAAATATCCCTTAATGCCCTGTTCCATGTTGGGATAAGCCCGGAAATAAGCGGAGATCGTTACTCTCCTGCCGTCATATTCTTCGCCGGTCCGCATGCTGACGGCTTTGCCCTTCCATTTGGAACCGCATTTGAGTCCGAAATAGTTGTGGTATTTGGCGGACAGTTTGGATTTGCCCCAGCCGGATTCCAGGATGGCCTGGGCAATGACGGCCGAATAGCACTTGATGCCGTATTTGGGAGCGTATTTCCTGCAGTACTGTCCTACCGTTTCAATGAATCTGATCCTGGCCATGGAGGTCTCTGTTTTTCTGCAGGATACGACAAAACGGCCCTGTTTGTTGAAATAATAGGTCTTGCCGCCGATCGTCTGCCAGCCGGTGACCATCTCACCGTTCTTGTTAAAATAGTATTTATGGCCGCTGACCGTTTTCCAGCCGGTGGACCTGCTGCCGTCCTGATCCATGTAGTAGGCCTTGCCGTTCAGGTTCAGCCAGCCTTTGGCCATGGTGCCGGCATATTTCTTCCCGGATGTCTTTGGATAGAAATAATACGTTTTGCCCTTGACCGTCTTAAAGCCCTTCGCGATAACGCCCTTGCTGTCCATATAGTAACGGAAGCCGTTGATGGTCTGCCAGCCGGTAGCCAGCTTTCCGTTGCTGCGGAAATAATACTGATTCCTGCCGATATAGCGGAAACCGGTCACCATGACATAATTATCGGCGAAATAATAGGTCCCGTTCTTATTGGTCGTCCAGCCCTTCAGGGCGGCTCCCTTTTTGTCAAAGTGATACCATTTGCCTTTGACCTCGATCCATTTATTTTTGACGCTGGCGCCGGCCTTGTCAAAATAGTAGAGCTTCCCGCTGACAGTAATGAATTCGCTGACCGCCATTTTGCCGCCGGCCTTATAATAAACTGTACGGCTGCCGGACGTTACCAGCCCCTGTTTCGCGGCCATCAGCTGCCCGGTCCCGGCTTCAGCCAGTTCTTCCTCCGCTGCCGCGTCATAGGCCTGCAGCGTGGCCTCTGTCAGCTCTGCTGTCTCCTCCGCCGGCGCTGCCGCTTCCATGCCGGAAGCGTCTGCCACCTGCAGGGCAGGTTCCATCGTTTCCGCTTCCGCGCCGCTCTCTTCCGCGGTCACTTCCACAGTCTCTTCCTCTTCCGCGGACGCGTCCTGTTTCACAGGCGCTTCATCCGCTTCCTGCTGTTCCGCAGCGGGCGCTTCCGTTTCCGCCGCCGCTTCCGCCTGTTCCCCGGTCCCGCTCTCTTCCGCGGCCAGCGCCGTGTAAGCCGGACCGGACAGCACGCCGCTGACCGTCATCACAACACCAAGTAACGCGATTGCCAGTTGTTTTCTCATTTACCCTCCCCATATGTATGTTGAACTGTTACGTATGCGCTGATTCTTTTCGCTCCGTTCCCCGGCTGTCCTCAAGAGCGGACTACCGTTGAGGGAACACTCGCCACATAAAATGTATCACCCTCGACCGCGATGCCTGTCAGACGGTTGCCGAAAACACAGCCGGTATCCAGGGCCATCATCCCTGTCGGCTCAAGGTTATAACGGTGGCCGTCCTCCAGATAGCCGAAAGACCCGTCTCCCTTGATGTACAGGGCCGTTTTATAGGGCGTATGGCCTGTCATGATCAGCTTTCCCTGATATTCCGTACTTCTGCCCCAGATCATGGTCTCTATGGTATTCTTCGCCGGATCCTCATCGATCAGGCTGGCATGGACACAGGTAAAACGGGGATCCTCCCAGTAGAAAGGCATGTCCAGATACCAGTCCCGGAACTCCTGGATCCTGTGCTTGTGATTGATAAAGGAATAGACCGTCTTTTCCCCGCTGTTGATATACCAGTGTTTCTTTTCCCGGGATGTCCTTTCCGGGCCTGTGGCATCCAGCATCATCTGTTCATGATTGCCGCGCAGCAGGATACATCTGTCTCCCATTTCCTCTTTCAGTCCCCGCAGGAACTGAAAGACCTCATAGATCTGCGGTCCCCGGTCGATGGTATCTCCCAGGTTGACCAGAATGTCATGGGCTTTATCAAAACGCAGCTTGTCCAGGAGGCGGATACACTCGTCATAGCATCCGTGCAGATCTGTAATGATCACAATTCGTTCATTCACGAAAACACCTCCGTCAGAACTGTATTCAAATGTTCTTCATTCCTGTTCAAAGGTAACGCGCAGGCGGTCATTCTCCGCCTGGGCAGCCCTGCAGAGCCTGCGCAGGGCATCCATATAGGCGGGCAGGACAGCATCCGCGTCGCCGGTCCCGCAGAAAGTCAGGTTCCATTCTTCCGCCTGCTCCGTCAGACAGTCATAGAAAGCGTCCAGATTCCTGCCGTACCAGACGGGAAGCGGCAGCGCCTCCTGCAGCCTGTCATGCAGGTCGGCCCGGTTCCCGATCCCTGTCAGATCGATTCTGTAATCCATATTCATTCCTCTCCGTACAGAAGCTCAAAGCTTTTATAATGGTCGCCGGTATAATAGATCCGTCCGTCCTCCTCGTAAATGATCCTTTTGGCTCCCCGTCTGGAAGCCCCCAGGGTATCAATATCGCATTCATGATATTCCCCGTCCGGCAGGACGCCCTCATAATTGCCGAAATGATCGCCGCCGATGCACATGCCGGGCGCGTAAGGCTCCAGCGAGCCGCCGTCCCAGCCCAGTTTCCTGGCCTCCTTCTTGGTGATAAAATTGGAGGGCAGTTCCCCGTAAGTATGCAGATACAGGGCCACATCCTCTTTGGATGTGTATGAACCATTCCGGTCAATAGCAGAATTGTCCGTCTCCGGCGCCGCCTGCGCCTGCTCC
>ONRU01000131.1 GCA_900320325.1 uncultured Lachnospiraceae bacterium
AGCGCAGATAAATCAGAGGTAAAACAGTTTGAACAACGGAACAACAGGAAATAACAGAAACAAAGGCGTTTCCATTATTACGATGATCCTTTTCCTGCTCGTTATCTTCTGGCTCGTACGAGGGTCCTTCGTAAGCAGCCGGGGATCCTATACCATGGGGTATTTCAACAGGGATCTGGAACAGAAGAATGTGGAAGGCGTAGTGATCGCTCCTAACAGAGAAACTCCCACCGGTTCTGTCATCATCACCATGAAGGATGGGACGGAAAAGGTACTGTATGTGACGGACGTTAAAGAAGCGGAAAAACAGGCCAGGGACTATGGATTGGATCCGGAGGTCCGGGACATACCGCCGGACAACAGCTTTCTGACCAGCATCATGCCCATGATCCTGATCGCGGTCCTGTGCATCTTCTTCTTCCATATGATGACCAACCAGGGCGGGGTCGGCAACGCCAATAACAAGATGATGAACTTCGGCAAGAGCAAGGCCAAACGGTCCGAGGGCGACAGGGTCACTCTGGACGATGTGGCCGGTCTGCAGGAGGAAAAGGAAGATTTGGCGGAAATCATTGATTTCCTCCGGGATCCTGCCAAATATACCAAAGTCGGCGCCCGGATCCCCAAGGGAGTTCTGCTGGAAGGTGTTCCCGGAACCGGTAAGACCCTGCTGGCCAAGGCCGTCGCGGGAGAGGCAAAAGTACCTTTCTTCAGCATCTCCGGTTCGGATTTCGTCGAGATGTTCGTCGGTGTCGGCGCTTCCCGCGTCAGGGACATGTTTGATGAGGCCAAAAAGAACGCCCCCTGTATCGTATTCATCGATGAGATCGACGCGGTCGCAAGGCGCAGAGGCACCGGACTGGGCGGTTCCCACGATGAGCGTGAGCAGACCCTCAACCAGCTGCTGGTCGAGATGGATGGTTTCGGCGTCAACGAAGGCATCATCGTCATGGCGGCGACCAACCGGGCCGATATCCTGGACCCCGCCATTCTGCGTCCCGGACGTTTTGACAGAAAGATCTCTGTCGGCAGACCGGATGTAAAAGGCCGTGAGGAAATCCTCAAGGTCCATGCCAGAGGCAAGCCCCTGGCGGAAGACGTCAATCTGCAGGAAGTAGCCAGAACGACGGCCGGTTTTACGGGCGCGGATCTGGAGAACCTGCTCAATGAAGCCGCGATCATGGCAGCCAAGGCGGACCGGTCTTACATTGTTCAGGAGGACATCAAGGCAGCATTTATTAAGGTCGGCATCGGTGATGAGAAGAAGAGCCATGTCATTTCCGATAAGGAAAAACGGATCACGGCTTTCCATGAGACCGGCCACGCCATTTTGTTCCATGAGCTGGATGAGGTCGGCAATGTCTATACCATTTCCGTCATTCCGACCGGTCTGGGAGCGGGCGGTTATACCATGCCGCTGCCGGAGAAGGATGAGATGTACCTGACCAGGAACCATATGCTGCAGGAGATCATGGTGGATCTGGGCGGCAGAATCGCGGAAGAGCTGGTCCTGGATGACATCACCACCGGCGCTTCCAACGATATCCAGAAGGCGACGGCCATGGCCCGCCAGATGGTCACCCGTTACGGTATGTCTGCCAGGATCGGCACCATCAACTACGAGCAGGAAGCGGAAAATGTTTTCCTGGGATATGACCTGGGCCGCGAAAGCCGCCACAGCGAATATATCTCCGGTGAGATCGACAAGGAAGTCAAGCTCATCATCGATGAGTGCTATAAGAAGGCCAAGGAGATCATCAAGGCCAACGAAGACATCCTTTACCGCGCCGCGGAGCTCCTGATCGAGAAGGAGAAACTTACAGGTGCCGAATTTGAAGCCCTCTTTGCGGAACGGAACAACAGCCTTGCCGGCCTGACAGGATCTGTCTGATCCCGGCCGGACGGCAGCAAAAGAAAACCGAAGACCTGCGGGACCGCCTGACGCGCGGAACCCGCAGGTCTTTTTCATGCCCGAAATATCGAATCAATAGAAGCTTTATACGGATATAGCTGTGTAATTTTGGTCATTATTGGCGTGAGAAAGAAGTGAAAACCACGGAAAAGCTGAAATTTCAACAAAAAAGACAAGCGCCCATTGTGAAGTTTGTGAAATGTTGGCATTTACCATTCGGGCAGGGCATGGTACTATACTACTTGTAACCCCCCAATACATTATAAGTTTTTTGCTATACCCCATAAGAAGATTATTCTTCTCTGAAAAAGACAGTTCCCCCAAGCGCTGTCTTTTTTTAGTGCCCAAAATCATATATAATCAGGGTGGCAAACGACCTCAGAGGTGACGGACGCCCCCTGGCAAGCGACCTCATGGCAAGCGACCTCAGAGGTGACGGGCCAATCCCACTGAAAGCGATGGATGACCGGATATGAACATACAAGCGATTTTTTCGTCACAGTCACCCGATTACCTGATCCCTTTTCAGCCCGAGACCGGCGATAACGTAAAAGTACGCCTGAGGACCTGGAAAGAGGACGGGGTTCAATGCGTTCTTGTTATAGATGACGGGCAGGAGGAGAAGAGAATCCCCATGACAGCTGATCTGACCCTGAAAACAGATCAGCTTTTTTTGTGGTACGCGGCGGAGTTCCGGCTGGGCCGGGAACCCCTGCACTATTATTTCGAGATAACAGCAAACGACCTCACAGCAAACGACCTCAGAGCTCACGGGCGACCTGCAGCAAACGACCTCAGAGCTCACGGGCGACCTGGACCTGAAATGGTGCTTTATTACGGAAGAAGGGGATTTTTTACAAAGACAGCGGCCCGGGAGACAGCAGACGAACAGCAAACGAGCTCAGAGGTGGCGAACCAGCAAACGAGCTCAGAGGTGGCAAGCGACCCCGGAGGTGGCGAACATCCCCGGCCTGCCGACCTGTTTGAGATCATCCCGGGGCTGCAGGTGCCTCTGTGGCCGGCCGGCTGCGTCATGTATCAGATTTTCGTGGACCGTTTCCGCAACGGAGACCGGTCTAATGATGTCCTGACGGATGAATATAACTACTGCGGCGGCAACGTGGTCCGTATTGAGGACTGGAATCAGCTGCCGGCCCCCAATGACGTCCGGGAGTTTTACGGCGGTGACCTGCAGGGGGTCATGGACAAGCTGGATTATCTGCGGGACCTGGGCGTCCAGGCTATTTATTTCAATCCCCTCTTTGTCTCGCCGTCCAATCACAAATACGACACCCAGGACTATGACCATGTCGACCCTCATTTCGGCAGGATCGTCCGGGACGCGGGGCCCCTGCTGGAAGAAGGAGACTACCGGAACATCCATGCCGGCAGATATATTACCAGGACAACAGACCCTGCCAACCTGGAGGTGTCCGACCGTCTGCTAGCCGAACTGATCGAACAGGCCCATGCCAGAGGGATTCGGGTCATCCTGGATGGTGTCTTCAACCATTGCGGTTCCTTCCATAAATGGATGGATAAAGAACATATTTATGAGACGGTTGCCGCTTCCCGTAAAAAAGAGAAAAAAGCAGAAAAGGGAGCCTATATATCGAAGGACTCTCCCTGGCATGACTATTTTGACTTTCTGGAGGAAGACTGGCCGGACAACTGGCATTATGACGGCTGGTGGGGGATCGATACTCTTCCCAAGCTGAATTATGAAGCGTCGGAAGAACTGCAGGAGAAGATCCTGGCCATCGGAAAGAAATGGGTCTCTCCGCCCTATAACGCGGATGGATGGAGACTGGACGTGGCTGCCAATCTGGGCCATTCCCCGGCCTTCAACCATGAATTCTGGCAGCGATTCCGCCGGGCGGTCCGGGAGGCCAACCCCGGAGCCGTCGTACTGGCTGAAAACTACATCAGGTCGGAAGATTGGCTGCGCGCCGGCGACTGGGATACCATTATGAACTACGAAGGCTTTATGGATCCCCTGACCTGGTTCCTGACCGGCATGGAAAAGCACAACGACCAG
>ONRU01000046.1 GCA_900320325.1 uncultured Lachnospiraceae bacterium
ACTGCCCGGCCTGACGGGTCTTTACTGTTTTCTTACGAACGGGAAGTTTCATAGATCCTGCTCCTTCCCTCCGTCTGCCGCCTTCTCAAATATCCTGAGTTTGGCACTGGCGGATCTTTTATTATGGTCCAGTTCTTCTTTGGAAGGAAGAATGGCTTTTCTGCTGACACATCTGCCCATGGGCTTCCTGCCGCATACACAGACCGGAAATTCCGGCGGGCAGGTACAGGGATTCTCCCAGCTTCGGAAGGCTGTTTTGACGATCCGGTCTTCCAGGGAGTGGAAGGTAATGACGCAGAAGCGGCCGCCCGGGGCCAGTCTGTCCATCATTTCATCCAGAGAATCCGCAAGGACATCCAGTTCCCGGTTGCAGGCGATCCGGATGGCCTGGAAGGTGCGCTTGCAGGGATTGCCGCCCCGCTGCTGCATCTTTTTAGGTATGGATCTGCGGACGATCTCCGACAGCTGCCCGGTCGTTTCCAGGGGCGCTTTTTCCCGCTCTTTTACGATATTGGCCGCGATGGCTCTGGCATAACGCTCCTCGCCGTAGTCGCGCAGGATGTCCGAAAGCTCTCCGGCTGACCAGGTATTGACGATCTCCCTGGCTGTCAGGGCATTGTCATCCCGGTCCATGCGCATATCCAGAGGCGCGTCCGTATTATAGGAAAAGCCCCGTTCCGGATTGTCCAGCTGGTAGGAGGAGACCCCCAGGTCCAGCAGGATGCCGTCGATCTTATCGATACGCAGATCAGACAGAACCCGGCCCATATGCTCATAGTTGTCATGGACCAATGTGACTCTGTCTTCAAAAGGGGCCAGCCGCTGACCGGCCGCCTGCAGGGCATCCCGGTCCTGATCGATCCCAATCAGCCGGCCGCCCTCTGTGAGCTTTTCCGCGATCCGGAAAGAATGACCGCCGCCGCCCAGCGTACCGTCAACATAGATACCCCATGGTTTTATATTCAGTCCGTGGATGACTTCCTCCAGCAGTACTGATTCGTGTTTAAATTCCATCAGACTCCTTCCATATGAAACGATGCCTCCGGATCGTCAGATCAGGAAGCCGCCGTTCAACATATCTTTCGCGATGGTATTGAGCTCATCACTGTCCATGGAATTGCAGTAGTAGGCGTCTTTGCTCCACAATTCGATCCTGGAGCCAACGCCGGCCAGCACGACCTCTCTTGTGATACCAAAGCTGTCCCGGAGTTTCTGTGGAATGAGGACGCGGCCCTGTTTGTCGACCTCGACTTCCGCCGCGCCTGCCAGGAAAAAGCGGACCAGTTTCCGCTGATTCACGTCATTGGAAGGCAATTCAGCAAGCCTGGCGCAAAAGCTGCTCCAGGCTTCCATATCATAGATGCACAGACAGGGATCCAGGCTGCGCGTTATTATAATTTTCTCTCCTAACGCCTCCCTGAATCTGGAAGGGATGATCAGACGCCCCTTCGAATCGAGCGTATGATCGGAATCACCCAGGTACATCCACTTGCCTCCACATTGCTATCACTTAGCAACCACTTTACTCCACAATAATAACAATTTGATGGCTCTTTTTCAATACCCCGCTATGAAATTGTACATTTTTCACAGGCAGGCACCAAAGTCCTCCTCCACTTTACTGCCCCGTTATGATTTTCGTGTTTTCTTTCATGATAGAGCATGCCTGCTCATTCTTTTTTTACAGTTAACCAGCCTTTTATATACGGTAAAAGATACGGAAACGGCATGGTCACGCCTTCCCAGCTTCCTCTTTTTTGCCGGCCCGGCTGATCCCGATCACGATCGCGGTCAGGGCGGCGATGGCAACACAGATGCCCATGACCATGTTGACGGGTACTGTAGTTCCGGGAATGAAGAGCTGGTCTGTCCGGATCGTCTCGATCAGTGCCCGTCCGATCCCGTATCCCATCAGGTAAAGCAGGATGATCTGACCGTGAAATTTTATATATTTCAGGGCAAAGAACAGCAGCATCAACAGGCAGAAATTCCAGATCCCTTCATATAAAAAGGTAGGATGCACCTGGATACAGCCGTCGGACATATGGGCCGCGATATCCGCGCTGATATCAGAAGCCCTGGCCATGGAGGCCGGGAATTTCATGGCCAGCAGGGAATCGGTATAACCGCCGAATACCTCCCGGTTAAAGAAATTGCCCCAGCGGCCGATGATCTGCCCCAGGACCAGCCCGTAAGCGCAGGTATCCAGCAACAGACCTACATTGACCTTTTTGATCTTACTGTAGACGGCCACCGTGGTAATGCCGCCAATGATACCGCCGTAAATAGCCAGTCCGCCGCCCCGCAGATTAAAGATCTGCAGCAGGTTATCCTTATACATATCCCACATAAAGATGACATAATAGATCCTGGCGCCGACTACGGACAGGACCAGCAGGTAGACCCCGATGTCCCAGATCGTGTCTGGATTCAGACCTGTCTTTTTGGCCATATGGGAGGCCAGCAGAAGGCCGGACAGCATGGCCAGGGCTATCATGATCCCGTACATGGCGACCGGAAAACTGCCGATCATAATATACTGGGGGACATTTTTCAGATAAATTCCCAGATGCGGAAAAGCGATATCCATTTGTTCCATAAGGGACCTTCCTCCTGTAATCCGCTCCGTTCCTGCTGAAGCTGAAACGAAACTATAATTCAGCTATTCTATGATAGCACAGCAAATCAAACCTGATTATGAAAACTCAGTAAAAATACCATAAAGCGTTCAGATATGCAAGCAGAAAAATGCCCGGGCAAAACCCGGGCAAAAAATATCCGTTTCGGAAGCTGTTAATGGCTGTTAATAATGGCTATTCTATTAATACTCTTCTATTAATATAGAAGAAACCCGATCAGACATTGAACCGGAAGAGGATGACGTCGCCGTCACGGACCACATAGTCCTTGCCTTCCATGCCGACCAGTCCCTTTTCCCGGGCAGCCGAAAGGGATCCTTCTTCGAGGAGCACCTTGTAATTAACGACCTCAGCCTTGATGAAGCCTCTCTCAAAATCACTGTGGATCTTGCCGGCCGCCTGGGGCGCTTTGGTCCCGATCTTAATGGTCCAGGCTCTGGTCTCATCCTCACCCGCGGTCAGGAAGCTCATCAGGCCCAGGGTATGGTAGCTGGCACGGACCAGTTTCTCCAGACCGGATTCGGTCAGGCCCAGGTCCTCCAGGAACATCTGCTTTTCGTCATCATCCAGCTCGGAGATCTCCGCCTCAATACTGGCGCAGATCACGAAGACCTCACTGCCGGTACGGGCCGCGTATTCCCGGACCTTCTGTACGCCCTCGTTGCCGGCCGCGTCATCCGCCAGTTCATCTTCACTGACATTGGCCGCGTAAATGACAGGCTTATCGGTCAGAAGGTTGAATTCCTTCATCCATTTCTTCTGGGTATCATCCTCCAGCTCCATGGAAGAAGCCATCTCCCCGTTCTCCAGATGCTCTTTGAGCTTCTTCAAAAGGACCAGTTCCTTAGCAGCCTCTTTGTCTGCTTTGGCTGTCCTTGTTACCTTGGAAATCCTGCGCTCCAGCACTTCCAGGTCAGAGAAGATCAGTTCCAGGTTGATGGTCTCGATATCCCGCAGGGGATCGATACTGCCGTCCACATGAATGACATTGGGATCCTCAAAGCAGCGGACCACGTGGACAATGGCGTCCACCTCACGGATGTTGGCCAGGAACTGGTTGCCCAGGCCCTCTCCTTTGGACGCGCCTTTGACCAGACCCGCTATATCCACGAATTCAATCACCGCGGGGGTGATCTTTTTGGAATTGTACATCTTTCCCAGCAGCTGAATTCTCTCATCCGGTACCGGTACGATGCCGACATTGGGGTCAATGGTGCAGAAAGGATAGTTGGCCGCTTCCGCGCCCGCCTTGGTCAGTGAGTTAAAAAGTGTGCTTTTTCCTACATTGGGTAAGCCTACGATGCCTAATTTCATTCCTGCTTCGTTATCCTTTCTTTTTATATACAGGCCGCTGGTTCTTGAGTTCCGCGAACAGTTCGCAGTAATTGCGGTAGCGGATGGGGCTGATCTCGCCCCGTTCCAGAGCCTGCTTGACAGCGCAGTCCGGCTCGGCGATGTGGACACAGCCATTGAACCGGCAGCCGTCTGCCCATTTGGTGAATTCGGGATAGTAATCCTTGAGGTCCTCCGCCTGCAGATCCTGCAGATACAGGGAGGTAAAACCGGGGGTATCCACCAGGAAGGTGTCCTCTCCCGACGCCAGCAGTTCTACATGGCGGGTCGTATTCTTTCCCCGGGAGATCTTCCTGCTGATCTCGCCCGTCTCCATGTTGGCATGGGGGCAGAGCAGGTTGATCAGGGTCGACTTGCCGGCGCCCGAAGGGCCGGTGATCACGGTGGTCTTATGTTCCAGGACCTGTCTGACCCGGTCAATGGATTCTCCCGTCACGTTGGAGATGAAGAGGACCTGACAGCCGCAGGCCTCATAGGTCTCCTGCAGCTCCCGGATCTCTTCCGGCGAGGCCAGATCTTTTTTGTTAAAGCAGATGACCGCGTGCAGATCCTTGCGGGCCAGGACCAGGAGAAAACGGTCCAGCATGTTGTAGCTGGGATATGGTTTCGTGATCGAGAATACCAGCAGAGCCTGGTCGACATTGGCCACATTTGGCCGGATCAGGGCATTGGTCCTGGGATACAGACGAATCACATTGCCTTCCGGCGGAACACTGACGGTGTCCGTAATGTCGATCTCCACGTCATCGCCGACCAGAGGCTTCTGCTTCAGAGCCCGGAACAGGCCCTTGGCTCTGCATCTGTAAACAGTATCACCGGTGTGGACTTCATAAAATCCGGCAATGCTCTTAATGATTTTCCCTCTCACAGATCAATACTCTTTCTGGAACTCAAGGTCTCTTGTCTCTTCTCTTTCCTCTGTGACCTCGTTGACAACGATGGTCGTCGTGGTTCCGGAAGATTCCGAAGCCGGCTCTGTCCCGCCTTCGCCGCTGTCCTCTCCCTCCACAGGGATCGTGACCTCTTCCTCCTCCGTGTAGGTGTAGGACCAGGTCAGGGTAACAGAACCCGCGCCTTCAGGGATCTCGGTAATTCTGCCCTCCACATAAGGGAAGCTGTCCGTATCCGTCGTCAGCAGTACCTGGCCGCTGTCGGTGGATACAACGATATGGACCATGGTGCCTTCTTCATAATCATAGGAAGGCTGTGAAATGTTGACGTTATAGCTGTAAGTCATCTGCTTGCCGACAGTCAGGCCGATCTCTGTGCCCGCGTCGACATAGGTGCCTTCCTCTACAGTCTGGTCCAGGACGATACCGACTTCTTCTTCATCGTCCGTCACTTCAAAGCCGATGGTGCCTACTTTCAGGCCCATGGCGATCAGCAGCTCCTCTGCCGCCTCTTCGGACATGCCGCGGAGATCTACCATCTGCACCTTGCCGCTGAGGTCCGGTCCGCTGCTGACGGTCAGTTCCACAGTCGAGCCCGTGGAAATGCGGGTCCCTGCGGCGGGATCCTGTCCGATGACAAGGCCCGTCTCCACTTCAGCGCTGGCCACTTCCTTCACGCTGACATAGAGGCCTGCTGTCTCCAGAATCTCAATGGCTTCATCCCGCTGATACCCCAGGACATCCGGCACTTCTATGCCTTTGCTGCCGGATACGGTCAGGGTCACGATAGATCCTTCCGGAATCTCGCTGCCTTCCTTTTCGCTGGCGTCTGTGACCGTGCCCGCTTCATATTCACTGTTCTCGACATAGATCACTTTGTATTTGAGACCGGCATCTGTCAGATTCCTGCAGGCTACCGTTTCCTCCAGTCCGAGCAGTTCCGGTACGGTCACCATTCTGACGCCGTTGACCGTTGTCGCCCCGGCCTGGGAATTGTTCCCGCCCAGCTGGATGATGCCCATGCGGCCCGCGGCCACGATAATGATGACCAGGCCGATGATAATGGCCGCCAGGATCGAGATGATGGCGGTCAGCCGTTCCGTACGGTTGTCATCCTCTTCCTCTTCCAGCTCTCTTTCGATTTCCGTTTCCGGGTCATCCTCTTCGAACAGCTCCTCCTCCTGGCGGGGGGTCTTTACCACTTCTCCCGGCAGGGTATCATCCGTGACCGGTTCGATCTCACCGGACGCGACGCGTCCGGCCGCCTGTTTGATGGTCTGGCGCTCCTCCGGCGTAATGGCCCTGGTACTGCCCAGGTCATCCGGACTGAAGCGTTTGACAAAATCACCGTCCGGGTCCATCAGAGAACGCTTCAGATCCGCGATCAGTTCCGCTGTGTTCTGGTATCTGCGGTCCGGGCTCTTCTCACAGCACTTCATGACGATCTGCTCTACACTGTAGGGAAGGTCTCTGACATACTGTCTGGGAGAAGGCATGGGGTCCTGGATATGGCGGATGGCGATCGCTACGGTCGTCTCGCCTGTATAAGGCACCTTGCCGGTGAGCATCTCAAACAGTGTGATGCCCAGTGAATAAATATCACTTTTCTCGTCACTGTATCCGCCCCTGGCCTGTTCCGGCGAGGTGTAATGGACAGATCCCATGACATTGGATGTGATGGTATTGGAGGTCGCGATCTTGGCAATGCCGAAATCGGTCACCTTGACTTTGCCTTCTTTGGAAATAATGATATTCTGGGGCTTGATGTCCCTGTGGATGATGTGATTCCTGTGGGCCGCTTCCAGTCCCATGGCGACCTGGATGGCGATGGTGACTGCCTCCTGAACGGGCAGTCCCTGCCGGGTCTCGATATATTTTTTCAGCGTGATGCCGTCCACGAGCTCCATGACGATAAAATAAACGCCTTTTTCCTCGCCGACATCATATACATTTACAATATTCGGATGCATCAGTCCCGCGGCGGCCTGGGCCTCCACACGGAACTTGGATACGAAACTGGCATTTTCAGAAAATTCCTGCTTCAGGACCTTGATCGCCACCAGACGGTTGAGTTTGTGGTCCTTGGCTTTATAGACATCCGACATGCCGCCGCAGCCGACCTTTTCCAGAATCTCGTATCGATCTGCAATGAGCATTCCTATCTTAACCATGTCTTCCTCCGTTAACAGTGTATTTCCCCGCTGCTCCCCTTTTCACCGGCCGGTTCCCGGTCCGGTTCATGGAAATGAGGCCGCTACGCGGAACGGAAGGGATCTATGAGGGTCACGGAAATGTTGTCTTTTCCGCCCGCCTCATTGGCTACCGCAATAAGTACCTTAACAGCTTCCTCAAGATTTCTTGTGCTTCGGATGATCTCCTCGATCTGGGCATCCTCCAGCATGTTGGTCAGCCCGTCCGTGCACATAAGGATTCGTTCATCCCCCTGCAGGACCTCTGTGAACAGATCCACGTTCAGGGTATCTTCAGCGCCGATGGCCCTGGTGATGACATGACGGTCAGGATGGACCCTTGCCTCCTTTTCATCCAGGCTGCCGGCGTGGACCATCTCTTCCACCAGGGAATGATCGGTCGTGACCTGCCGCATGCCGGAGCCGCCGGGCAGGATGTAAAGCCTGCTGTCCCCGACATTGGCTGCCTGCAGGACTTTGCCGGTGATCACACAGGCGACGGCTGTCGTCCCCATGCCTCTGTATTCCGGCTCCCTGCGGGCAATGACCCGCAGCTCGCGGTTGACCTCCGTCAGGGCCGTCCGCATCAGCTCCGCGGGATCGCTGCGGCCCGATTTCTCAATGAGCCTGACTACCCGGTTGGCCGTAAATTCCGAGGCATATTCGCCGGCCCTGTGGCCTCCCATCCCGTCTGCCACAATGTAAAGATCGGGAAGGCGCCCCACAGGAATGTCACTGGAAAAGATAAAATCCTGATTCATTTGTCGTTTGCGGCCGGTATCGGTCGCAGAAAAAGATATTGGCATGGTCTGTCTCCAGTCATTTGGCAGTCATCGGGCGGCAGGATCAGTCTGCTGTCTGACCGTCCTCCGAAAGGTGGCGGTGCCGCAGCTGGCCGCAGGCGCCGTCAATATCCCGGCCCAATACTCTCCTAATACTAACATTTATTCCATGTTTTTCAAGTTTATTTTTAAAGGCTCTGACAGCCCTGTCATCCGGATGCCGGTAGCCTCTTTCCCTGACCGGGTTGACCGGTATCAGGTTTATATGGGCTTTCAGCGGACCTGCCAGGGCGGCCAGTCCGGACGCGTCCTCTTCGGAATCGTTCACGTCTTTGATCAGGCTGTATTCAAAGGTAATCTGTCTGCCTGTCCTGTTGAAATAATAGCGGCAGGCCTCCATCAGCTCCGCGATGGAATACTGATTGGCGATCGGCATGATCTCCCTGCGCTTTTCATCCGTATAGGCATGCAGGGACAGGGCCAGTGTAATGGACAGGCCCAGGTCTGCCAGCTGCCGCATGCGGGGGACGATCCCGCAGGTGGAAACAGTCACATTCCGCTGACTCAGATTCAAGCCATTCGGATCCGTCAGAAGCTCCAGAAAACGGACAAGATTGTCATAATTGTCCAGGGGCTCCCCGGTTCCCATGACCACCAGGTGGGAGACCCTCTCTCCCGTTACTCTGGTAATTTCATAGACCTGTTCCAGCATCTCGGCCGGGGTCAGGCCGCGGATCAGGCCGTCCAGGGTGGACGCGCAGAAACGGCATCCCATCCTGCAGCCCACCTGGGAGGATATGCAGACGCTGTTGCCGAATTTATAGCGCATGAACACGCTTTCCACCAGACTGTTGTCCGGCATTGCGAAGAGAAATTTCTGGGTCCCGTCTATTCTGGAGATCTGTCTGTCGATCATACGGACATGGGTCAGCTCGGTCTCTTCCGCCAGCTGCTGCCGCATGCTTTTTGGCAGGTTGGACATCTGGTCCCAGCCAGAGGCCAGTTTGCAGTGGATCCACTGGTAGAGCTGGCCGGCCCGGAACCTGGGATATCCCCGTTCCGTCAGATAAGCGGTCATCTCTTCCAGATTCATGGATTTCAGATCCGTTTTATTCATTTTCTGTATTTATTCTCCGGTCAATTTACTGCGCGAAAGGTTTCCTGAATCTGGCCACAAAGAAACCGTCTGTTCCGTGGATATGGGGAAGGAGCTGGATGGCGTTGCGGCGGATGCCGGGAATGCCGGCGGGCAGCAGGCCGGAAATCTCTTCCGGGATCATGCCCAGTTCCTTCTCTATATATAGAAGATTCTCTTCATTTTCCAGTCTGTCTATGGTACAGGTGCTGTAGATCAGAATTCCCCCGGGTTTCAGACAGGGGACGGACGCGGCCAGGATCCGGCGCTGAAGGGCTGCCAGTTCCGGCAGATCTTTCTCCGTCACTCTGTATTTAATATCCTGTTTGCGGCCGATGATTCCCAGGCCGGAGCAGGGCAGGTCACACAGGAGGACATCCGCCTGTTCCCGTCTGGCCTCATCCTTCTCCAGGGCATCACGCCTTTGGGCAGTCAGATTGGTCAGCCGCAGCCGGGAAGCGTTCTCCCGGATCAGCGCCACCTTCCGCTCCGTCAGGTCAAAAGCCTCCACATGTCCACGGGGCAGCAGGGAAGCCGCGTGCATGGCTTTGCCGCCGGGCGCCGCGCAGACATCCAGAAGGAGCTCATCCCCGGTCAGGCCCGCAGCCGTGACCGCGAACATGGAACTCTCATCCTGGACTGTCCATTTACCATCCCGGTAACCGGGCAGGTCCGTCAGACGGCCGGATTTCTTCATATAATAACAGTCCCGGATCCATCTGCCGGGCATCAGCTGCGCCCCGGCCGCGGCCAGGTCCCTGAGCAGTCTCTCCCGCTCCTCCCCGGTCACATATGGCATGATCCGGATACAGACAGGCCGCTCCGCCAGCAGTGCGGGCAGAAGCTGCCGGGTCTGTTCCCGGCCCAGCTGTTCGTCCCAGAGGTCGATGATCCACTGGGGCATGGAATAACGGACCGAAAGGGATTCCGTTTCCGCATTCAGCTTACCAGCCTCCAGATCCCGGGTGATATTACGGAGCAGACCGTTGATATATCCCGAAACGGCAGTCAGTCCGACCCGTTTGGCCAGCCTGACAGATTCATTGCAGGCGGCGGAAGCCGGTACCGAATCCATATAAAGCAGCTGGTACAGTCCCATACGGAGGATGATCCTGACTTTCGGCTTCTGGGCGGACATGGGTTTTTTGGAATATCGGTCCAGGACCGCGTCCAGTTCCATCTTTCGCTCGACCACACCTTCCGCCAGCCGTTTGATGAAAGCCCGCCGGCGGGGTTCCAGATCCGGGAAACGGTCCAGGGCATCCCGGACCAGCACGTTCATAAAGGTCCCCTTCTGATGCTGCGCGAGCAGGAGGTCCAGAACGATCTCCCTTTCATTTCTGCCTTGTTTCATTTCTGTGAGAATAACAATTCTTCCTTATTTATATAAATATTTACATAAGCCTGTATTGCAACCGGATACCTGTTTATGGATGTTCACAGGACCGGCTGCGCAGGCTTCTGTCAGCGATGCAGCCTGTCTCCGGAACAGACCTTATAGCCCAGCAGGAAACTCCGGACCGGCATACGCTTTTTGCCTTCGATCTGTACCTCGTTGATGGCAAGAACACCTTCCCCCGTCATTACATAGATCCGGTTCTTATCAACGCCCAGTACGTCGCCGGGCCTTGCCTCTTCCAGGGCATCGCTGCCGGGGAAGGAATCCTCTGCCGAAAGGACATCCGCGTCCCAGATCTTGAGGAGTTTGCCGTGATAGCCGGTATAGGCGCTGGGCCAGGGATTGAGCCCCCGGATCAGACGCTCAATATCCGTCGCAGTCCGATTCCAGTCGATCTCGCCCATCTCCCTGCTGAACATGGAGGCATAGAACGTCTGCCGGTCGCTCTGGGGCGTCCGCGTGACCGTTCCCGCTTCCATGGCGTCTATGGTCCTGAGCAGAAGCGGCCCGCCCATATCCGCCAGTTTATCGAACAGGGTCTCGGCGGTCTCTTTGGGATCCAGCTCCAGCTCCTCCTGCATGAGGATATCGCCGGTATCCAGGCCTGCGTCCATCTGCATGATGGTCACGCCGCTCTTCTTCTCCCCGTTGATGATGGCCCACTGGATGGGCGCCGCGCCCCGGTATTTGGGCAGGAGGGAGGTATGGACATTGATGCAGCCGTATTTGGGAATGTCCAGAAGCTTCTGGGGCAGGATCTGGCCGAAGGCGGCCACGACGATCAGATCCGGTTCTTCCTGCCGGATCCTCTCTACTGCTTCAGGCTTCCTGACACGCTCCGGCTGGAAGACGGGAATCCCGTACTTCTCAGCGCAGATCTTCACAGGTGATTTGACAATGCTTTTTCCGCGGCCTTTCTGGCGGTCCGGCTGAGTAATGACCAGACTGACCTGCCGGCCGTCCTTCAACATGGTCTCCAGGATCCCGGCCGCGAGATCCGGCGTACCCATAAAAACAATCTTCATATATGCTCAGGCTTCTCCGTTCGTTACTTCTGTTTCCTGATCCATGTCCGCCGCTTCGTCCTCATCGTCTTCCACGGGGACAAGGTCGTCGTTGTCATAGAGCTCGCCTTCCACCAGGTCGACATAGACTTTGCCTTCCAGGTGGTCCAGCTCATGGCAGATGGCTCTGGCCATCAGTTCAACGCCCTCAATCTCGATGGGCTCCATTTTTTCATTCAGGGCCCTGGCTTTCACATGGTTGGGCCTGGTCACAATACCGGATTTGCCGGGTACGGACAGGCATCCCTCCAGTCCCTTCTGTTCTCCGTCCGATTCAATGATCTCAGGATTGATCAGGATATGGGGCTCATTCTGCTCTTCTGAAATGTCAATGACGACAAGCCTTTTCAGCATACCGACCTGGGGCGCCGCCAGACCTACACCGCCGGAATCATATAATGTTTCCAGCATGTCTTTGATCAGGGCCTCGATCTTGGGTGTCATTTCCTTAATGGGTTTTGCTTTTTTCGTCAGTACAGGGTCTCCGTATTCACGGATTGTGCGAAGTGCCATAGAATCTCCTTTTCTGCGTCCTGCCTTAATAGGGGACCACCGGATTAAAATCAAACTGTACCTGCAGGTCCCTGGCGGGCAGGTCCTCAGTGCGCAGATGCGCCTCAATTATATCCTTACAGTGTATCAGTGTATCATATTTTGCGTCTTTAACATAGATGACAAAGCGGTAATTGTCACGCAGTTTCCCAATCAGAGCCGCTGTAGGGCCGATCAGTGAAGCAGGGACAGCCCGCTGCTGCAGCAGATCCCGGATCCGGCCGGCTGTCAGCATGGCGGCGTCTTCATCCCGGGACTGGATCTGCACGGCCAGCATATGGCCCGCGGGCGGATATCCCAGCAGGCTCCTGTAGCGGATCTCCTCTTCATAGAAGGCCTCATAGTCCTGACGGGCCGCCAGCCGGATCGCGTAGTGGTCCGGCTTATAAGTCTGGATCACGACATGTCCCGGCCTGGTCCCTCTGCCGGCACGGCCGGCTGCCTGGGTCAGCAGCTGGAAGGTACGCTCCGCCGCCCTGTAGTCATTGGCGTACAGGGACAGGTCCGCCAGCAGGATGCCGACCAGGGTCACATTGGGAAAATCATGGCCCTTGACGATCATCTGGGTCCCCAGCAGGATGTCGGCTTCCTCATTGGCAAAAGCGGAAAGGATCTTTTCATAGCTGCCCTTGCGGGCGGTCGTATCCGCGTCCATGCGCAGGATCCTGGCGCCGGGAAAATGCTCCTGCAGCCAGGTCTCGATCTGCTGGGTCCCGGCCCGGAACTTGACCACGTACCCGCAGGATCTGCAGGAGACCGAGCCCGCGAAGCCCCGGCGGTTGAGAAAAAGCATGGTCTGCTCCCCCCGCGCCAGACGGTCCCGGATCAGGCTGTCCAGGGACCGGGACAGTATGCTCCGGTTGCCTCTGCGCAGTTCCATCCGCATATCCGCGATTTCCGTACAGGGCAGGCTTCCGCCTGTCAGCCGTTCATCCAGGGTAAACAGCCTGTACTCTCCGCGCAGGGCCCTGTAATAAGACTCCATGGATGGCGTCGCGCTGCCCAGGACCACACAGGCGCCCCGCATGCGGGCGATCTGAATGGCCGTTTCCCTGGCGTGGTATTTGGGCATGGATTCATTCTTATAACTGTTCTCGTGTTCTTCGTCCATCACGATAACGCCCAGACGCTCGAAGGGAGTAAAGAGGGCGGAACGGGGGCCGATAATGACATCGATCTCACCCCTTCTGGCCCGCTCCCACTGGTCTGCCTTCTCGCTCTCAGACAAAGAAGAATTAATGACCGAGACCCGGTCTCCGAAATGTCTGTAAAAGCGGAGCAGGGTCTGGTAGGTCAGGGCAATCTCGGGGATCAGCATGATGGCCTGTCTTCCCGACCGGCAGATCCTGCTGATGATGGAAATATAGACCTCGGTCTTGCCGCTGCCGGTAATGCCCCGGATCAGGGTCACGCCGGGTCTTCCGGCTTCAAAGGATTCCACGACCTCGTCCGAGATCCGCTGCTGGGCCGGACTCAGGATCTTGCGCTCCGCGGTGTCCGGACTGATGCTGACCGGATTGCGCAGGTCTGTATAGGATTCCACCTCGATCACGCCGGCCTGCTTCATGGCCCGGATGACCGGAGCGCCCACATGGAGCCGGGTCGTGATCAGGTCATAGGGCTGGACAGGCGTCCCGATCAGTTCCCGCAGCAGACGTTCCCTGGCCACCTGATGTTTCCTGTGGTAAAAAGCCAGCTTTTCCTCCGCGGCGGACCGGTCCAGCAGCAGGCGGATCTGCCGCCTGACTTTGGGGCTGCCTGTCTTCCGGGAGGTCAGGACCGTCTTCAGGGCTGTGATCGTCGTAGCGCCGTACCGATCCTTCATCCAGGCGGCCAGCCGGATATAAAAACCGCTGTCCTTTTCCCGGCTGTAGCCCTGCCCGGGCAGCAGGACCTCCCCGATCTCCCGGATCTTATCTTCCGGCAGGTCACAGTGGTCCGTCAGCTCGATCACATATCCCGTCCGGACCGTATGGCCGAAGGGGACCCTGACCCGGCTGCCAGGTTCCACCTGATCCGCCAGTCCGTCCGGGATCCGGTAGGTGAAAGGCCTGTCCAGCTTCTCATGGGAGATATCTATGATGATTTGGGCATATCGATACTGTCTGTCTGCCATACGCTTCTGTTTTTAAAATTTTGACTGTCTCAGTCAATTCAGTACAGTTGCTTACTGTCCCGCCTTTGCCGCGTCTTCCGCCAGAATGTCCCGGATCAGGTCTCTTTCGTCCATGGGATACTTGACGCCCCTGATTTCCTGATAGTCCTCATGGCCCTTGCCGGCCAGGATGATGATATCTCCGGGCTGTCCGTTATGGATGGCCCAGGCAATCGCCTCTTTTCTGTCGGGAATCTCAATAAAACTGCCTCCGGTCCGGCTGATGCCGGTACGGATATCCGCAATGATATCCAGAGGCTCTTCAAATCTGGGGTTGTCGGAGGTGATGACCGTCAGGTCGGCCAGGCGGCCGCTGACTTCGCCCATCTCAAAGCGCCGGGATTTTGCCCGGTTGCCGCCGCATCCGAATACACTGACCAGACGGTTGGGATCGTATTCCCGCAGGGTCGTCAGCAGGCTTTCCAGAGCCATGGCGTTATGGGCATAGTCGATCATCAGGGTAAATTCGCTGGAAACAGGGATCATTTCGATCCGTCCCCTGACTTTGACCTCCAGCAGGGCTTTGCGGATGTTTTCCGTGGTCACGCCGAAATGCCTGCAGATGGCAATGGCGCAAAGGGCATTGTATACACTGAATCTGCCGGGCGTGGTCACCTCAGCCTCAAAGTCCATCAGGCCGCTGACCCGGAAGGATACGCCCAGTTCACCGGGCTTGTGGATCAGGGCCAGGTTCTCTGCCCGCAGGTCATTCTCCGCGCCCAGCCCGAAACGCTCTACCGAGCAGGTATGGCCTTCCAGAACTTCGTCCGTGTATTTGTCATCGCCGTTGACGATACCGACCCGGCACTGCTTGAAGAGCAGGCCCTTACACTTCTTATAATCCTCGAAATCCTTATGCTCTCCGGGACCGACATGATCGGGGGAGAGATTGGTAAAGATACCATAGTCAAAGATAAAGCCCTGGGTCCTGTGCAGCATCAGGGCCTGGGAAGAGACCTCCATAACGACAGCCTCAACGCCCGCGTCCGCCATATCCTTAAAGATCTTCTGCAGGGTCAGGGATTCGGGGGTGGTGTTGGCGGAAGGAATCCTGACATCGCCGTACAGGGTCTCGATCGTGCCGATCAGACCTACTTTGAAGCCGGCGCTCTGCAGGATGGACCTGACCATGTAGGTGGTCGTGGTCTTTCCCTTGGTGCCTGTAACGCCGATGATCTTCATGCGGGACGCGGGATTGCCGAACCACGCGGCCGAGATAAAGGCCATGGCATAACGGGAATCATAGACACGGATGATGACCGCGTCCCGGGCCGCCTCGCCCAGATCCAGATCCTTCTCCACGACCAGGGCCTTTGCCCCCTGCTCCAGTGCCTGCAGGGCAAAATCATGTCCGTCAAATTTGGCACCGGTAATACAGAAGAAAAGGCAGTCCTGCCTGATCTTGCGGGAATCGTTGGTGATGTCCTGTATCTCCACATCCAGCAGAGCCCTGGCCCTGTCCGGGTCTGTAACGGCCTGTCCGTGTTCGTCATTGAAATGATAGTCCAGCTTGCTGATCAGTTCCGAAATTTTCATATGGTTTTCTCCTGTCCCTGCTGTACGCAGCGATCTGTGATGATTGATATTTCAGCTTTCTTCCATTTTACTCTACTGCCGCCGGAACGGCACAGTTTTGTTTTTATTTACTGATTTCTTAATTTTTTCATTATAAATTTTAGATAAAGGTTAGACGGCAGACACAAATTGCTCACAAATCCCCTGTATATTAATAATAGATAGTTGATCAGAACTCACTATCTCCCCCCTCATATGAAATCGAAGCACCCGCGTCAAGCGGGTGTTTTCGTTTGCGGAAATCTTCGGGGATTTCCGCCGGCGGCAGCCTGAAGGATCTCTTTCCTGATTTCCTTTATGGCTGTTTTTTATAATCCGGGGGAACACATGTCTTTTTTATCTGACGAAAATGCGTGCCTTTTTTGATTCAATGGAACCGCATGTCCCTGATTCTGATCTGCACATTCCTTTCTCCGCGGAAACTGTTGATGGAAGGTTCATAAACAATGTCCGCGCACAGACTGCCGCGGCCTGCCCGCAGATCATGCAGGACCATTCTCCCCTTTTCCCGCAGGATCCTCTCTTCAAATTCGTCACCGTCTCCGAAACAGATCATTTCAGGCGCCTGTAACCCATCGACCGCTCCGGTCAATTTAACAACATTCCTGTTCTGTCCCAGAATCCGGTATCCGCGCAGATATACATCACGGGTCACAAAGAGCGGATGGGGGTTGCCGGTCCCGAATGGACCCAGCCGGTCAAAGCTCTCTGTCAGCGGCATGTCCACAAAACGCAGGGGGAGCTCCATATCGATATGGATGACTTCACACAGGTCCTCCTCCCGCAGGGTACAGAGTTCATTGATCCTCCTGCGGAAGACATCGACTTTTCCATCCTGCAGGGTCAGGCCGGCTGCCATCTTATGGCCGCCGAATCGAACGAACAAATCTTTGCATTTGTTCAGCTCTTCAAACATGTCATAGGCTTCAATGGATCTGCCGGATCCCTTGATCTGTCCCTCTTCGGTCTTTGTCAGCACAATGGAAGGTCTGGCGTAGCGTTCACGGACCCGGCCGGCTATGATGCCCGCCAGAGACTCATGACAGTCCGGCATATAGATGACCAGAACTTTGTTTTCCGGGTAGCCCTGGGCGGGCGCGATCCGGCAGGCTTCCTCAATGCCCTGTCTGGTCATATCTTTCCGGCTGTCATTCAGATTTTTCAGTTCCTGGGCGGCATGCAGGGCCCGGTTCTCATCCTCCTCAAAGAAAAGGGCCAGGGCTCTTTCCGCAGTATCCAGCCTGCCGGTGGCATTCATGCAGGGCCCCAGGATAAATCCGGCATGATAGGGAGTCAGGGCGCTGCCGGTCAGCCCGGTCACGGCGATCAGGGCCCGGAGTCCGGGGTTGGACGTCGCTGCCGCTGCCCGCAGTCCATACCGGACCATGATCCGGTTCTCATCCTGCAGAGGCATGACATCGCAGACGGTGGCCAGGGCGCAGAAGCCAAGCAGTTCTTTCATCAGTTCCTGCCTGCCGGGTATCTGCATCCTGGCGGTCAGGGCCTGCGCCAGCTTCCAGGCAATGGCGGCTCCGCAGATATCCCGGAAAGGGTAGTCCGGTCTTCCGGTCACAGAGGAGGGAATCTTGGGATCCACGACCGCGTCAGCGGGCGGCAGGATCCAGGTCTTTTCCCCGTTCTCTTCCAGACGGAAAGGCACCTCATGATGGTCTGTCACGATTACCGTCATGCCGGTCTCTTTGGCAATCCCCAGAGGCTCCGCGGCAGCTATTCCGTTATCACAGGTCAGGATCATATCGATCCCGCTGTCTCCTGCCTCCCGGACCAGGCGTTCATTGATTCCATATCCGTCACTGATCCGGTCGGGAAGCCTGGCATCCGCTGCGGCCCCGCAGGCCCGCAATACCGTGACCAGTATATAGGAAGCGCAGATTCCGTCCACGTCATAGTCCCCGATGACCCGGACAGCCCTGCCCTGGCGGATCTTTTCCTCCAGCAGGCTGACGGCACGGTCCATATCCGGCAGCAGATACGGGTCATGCAGCATGTCCATGGTCCCGTCCAGGTAACGCCGGGTCGCTTCCATCCCGATTACATCCCGGTTGCGGATGACCCTTGCCAGAACCGGAGATATACCGCAGGCCCTGGCTATTCCCATGAAATCTTCTTTTTTATGATATACCATCCACTTGGCCATGGCTTTCCTCCGGAAAAAACAGGGGGATACCTGAGCATCCCCCTGCCGTTCGTTACTGTTTGTGATCAGACAACTGTCTTGGATTTATTTCTCTCTTCGATTTCCTTCTGCTTCTGCAGTCTTCTTTCCTTCTTGGACATCTTGCCCTGACCGCTGTATTTATTATGGCTGACAACAGGACCGCTGCCTTTGGGTGCCTCTGCCGCGTAGCTGTCTTTGGCGGGTTCAAATTTCTTACGAAGGATGAACCATACAGAACCGGCAATGCAGATGGAAGACCACGCGCCGGCAACGATACCGATCATGATAGGCAGGGCGAATTCCTTGACGGAAGATACGCCGAAAATATAGAGCCAGAATACCATGAAGAAGGTAGTCAGGGACGTAAAGAGGCTTCGGGTCAGTGTCTGTCCGACACTGCGGTCGATGATTGCTTCCAGATCGCTCTTGCTGTTATAGCCTGCCATGTTTTCACGGACACGGTCGAAAATAACGATGGTCGCGTTGATGGAATAACCGACGATGGTCAGCATACACGCGATAAAGGTAGAACCGACAGAGACCCGCAGCAGGGCATAGCCTGCCAGCACGATCAGGACGTCGTGGATCAGGCAGGTGACCGAAGAAACACCGAACCTGGGATCCTTAAAGCGGAACCAGATATAGATCAGCATCAGGACCATGGCAACCAGGACCGCGATGACCGCGTCCCTCTTCATCTCCGAACTGATGGTGGAGCTGATGGTCTCGGAAGTGATTTTGTCCTTATCAACGCCGAATTCCTCGACCAGGCGGTTGGACAGTTCTGTAGACTGGTCTGTGTCCAGTTCCTTGGTCTTGAAAATGACTTCATTTGTGCCGGTGACCTTCTGGACCTGTACATTGGCGTCCTTGATGACATCTTCAAATACGGGAACGACCTTGTCATTAATCTCTTCCAGGCTCATTTCCTCGGTAAATTCCACGTTGGTGGAAGTACCGCCGACGAAATCAAGGCTGTAATTCAGAGGGCCTCTGCCGCGGGACGCGTTCAGGCCCATGGCACCGAAGCCGATCAGGATGCAGAGGGCGGAAATCAGGAAGACGATCTTCCTCTTGCCGACGATCTTGAAATTGTTGGCCGCTCTTCCCTTGCCGTAAAGGGCAGGATTTTTGGCGCCCAGCGCATAGAAGATATTCATCAGTGTCCTGGTCACGAAAAGCGCCGTGAACATGGACAGAATGATACCGATGGCCAGCGTCTCGGCAAAACCCTTGATGGTACCGGAGCCCAGGAAGAACAGGACCGCGGCTGCGATCAGGGTAGTCACGTTACCGTCGATGATAGCGGACAGAGCCTTGTCAAAACCGACACGGATCGCGCGTTTTACGTTGGATCCGGCGGATATTTCTTCACGGATACGTGCGAAAATAATAACATTCGCGTCAACTGCCATACCGATGGACAGCAGGATACCCGCGATGCCGGGCAGGGTCAGGGTCACGTCAAAGCCGTTCAGGACAAGGGCGATCAGGATGACATAGATTCCCAGTGCCACGCAGGCCAGGAAACCGGGCAGCAGGTACATGAGGATCATGAAGACCGCTACGGTGGCGAAACCGATCAGACCTGCCGTTTTGGAGGTCTTGATGGCGTTCTGTCCCAGCTGGGCACCGACGATCTCGGAACGGAGCCTGGTCAGCTCGACCTTCAGTCCGCCGATTCGGATGGTGGAAGCCAGGGTCCTGGCGGATTCGATGGATTCTTCACCCTCAATGATGGCGCTGCCGTTGGAAATGACCGCGTTTACCTTGGGAACGCTGACGAATTCACCATCATAGTAGATACCGATGGTCTCGCCTTTTTCGTATGCCCTTGCAGTCGCTTCCGCGAACTTCTTGGTACCTTCATCCGTAAAGGCCAGCTCGACAACGATCTGCTGGTTGTTCATGTTGTCAGTGGTATAGCCCGCTTCCGCGTTGGCTACGTCTGTACCGTAGACAACGATCTCGCCGGTCTTTTCACATTCTTCCAGAGTCTTTGTCAGGACATATCCGTAGGTCCCGTCTTCCTTGGTGGTCGCCTGGTAGTTCTTATTGCCTTCATCATCCGTCTCACGGATAAAATAAAGGGAACCGGGCCGGCCCAGCTGCTCAAGGATCGCGTTGGTCTCGGCAACGCCGCTGATTCCGGGGATTTCAATATTGATCCGGTTATTACCTTCCTGATATACAACTGCTTCTGTGGAGTACTCCTCAACACGCTTCTGCAGCTTGTAGATGGTATCACTCATATCCTCCTGGCTGGGGGGCTCTTCGCCGGTAGCCTGGTAGGTGATGCTGGCGCCGCCCGCGAGGTCGAGGCCCAGTTTAATATTGTGATAGGAACCCTTCCGGCCGCTTCCGAAGCCGAAAAAGGCGGTAAAACCGAGCAGTCCGACCAGGACTGCGATCACAATAAGTGATATGGCTGCTCTGGATTTTTTCATGCTATTACTTCTCCTTCTCTATCTGGCTGACAATTCTAGGTATAAAAGCCAACACTTTTGAAATTATAGCACAAAAGGAATTTTTAGCGGAAGCTGAGAAGAAAAATGCAGGGAAATATGCGGGAAACGGGGCGGAATTGCTACGGAATGTTGTAGAATTGTTGTAGTGATATAGACCTTACGCGTCTGCTGTTTCATTTTTATGCAGGTTCAAGAGGAGGTTTTTTTCCATGATTGATATCATGCTGCTCTCCTGCGGCTCTGAAAAAAAGAAGATTCCCGCAGAGACCTTTCTGTCCGCTTACAGGCCGGGCCATACCTATACT
>ONRU01000042.1 GCA_900320325.1 uncultured Lachnospiraceae bacterium
CCTTTATACAGGGGCGGACCAATGCCTGAACGTGCGCTATCCTAATGAGATCGGAGCCTTTGCCTGCAAATACGGGTATGATGAAGATCTTGAACAGCTTGGTGAAAAACTGGATGAGGACCTGAAGTCCGTTGCAAAGGAACACGGCGCAGTCGTAACGAACAATAAGACTTACTATCAGTGGTCTGTCAGCGGATACTTTGACAACAGCAAACTCGATATTACGCTCAATTCCAAAAGCAATCTTGCGTTCGTCAACTATGATAAAGTCGCGCAGATCATCTTTATAGATGTTGATGTTTATAACAGGGTGTTCGGCTATAACGAGACCGTGGCTCCGGGGGAGGCCCTGGTCGGTACTGCAAAGAAGATACCGATCGGCGAAGTCATAACCGTTGGCGATGTTCCTTTCAAAGTCACGAAAAGAATCGACGACCGCATAGGAGAGATAGATCCCGCTGCAGTAGTATCTGCTTCCCCGGGAATCTTTATGATTGTAAACGACGCGAATAACATTGCAAAGAATTATGTTAAGTATACAGACTATAACGGCGAACCGATGCTGGCTTGGTTCTGGGACTGCAGATTCGACACCGGCCTCGACGAGTCCGGACAGATAGAGCTTGCAGAAACACTGGACAGAACCATCCGCAGTGAACTGGAAGGTCTGGGGTTCTCAAACATGTACTGCGAAAGCCACGAGGCAGAACGCGGAGACTTCGTGGGCACGTTCGGCGGCCTGTTCTTTCTCGGGATCATGCTGAGCATCATTTTCCTGGTCTCCTGTGTGGTGATCATGTACTATAAGCAGGTATCGGAGGGCTTTGAAGACCAGGCAAGGTTCGGGATCATGCAGAAGGTGGGCATGACCAAGGAAGAAATACGGAAAAGCATCGATTCGCAAATGCTCACAGTATTTGCAATTCCGATCATATTTGCCTGCATCCATTTGGCTGTAGTGCTGCCGATCGTCAATAAGCTTCTGATGCTGTTCGGGCTGTTCGATATGCCGCGCCTGATGATAACTGCAGGAATATGCGTTGTCATCTGTGGTGCAGTATACGCAGTCATTTACAGACTTACATCGAATGCATATTACCGGATCGTATCTTAATACAGAGGGTGTGGAATATGTCCTTCTGATCTGGTTTAGACATAATTTCCAAAGCCGGCTCCGCCTGTTTCGCGGGACCGGCTTTCGTTAATTCTGCAGAATCAAAAGCCATCAGGCGCGCCATGTAAAAGCGTGCTACAGTAAACACAGGCTCCATACCGGGAGATGGTAAAAAATCGGCATACGAGCCATGTCAATAGTGTGCTATTATAGAATTTGTCTGAAAGGTTTATTTGAATAGAAGACTATGAATAAAAGACACAGGAGGTAATGTTGTATGAGCTGGTTCACGCTCAGTAATGGAGAAAAGCTGTATTATGAGGACAAAGGACAGGGGCCGGATACAATTATCATGATGCACGGCTGGACAAGCACCCATGATATTTACCTGAAGCCGGTGGAAACACTGCAGGAACAGGCCAGATGCATCATTTATGATCATCGGGGGCATGGGAAAAGCAGGCATGCCAACAGCGGGAACCCCACCATGGAGACGCTGGCCAGCGACCTTCATGAAATAATACAGGGACTTTCCCTCTCCAACGTAACACTTCTCGGATGGTCCATGGGCGCCGGTGTCGTACTCAACTATGTCCGTCTCTTTGGCTGTGACAGCCTGAAGCAGATCATCCTCTGCGACATGACGCCGAAGCAGCTCAATGATGAAGAGTGGAAGCTGGGACTCTATCAGGGCAAATATACAAAAGAAAACATGGAGCGGGATGCCGGTAAGGATTTCTTTACCCTGTATAAAGACTTCGCTGTCGGAGCCGTCCCGAAGCTGAAAAAAATACCGGGATTTCTCCTGAAGAAGCCTTTGAAGGAGAGACTGGCCAATTGCGATGAAGCGGTGCTGAAAAGCCTGTCCGCTTCCATGAAGTCCCAGGATAACCGCCCTGCCGTCGGCCAGATCACCGTGCCGGTCACTTATTTTTACGCGGATCCCGGCTCCCTGTTCTCACCGGCTCTTGCTGACTGGTACAGGGAACATATTATGACGCCGTACAGGGCTGTCCGCTTCCCGAAGAGCACGCACATGCTGGTCAGTGATCATCCTGATAAGTTCGCCCAGGAAGTCAGCGCGGTTCTCCGCGGCTGATCAGCGCATACGTTTTTTGAAATTCTGAAATAAGGGAGTAAGATTTGCTGTCACTGATCATTGGAGGCGCCGCCTCCGGCAAAAGCGAATTCGCGGAAAATCATGTCTTTTCCTTATCGGGAGACAGAATCTATCTTGCCTGCATGGAGCCATCCGGGGAGAGCGCGGCCGCCAGGATCCAGAGGCACAGATTGCTGCGGCAGGACAAGGGATTTACGACCCTGGAATTATACAGAGATTTCAAAGCGGCCGACCCGGCCCTCCTGCGGGACAAAAATATCCTTCTGGAGGATATCCCCAACCTGGCCGCCAATATCATGTTCGGCGGCAAAGAATCACTGAGCGCCGGAGAGACAACGGAACAGGTCATCCGGGAACTGGAGTATCTCATCAGCCTCTGCAGGCACCTGACTGTGGTCACAGGTGAGATTTCCTCGGACAGCCTGCTCTATGACACACTAACAGAAGCCTACCGGCAGGCCCTTGGCAGGATCGGCTGCCGTATTGCCACCAAAGCGGATTACGCGGCCGAAATCTGCGCAGGACTCCCCAATGTCCTGAAAGATCAGAGACCCTGATGACATTCAGAATTATATCTATTCTATCTGCTTAATTACCGGGCAGAATGAGCATAAAGACGGAAAGGGGCAGCAGAACAGTATGTTCGTATTCGAAACGGTCATTGTGGCCTTTTCCATGTTCTCCGCCATTCCCATGCCGGGAATCCGGTGGAACGATCAAAACATGAAATACAGCCTGTGCGCCTTTCCCCTGATCGGAGCGGTTATCGCCCTGCTGATGGCAGGCGCCGGGATCGTGATGGACCTGCAGGGGTTTCCTCCCCTGGTCCGGGGCGCGGTTTTCTGCCTGATCCCGTTCGCCGTGACAGGAGGGATTCATCTGGATGGATTCGCTGACACAGCGGACGCCCAGGCCAGCCATCAGGACAGGGAGAAGAAGCTGCAGATCTTAAAGGATTCCCATATTGGGGCTTTCGCGGTCATGTGGCTTTGTATGTATTTCATCCTCAGCTTCAGCCTGTGGACCTCCCTGCAGGCCTTTGACCTGTGGATCTTTCTGCCCCTTTTTATGGTCTCCAGATCTTTGTCCGGACTGGCAGTGACCTGTTTCCCCATGGCCAAAGGCACCGGTCTTGCCCATACCTTTTCTTCAAAAGCAGCCAAAGGGAAAGCCCGCTTCCTGCTGGCGGTCCTGAGCCTGCTCCTGCTGGGAATCATGGCTTTCAGGAGCCTGCCGGGCCTGCTGGCCGCTTTATCAGGCCTTTTTTTCTTTGTCTATTATTACATTTTCGCTATGAGAAATTACGGCGGCATTACCGGCGATCTGGCCGGATGGTTCCTGACCTGGGAAGAGCTGATCATGCTGGCCGTCTGTGTCCTTAGCCAGACTTTATTACCGTAGGTATCCGGAGGAATCTCCCATGATATTTGTTACAGGACCCCGCTACGCGGGCAAAAAAGAATATATCCGGAACGCTGTGGGACTGTCAGAAGCGGAATTTGCCGCGGCTGCGGTCTGCGGGGCGGAAACGCTGGTCAGCCGTGTCGACCAGGTGGATGACGTATATGAGCAGCTGCGGGGCAGGCAGATCGTCATTGCCAGTGAGACCGGCTGCGGTGTAGTGCCTATAGATCCCCTGGAAGAGGAAAGAAGAGAAGCGGCAGGCCGCCTGTCCTGTAAACTGGCCGCGTCCGCGGATGTCGTGATCCGTGTCGTCTGCGGCATTCCCTGTTTTCTGAAAGGAAATCTCTGATGAAGATCTATCTGATCCGTCACGGGTTGACCGAATATAATGCGCAGAGACGTTACCAGGGACGGTCTGATCTCCCTTTGTCCGAATCCGGCAGAAAAGCCCTGCTAAGCAGCGGGAAGACCCCTGACACAGTGTATGTGTCCCCGCTGCGCAGGGCCAGAGAGACCGCCTCTGTCCTTTTTCCGGCATCCGAACAGTTTGTTCTGCCGGACCTTACAGAGATGGATTTCGGGATTTTTGAAGGCCGGACCGCCGATGAAATGGAAGCAGACCCGGTCTGCGGCCCCGCCTACAGAGCCTGGGTGGATGGCATGTGTACCGGCCGCTGTCCCGGCGGGGAAGACCTGGCCGGGTTTATCGAACGCTCTGTTCGGGGCTTTCTGCAGGCCGCAGAGCTCTCCCATGGAGCGGAGAATATGTATATCGTTGCCCATGGCGGTACCCAGATGGCCCTGATGAAGGCACTGGGCCCCGAAAAGGAGAAGTATTACGAGTGGCAGACGCCGGCCGGCTGCGGCCTTGTCCTGGACTGGGACGGCAGCCGGCTGCGGCCGGAAGGAATAGAAGACTTCAGGAAGGAAATCCATGACAGCCCTGTTCTGGAATAATGTACAAAATCCCATAACAGCCATCCCCTTTTCCGTCCTGTTCGGTTTTCTGTTCGATTTGCTGGCAGGGGATCCTTCCTGGCTGACACATCCGGTCGTGATCATGGGAAAGGCCGTCACATTTCTGGAAAACAGACTGCGCGGGCGTTTCGGAGATACGCCCGCGGGACAGAGGATGGCCGGGAGCCTGCTGGCGGCGCTCATGGCCGCGTCCAGTCTGGCGCTGCCTGCCATCCTTCTTTTTGCGCTGCAGCGGATCCATCCCCTGCTCCGTTTTCTTCTGGAAACAGTCTGGTGCTGGCAGTGCCTGGCAGTCCGGGATATGGTCCGGGAAACCGGAGCGGTATATAAGGTACTGCAAACAGGTGATCTGCCAAAAGCCAGGAAACAGGTGTCCAGGATCGTGGGCAGGGATACCGCTTCCCTGGACCACCCGGGCGTGGCCCGGGCCGCAGTTGAAACGACTGCGGAAAATCTGTCTGACGGTGTGATCGCGCCCCTTTTCTACATGGTGATCGGCGGCGCCCCTCTGGCGCTCTTTTATAAGTGCGTCAATACCATGGACAGCATGATCGGCTATAAAAACGAGAAATACCTGTATTTCGGCCGTACCGCGGCCCATATGGACGATGTGTTCGGTTTTATACCCGCCCGGCTGGCAGCCTTTCTGCTGATGCTGGCAGCTGCTGTCACGGGCCGGGACGCCGTGAACGGTTTTAAAATCTGGAAAAGAGACCGTTACTGCCACGCAAGCCCCAATTCCGCCCAGACGGAGAGTACGGCCGCGGGAATTCTCCACGTACGGCTGGCGGGTCCCGCTTCCTATTTTGGCAAAGTATATGAAAAACCATATATCGGAGATCCGGACCGGGAGATTACAGATGAGGATATCCTGACCACGAACAGACTGTTCGTATGCGCTTCCTGGGCAGGTGTCCTCCTGTTACTGGCCGTGCGGCTCCTTATGACCCGGTATGTCATCATGGCATAATGACGCCTGCGTGCCAAATCCGGTAAACGAACAGAGAAGAGAACATGCTGTCAGATCAAAGAAAACACGGTGGAAATATATATGATCATATGGAACGGTACGGAACCGGACCTCTGGATTTTTCGGCCAGTATCAATCCCTTCGGTCTTTCAGGCCGGGTGCAAGCAGCACTGGCCGCTTCTTTTGCCGGAGCGGACCGGTATCCGGATCCGGAATGCCGCGCTCTGCGCCGGAAACTGGCGGATTATTACAGGCAGACCGCGGCCGGAACGGATTCGAACATGCTGTTCGAACCCGATTGTTTCCTGATCGGGAACGGGGCAGCGGATCTGATCTATCGGATCGCTTACGGCCTGCGTCCCCAAAAAGCATTGTTATTGTCACCGGGTTTCTCAGAATATGAATCCGCTTTATCCGCGGCCGGCTGTGATCCTGTTTTTTATCCGCTCCGGGCAAAAAACGGTTTCCGGATAGAAGAGGATATCCTGGATCATATTACCTCCGATATAAATCTTGTGATGATCGCCGAGCCCAATAATCCGACCGGACTGACCGCAGGCAGGGCACTGCTGCGGAAGATTTTACATAAATGCGAAGAGGCAGACGCGGTCCTCGTTGTAGATGAAAGCTTCCTCGACTTTTGTTATCCATATCAGTCAACAACTTTCAAGACTGTAACAGTCAAAAATTCAGTAGTGCGCAATATACTCTCCGACCCGGACGGATATCGAATTTTAAATCCAGATTCCATGCTGTACAGCCGGATCCGGCCGGACGAAGCAGGCCGCCTGCTGGTGCTCCGGTCCCTGACCAAGATATGCGCGCTTGCCGGCATCAGGCTTGGCTTCGCCTGCAGCTCCAATCCGGCACTTTTAGCCGCGATCGGCCAGGCCGGCGCGCCCTGGAGCGTTTCCGCGCCGGCCCAGGCGGCAGGCCTGGCCGCGGTATCGGAGAGCTTCCTGCCTCCGGACCAGCTTTCCATCATCAGCAGTGAAAGAGAACGTGTTCTGCATGATCTGCGGGGACTTGGTATGGAGGTCCTGCCCGGTGAAGCGAATTTTCTGCTCTTTTACTGTAAGCGCCATGAACTGGCGGACCGGCTGGCCGAACAGGGGATCCTGATCCGTTCCTGCCGGAATTTCCGGGGTCTGGGAGAAGGATGGTTCCGGACTGCCATCCGTCTGCCGGAAGAGAATGACCGTCTTCTGCAGGCCATGGAAGAGGTCCTGGCCGCTTATTGACAGTTTTACCTGTAGGGAGGTACGCAATGGCAAAATCCATTATGATCCAGGGGACCATGTCCAATGTGGGCAAGAGCCTGCTCTGCGCTGCCTTATGCAGGATCTTTAAGCAGGACGGTTACCGGACCGCTCCTTTCAAAAGCCAGAACATGGCCCTGAATTCCTATATTACAGACGACGGCCTGGAAATGGGCCGGGCCCAGGCTGTACAGGCGGAAGCGGCCGGCATCGCGGCAGATGTCCGGATGAACCCCATTCTTTTAAAACCGACTTCTGACAGGGGCAGCCAGGTCATTGTGGAAGGACGTGTATGGGGCCAGTATGAGGCCAGAGACTATTTTGCCAGGAAAAAAAGCCTGATTCCGACCATCCTGCGCTGCTATAACAGCCTTGCCGCGGAAAACGATATCATCGTGATCGAAGGCGCGGGCAGTCCTGCCGAAATCAATTTAAAGCAGGACGACATCGTCAACATGGGACTGGCAGAACTGGTCTCCGCGCCGGTCCTGTTGGTCGGGGACATTGATCCCGGCGGGGTCTTCGCCCAGCTGTACGGGACAGTGGCCCTGCTGGAACCGGACGAACAGGCCCGGATCAGGGGACTGATCATCAATAAGTTCCGGGGAGATAAAAGCCTGCTGGATCCCGGCATTGCCATGCTGGAGGAAAAGACCGGACTGCCGGTCCTGGGCACCATTCCCTATACGCGGCTGGATATCGATGAGGAGGACTCCATGGCGGCGAGTCTTCTGGAAAAATATCCCCGTAAGGATATTGATATCGCTGTGATCCGCCTTCCCAGGATCTCCAATTTCACGGATTTCGCCCCTCTGGACCGGCATTCCCAGCTGGGCGTCCGATACGTTTCAGATCCGAAAAATCTGGGAAGGCCCGATCTGATCATACTGCCCGGCACCAAGAACACCATGGCCGACCTGGCCTGGCTGCGGGAGACCGGGCTGGCGGAAGCCGTCTGCCGGCTGGCCGGCCGGGGCTGCCCTGTCCTGGGCATCTGCGGCGGCTATCAGATGCTGGGAACCGAGATCAGCGATCCCTGCCGGGCGGAAGGGGGCGGAAGCGAGCGGGGCCTTGGCCTGCTGCCTTTGAAGACCGTTTTTCTTCCCCGCAAGACCCGTAAAAAGACGCTGCTGAAGATCGAAGACGGCTTTCTGGCCGGCTGCACAGCCTGCGGCTATGAAATCCATATGGGAATCACCCGGGCCGCGGACAGCGCAGCAGCTTCTCAGGAATCAGAATTCCGTACCGGAACGAGGGCAGCCGCGGGGCCGGAACATATCTGGGGCACCTATCTGCACGGTCTGTTCGACCGGGGGCAGGTCGTAGAGCAGCTGGCCGCCTGGCTTTGCGGCCGAAGGCATCTGGAATGCAGCGGGGAGCGTGTGCCGGACAGGGACATCGAGAAAGAGCGGCAGTATGACCTGCTGGCGGACGCGGTCAGGAAGAACCTGGATCTTGCCGCCATTTACCGCATCATGGACCTTTGACCGGCTTATGCTTTCTGTCAGAGCAGCAGGTCACGGATCCGGACACCGACAGGTTTATAATAAAAACAGGAGTGAACTGCCATGATACATTTTGTGGGCGCGGGACCGGGAGCTCCCGATCTGATCACGCTGCGGGGCAAGGCCCTGCTGGAACAGGCGGATATTGTGATTTACGCGGGCAGCCTGGTCAATCCGGTCCTTCTGGGCTTCTGCCGGGATACCTGCAGGATCTATAACTCCGCCCATATGCATCTGCAGGAGACACTGCAGGTCATGTACGCGGCAGACGAAGAGGGCCTGGATCTGGTACGTCTCCATACCGGGGATCCCTCTTTGTACGGCGCGGTACAGGAACAGGCCGATGCCCTGCGGGAGCGGGGGATCGCCTTTGATATGACGCCCGGCGTCTCCAGCCTGTTCGCCGCTGCCGCCGCCCTGGAGCGGGAATATACCCTGCCCGGGATCAGCCAGACATTGATCATCACCCGGGTGGAGGGCAGAACGCCTGTACCGGAGCGCGAGCAGCTGACGGATCTGGCCCGTCACGGCGCTTCCATGGTCCTTTTCTTGTCCGCAGGCCTGACAGACCGGGTCCAGGAAGCTTTGCTGCAGGGCGCCTACAGAAAAGATACGCCCGCGGCCATTGTCTACAAGGCCAGCTGGCCGGAGGAACGGATCCTCCACTGCCGCCTGGGGAACCTCCATCAGACAGCCCTGGATCACCAGATCCGGTCTACGGCCCTTCTGCTGGTCGGAGATTTTCTGGCGGACAGGCCCGCTTATGAAAACAGCCGCCTCTATGACCCGCATTTCACCACATCTTACAGGGAGGCCCGCGATTCATGAAGATCCTGCTTTTCGGGGGAACGACCGAAGGAAGAGAACTGGCCAGAGAGCTGGTTTCTCTGGGACATACAGTGACCCTGTGCGTGGCTACTAAGCTGGGAGAAGCCGTTATGGACGGCTGTCAGGATCCGTGTACGGATACAGTGATCCGGTCAGCGGAATCCTCCTGCAGTGTTACCGAAGCGCCGTCTGCGGTTCCGCAACCGGTCCCGGGCCATATAGAGATCCTGGCCGGACGCAAAGACGGGGCGCAGATGGAAGCACTGATCAGATCCGGATCCTTTGACCTATGCGTAGACGCGACGCATCCCTACGCCGTCCTTGCTTCCCGGACCATTTCCGAAGCATGCGGACATACCGGACTGCCGTATATGCGCTATGTAAGAGAAGAATCTCCGGATCGCTGGAAAGACCTTCCCGGACTGATCACGGCAGAAAGTGCCAAAGACGCGGCAGATATTCTGTCCGGCCGCGCTTTCGGAAGAGACCGGATTCTTCTGACGACCGGGGCCAAGGAAGCGGAAGCTTACGCGGATCTGGATATGAGCCGCCTGTTCATCCGGATCCTGCCCTCGGAAGAGAGCCGCCGCGCCTGCCTGCGGGCAGGCTTCCCGGAGGATCATATCGTCAGCGCCATGGGACCTTTTTCGGAAGAGGAGAACCTGCGCCTGATGCGGCAGCTGCAGATCACACTGCTTGTTACAAAAGAAAGCGGCAGGGCCGGCGGATTTCCGGAGAAACTGGCCGCGGCCCGCAGGCTGGGCGTCCGGGTCCTGGTCATCCGGCGTCCGTCCGAAACCGGAATGGGTAAAGAAGAACTGATGGGAGCGATCCATGACTATAACACTGATCGGAACAGGCTGCGGCCATAAAGAGAACATGACCCTGCAGGCGCTGCGGGCCATTGAAGAAGCGGATCTTGTCATAGGAGCCGCCAGGCTGCAGCAGGACCTGAAAGACCTGACGGAAGGAAAAGAAACGGTTTCCGCTTACCGTGCAGAGGAGATCCTGCAGATCCTGGAGAACAGGGATTACAAAAAAGCCGTGATCCTTTTCAGCGGGGATATCAGCTTTTATTCGGGCGCCGGGAAGCTTTCCGCTCTGCTGGACCGGTCCGATGTCATAAAGGCAAAAGAGGGGCAGATCCTGCGTCTGCCGGGCATTTCCAGCCTGACGGCCTTCTGCGCGGCTCTGGGATTTGACATGTCTGCCCTTACCCTGCGGTCCGCCCACGGACGTGACTGCGATATCATCGGCGCCCTGATGGAAGGCAGAAGGACCTTTTTCCTGACCGGCGGGAAAGAGACGCCTGCCACGATCTGCCGCGCCATCTCAGAGGCAGGTCTGGGCGATACCAGGGTATGGATCGGAGAACGGCTTTCCTACCCGGATGAAAGGATCACAGCCTGTACCGCGGGAGAAGCGGCCGGCATGTTTTTCGCGCCGCTCTCCGTACTCATTGCGGACCGGATCCCCCTGCGCAGGCGCCCCCTGCCCGGTATCCCGGACGCGGAGTTTATACGCGGGAAAGTCCCCATGACCAAACAGATGATCCGGATGGCGGTCCTTGGCCTCATGAATCCGGACCCGGAAGATGTCTGCTGGGATATCGGCGCCGGGACCGGCAGTGTGTCCATCGAGCTGGCCATGCGCAGCCGCCATGTATACGCGGTCGAGAAGAATAAAGATGCCGCGGACCTGTGCCGGCAGAACCGGGCCATGTTCCGCTGCTGGAACCTGTCTGTTACAGAAGGCACGGCGCCGGAATCCCTCCTGGGTCTGCCCCGCCCTGACAAAGTATTTATCGGCGGCAGCAGCGGACATATAGAAGACATTCTGAAAGTCCTTGATGACAAGTACAGAGAATTACCGGAACTCCTGAAAGCAGGACAGGCGCAGACGCCTCCTCTTCAGGAGCCGGACCAAGGAGGGGGCAAAGCACCCGCGGAACACGGCAGGCGCTGCGGCGTCTGCCTTACGGCCATCACGCTGGAGACCCTGGAAGCAGGCCGGAAAGCGCTGCACAAATACGGCTATACCTGCCAGATCCGCCAGATCCAGGTCACCGATATCCATGAAGCCGGCTCATACCACATGATGCGGGCTGAAAATCCTGTTTTTATCATCAGCGGAGAAAAAATCCTATGTACCGATTCCTGATTTCCGCGGACAAGAGCGGAAAGGGCAAGACCGTCCTGACCATGGCTGTCACGGCGGCCCTGCTGAAAAAAGGCCATCAGCCGCGGACATTCAAATGCGGCCCCGACTATATAGACCCCATGTTCCACGCCCGGGTCCTGGGCGTGCCCTGCCGGAATCTGGATACTTTCCTGATGGGGACAGATACGGTCCGCGCGGAACTGGACCGCGCCGGCAGCGGTATTTCCATTCTGGAAGGGGCTATGGGCCTGTATGACGGGCTGGGCGGCACGAGCGCCCACAGCGCTTATGAAACCGCCCGGCTCCGGCAGATTCCGGTCTTTCTGGTCATGGACGCGCAGGATTTCCTGCAGCCTGACCGAGGCGGCAGGGAAATTGAAAACAATACATCAGAGCCGGAGAAGCATTCTGTTGATGGTATTACGGCACTCCGCCGGATGCTGGACCAGGATACGGCTCATCTGATCCGGGGCATCCTCCTGAACAGATGCGGCGGGCAGGAGTTCCGGATCATAAAACAGTTGATCAGCAAAGCCTTCGAACAGGCTGAGATGACCGCGCAGGACCAAAATCTGCCCGGAAACGCAGGATACGGCAGCAGTCTTCAGATTCTCGGTTACTTTCCGGAACTGGAAGCGGCCCGTTTTGATTCCAGGCATCTGGGCCTGATCACAGCGGAAGAAGTAGAAGATTTCGGAAAGCGTACGGATCTGCTGGCGGAAACCGCCCTCCGGACCATCGATCTGGACCGGATGCTGGCATTGTCTGTCTGTCCAGGGCTTCCTGAAAATGAAGAGACGGCCGTTACCGGCTGCCCTGAGCAGGCTGCCTGTAAGAATTCTGATCCGGAACCTGATCCTTACCGGCCCCGGATCGCGGTCGCCAGGGACAGCGCTTTTTGTTTTTACTATCATTCCGCTTTGGAGCGTCTGGAACAGGCCGGCGCCATTCTGTCGTATTTCAGCCCCATGGAGGATCCGGCAATTCCGGAGGACTGCGACGCCCTCTATATCGGGGGCGGTTACCCGGAGCTTTATGCCGGGAAGCTGTCAGCCAACCGCTCCATGCGGGAGTCCATCCTCCGCGCTCTGCGGGCAGGTATGCCCTGCGTCGCGGAATGCGGCGGATTTATGTATCTTGGCCAGTCCCTGAAACCGGCTGACAAGACTGGAAACGAAAGAGATGATCTGCCCATGGTCGGTTTCCTGCCGGGCCATTCTGAAAAAAAGGACCGGCTGGTCCGTTTTGGCTACGCGGAAATCACCGCCAAGAAAGACAGCATGCTGTTCCGGAAAGGGCAGACCGTCCCCGTCCATGAGTTCCATTACTGGGACAGCAGTGAGAACGGCGCGGATCTGCGCGCGGTGAAGCCGGTCAGCGGCAGGAGCTGGGACCTGGCATTCACAGGGCCTTCCCTTTATGCCGGTTTTGCCCATCTGTATCTGGATTCGTGTCTGGCTGGCCGCTTTGTGTCCGCCGCGGCTTCCTTCCGCTGCAAAAGGACCTGGGACAGCCTGGCCAAGCCCCTCGGCAGCCTGGGCCGCCTGGAGGATCTGGTCATACAGAGCGCCGGTATCTACAGGTCCTGCAGGGTCACCTTTGAAAAGCCTCTTCTGTATGTGGTCTGCGCGGATAATGGCGTGATCGAAGAAGGTGTCAGCCAGTCAGACCATACCGTCACCGCCGCGGTGGCGGGTGCCCTTGCCCGGGGCGCTTCGACCGTCAGCTATATGGCCCGTCAGACAGACTGCGCCGTCATCCCGGTCGACGCGGGGCTGAAAGAGCCCTTATCTCCGGATCAGTACAATCTCTTTCCGGACGGCTTTAAAAGCGGGAAGGGAATTTATCCTTTGTGCCCGCCGGCTGCCGGACTGATGGCGGGCACCCGGAATATGGCCAAAGGGCCGGCCATGTCCGAAGAGATCTGCCGTCAGGCCCTGCAAAAAGGCAGGGACCTGGCCCTGCGCGCCAAAAAAGAAGGCTTCGACGTACTGCTGACGGGAGAGATGGGAATCGGCAATACGACCTCTTCCGCGGCGGTCATATCCGTATTTCTGCAGACAGATCCTTCTGTCACCGCAGGCAGGGGCGCCGGTCTGTCTGACGCCGGCCTGCAGCGTAAGACTGAGGTAATCCGGAATGCAATCCTTTTGAACGCGCCAGATCCCGCGGATCCTGTACAGGTCCTGGCTTCCGTGGGCGGACTGGATCTTGCTGTACTTGCCGGGATCATGCTGGGCGCCGCGGACTGCGGACTGCCTGTCATACTGGACGGCATCGCCAGCAACGCGGCGGCTCTTGCCGCGGTCAGGATCAATCCGGATGTACGTGAAGTTCTCCTTCCCAGTCATCTTTCCACGGAACCCGGCAGCGATCTGATCATGGGGGATCTGGGACTGCGGCCGGTCCTGCAGGCCGGCATGCGTCTGGGAGAGGGGACGGGCGCTGTATGCGTTCTCGGCCTCCTGAAGACAGCGCTGGCAGTCTATAACAGCGGCCATGTATTCGCGGACCTTGCCATGGAACCTTATGTGCCTCAGTAAGGATCAGATCCGCACCTTTATACGTATCAATTTCTATCACAGAGAGGAGGACAGGAGATGAGCTGGAAATGTCCAAAATGCGGCCGGACCTTCAAAAAACAGGACCAGCCTCATTACTGCGGAAAGCCAGAGACCGTAGAAGAGTATATCGAGGCCCAGGAGGAAACTGTACGCCCCAGGCTCCGTGAGATCCGGGATATCCTGCGCAAAGCGCTGCCGGAAGCGGAAGAGTGCATCTCCTGGTCCATGCCTACCTATCGGAAAGGACGGAATATCATCCACTTCGCGGCAGCCAAAAAGCATATCGGAATTTACCCGGGCGGTGAAGCCACGACAGTTTTCGCGGAGGAACTGGCCGGCATGGATGTCAGTAAAGGAACCATCCGCCTGCCCCATGATCAGGTAATTCCGGCGGCGCTGATTGACAAAATCGCCAGGTGGTGCTATAAGGAGTATTCAAAATAAACGAGAGTCCAAATACTTCACTTTCGATCTTAACTGCATTTATTTTATTTGGAGGCTTAATTCATGTACCAATTTGGTGAAAAACACCCTGTGGCTATTTATCACTTTATAGTTGATATTTATAAATTCACGAAGCAGCTTCCCGCTCCGCTCTTTTAATGGCACTAGCCTGATGCCTCTACCTGATCTAATTCAGGCTGCATTGATCCTGCGGACCTGTTCCCCGACCTTGA
>ONRU01000050.1 GCA_900320325.1 uncultured Lachnospiraceae bacterium
TCACTGCCCAGGTATACGACCGTCTGGAGCGGCAAAGCCTTCCTGAGCACGACCATCCTGCCCTTCGTGATCATACTGATCGTCAATTCCGTGATCCTGTACAGATCCCTGACGCTTTCCCCTCTGCGTTTTCTGCGGCATGATTTCTCCCGTTCCCGCAAAAAGCGCGTGATCCGCCTGCCCCGCTTAAGCTTCCTGACCCGGTTCCGACTGCGTGTCCTGATTCAGAACATCCCCGCCTACCTGGTCATGCTGGTCGGTATTCTTCTGGCCGGCCTGCTGATGTCCTACGGCCTGCTCTTTGTTCCCATGCTGCATGAATTTAAAAAAGTCATCATAGAATCCAGCACGTCGGAATATCAGTATATCCTGAAGAACAGCGAAGAGACCGATACGCCGGGGGCTGAAAAATTCGCCGTCGAAACCCTGTCCAATGGCAGGGAGGATATCACTGTTTATGGCATCACCCCCGATTCCGCCTATCTGACGGATCTGGATTACACCGGAGAAAAGGAGGATACTGTATATATTTCCTCTGCCTTCAGCGAGAAATATGATCTGGGCCCCGGTGACTATTTCAGTCTGCAGGAAAAGTACGGAGAACATGCCTGGAGCTTCCATGTGGGCGGGGTCCGTCCCTATGAAGCAGGCCTGATCGTCTACCTAAGCCTGGACAACTACAATGAGACGTTTGACCACAAGGAGGATTATTTCAACGGATATCTGACCAATGAGGAAATCACCGACATCAACAGCAGAGATATCGCGACTGTCATTACAGCCGAAGACCTGACCGTACTGGCGGATCAGCTGGAAGATTCCATTGGCGGCATGTTCACTGTGATCAGTGTTTTTGCCGTGATCCTCTTTATTCTGATCATTTATCTGCTGGCCAGGCTTGTCATTGACCGGAACGCCAAATCCATCTCCATGATGAAGATCCTGGGCTACAGCGGCGGTGAGATCAGCCGGCTCTATAACCGGGCGACCGCTATGGCGGCCATCGGTTCCCTCCTGCTTTCCCTTCCCTTCAGTTATATTACGCTGAAACTGGTCCTCAAGATCCTGATGATGAATTATAACGGCTGGATCACGGCCTACATAGCGCCCTGGGTCTACGCGGCTGTCATGGGCCTTGGGGCCGCCAGCTATGGCGTTGTCCACATCCTGGAAATGCGGCGGATCAACCGGATTCCCCTTGCGGAGGCCCTGAAGGATACGGAATGACCGTCAGAACAATAAAATATCTTGTAATATTCACCAAAAAAGACACTGCGCATTGGCAGGCTCATCCGCCATGACGCAGTGTCTTTATCATTATCATTATCTTTATAAGTATGCCGGTTTCCGTCCGAAACAGGCATCCGTCCGTCTGCGGCAGGTTCCTGTGAAGGCCGCGGCCGGATCCGTATTTACCGGAACGGATCAGATGGTAACGGTCATGATCACGGTTTCCGGACCCGCCGTCATACCGGTCTTTACGGAAATATCTGTATACAGATCGGGATTGCCGATCACGACCGGGGTAGACAGGTCACAGCCTTCCGCCCGCAGCTTATCCAGATCCGCGGAAAGGAGCCTTGTGCCTCTGCTGACCGTGTCGCCATCCGAAACAAACGCCTGGAAATATTTGCCTCCAAGACCGGCCGTACCCAGACCTATATGGATCAGCATATCAACGCTGTCCTCCAGCTTCAGGGCAATGGCGTGATTCGCAGGTCCGTAGACCATCGTCACGACGCCGTCAGCGGGCGCGAATACATCCCCGTTATCAGGAATGATGCAGACGCCTTTTCCGATCTCGCCGGAAGCAAAAGACGCGTCTTTGACAGAAGACAGCGGAAGGACTTTACCGGTCATGGGAGCGGTGATGTCCAGAACGATCGGAGAATCATCCTCTTCTTCTGCTTCTGCTTCCTCTTCTTCGGGAATCTCCCTGTTCTCACTGTCTGTTCCCTCTGCAGCCGCTGCTCCGGCCGCTGCCGCTGCTGCCGTGGCTGCCGCCGCGGCCTCTGTAACAGGAACGGCCTCCGCTTTCTTTTCCGCTTCCTCCGCCCCGGATTTCTCTTCAGCCGCAGCCGCCTTATCATCGGCCGCTGCAGGCCCGGCAGAGGCTTCTTCCACAGAGGCGGTCTCCGCCTCAGCAGGAATGGTTTCCACCGCAGGGGCAGCTTCCGCTGCCGCGGTTTCTTCTGATACTTCAGCAGCTTCCGCTGCCATCTCTTCTTCGTCTGCTTCCGACTCGATCAGATCAGCGGCATCCTCTTCCTCTCCGTCATAATCGGGATCGATCTCATCCTCGGAAATATTGAACAGCCAGCTCAGCAGCCAGGCGCCGAAGAAGGCGATGGCCAGTCCGCCCGCGTAAAAGGCGAACTCACGGATGGTGTCCACAGAATAGGTAAAGAAAAGAGATACAAGGCCGTAATTGACGGCCTGATCCCCCAGGATCCCGCCGTATCCCATGAAGGCGCCGCCGGCCGCGCCCGCGATGACAGCTGCCAGCATGGGCCGCTTAAAGCGCAGGTTGATACCGACAGACGCAGGGTCAGATACACCGCCGATCACCGCTGCCAGCAGGGAAGCGCCGGCTGTGGTCCTGGTTTTGGAATTCCTGGTCCGGATCATGACACCCATGGCCGCGCCGGCCTGGGCGAAAATGGCCGCGCCCGCGTAACCCAGCAGGGTCTGCCTGCCTGTGGTCAGCAGATCATTGCCGGCAATGGGCAGGATCGATTTCTGGGCCCCGAACAGGAGCAGCAGGGACCAGAGTCCGCCGATCAGAGCGCCGCCCGCGATGGGACTGGCCGCTTCCGCCTTCTGATACAGGAACAGGGCGCCTTTTCCGGCGAACAGTCCTACAGGTCCGATAATGCAGAGGGTCAGCGGGATCATGACCAGCAGGCTGAGCAGCGGTACAGCGACCGCGCCGACTTCTTCATTGAACAGGACGTACAGCAGCCTTTCCAGCAGATACAGGACCAGTACAGCCAGCAGGGCCGGAATGACGGTACCGGAATAGGAATACCATTCCGAAGCGTTACCGAGCATCCATGTCTGCCGCATGACGGGAATTCCCAGGAATGTGATCCTCTCTCCGCTTCCGGCCATATAGGTCATCAGATCCGGCGCCACCATCAGGCTGCCTAAGATCATGGCGACCGCCTGATTGCATTTGAGGGCTCTGGCTGCCGACCAGGCTATGAATACCGGAAACAGGGTAAAGATCAGTGAGAACGCCAGAGAAACCAGCTGAAAGGTCGAATTTCCTGACAGATCCAGGATATGGAAATAGCTGAGCATGTACGAGCCCGCTGTCAGCAGGGCCAGCACAAGACCGGACGCGGCCAGGACCGGCGCCACGGAAGCGAAAATATCAGAAAAGATCTTTAAAGGTGTACGTTTACTGTTTTCCATTGGATTTTATCCCCTTTGCCGGGATCCTCCCGCCCTTCCGTCCGGACATGGCAGATCCCATGTATTATGAATATACATCATCTTTCATTTTCTATCTGTCAGAACTCCAGATCGTCAAATCTGACCTTCATATAACCTTTGATCAGCTCCACGCATTTCTCAGCGGTCAGCTTGGAGGAATCCAGGCACAGGTCATAATGATGGACATCTGACCAGACCTGACCGGTATATCTTGTATAGTATTCGGACCGGTTGCGGTTGATCTTGTCAATATAACGGTCCAGTTCCCTGCCGGTCAGGGATTTTCTTTTCGCGGCCTGTTCCATCAGATACTCCTTGGGGGCACAGATAAAGACACTGACCACATTGGGACGGCCCTTCAGGATGAAATCCGCGCACCTGCCGACAATGATGCAGCTTTCCGTGTCAGACAGGCCCTTGATGATCTTGGCCTGGTAGTTGAACAGGTTCTTTTCCGATGTAAAATCCCGGCTGTCCGGCGTCAGCAGCTCGCCGCGGTAGATGGGACCGGCGATCTTGAACAGGCCGGTATCGGCGTCTTCATCATGCTTGCGGAACAGGGCCTCATTGATCCCTGATTCATCGGCTGCCAGTTTCAGGATATCCTTGTCATAGTAAGGAATGCCCAGGTTTTCCGACAGCATCATGCCGATGTTCTTACCGCCGCTGCCGTATTCACGATTGATCGCGACTGTTATTTTCTGATTCATTCTATCTTCCCTTCCTTTTCACGACCGCAAACCGCGTTCATCATAGTGTACATTATAAAGCCGGTCCGGAACAGGCCGGTCTCCGTTTTATTCGCCCAGGTAAGCCTTGCGGATGGCGTCATTGCTGGCCAGTTCATCCGCTGGCCCCGATGCGGAAATCTCACCGGTCTCCAGCACATAGGCTCTGTCCGCGATGGACAGGGCTTTCCTGGCGTTCTGTTCGACCAGAAGAACGGTCGTCCCTTCCGAAGAGACCTGTTCGATGATGCTGAAGATCTCGTTGACATATATGGGAGAAAGGCCCATAGAAGGCTCATCCATCAGGATGATCTTGGGGTGGGACATCAGGGCCCGTCCCATGGCCAGCATCTGCTGTTCACCGCCGGACAGGGTGCCCGCCATCTGTTTTGCCCGCTCTTTCAGCCGGGGGAAACGTTTATAAACGACCTCCAGCGTGGCGCTGACTTCAGCGCTGTCCCTGCGGGTGAAGGCGCCCAGCATCAGATTCTGCAGGACGGTCATGTCCGGGAAAACATGTCTGCCTTCCGGTACATGCGCCATGCCCATGGCCACGATCTTATGGGGCGGCGTTTTCGTGATGTCCTTTCCCTCAAATTCAATTTTGCCGCCGACAGGCGAAATCAGGCCCGTCACGGTATGGAGGGTGGTCGTCTTGCCGGCGCCGTTGGCACCGATCAGGGCTATGACCTCGCCCTGGTTTACTTCAAATGAGATCCCCTTCAGCGCCGGAATGACGCCGTAATTGACGCGGAGATCCGTAACTTTTAACATTGCCATTTTCCCTTATCCCTTCTCTTTGGCAGCTTATTCGCCCAGATAGGCCTTGATGACTTCGGGATCCGACAGCACTGTCCTGGTATCGCCGGATGTCAGGATCCTGCCGAAGTTGAGGACCGTCAGCTTTTCGCAGATACCGCCGACCAGCTTCATATCATGCTCGATCAGAAGGATGGTCATGCCGAACTGATCCCGGATCAGCCGGATGGTATCCATCAGTTCCTGGGTCTCGTTGGGGTTCATGCCGGCCGCCGGCTCATCCAGCAGCAGGAGCTTGGGATTGGTCGCCATGGCCCTGGCGATCTCCAGCTTACGCTGGGCGCCGTAAGGCAGGTTGGAAGCCAGGACACTGTCAGCGTCCTGATCCAGATCAAATACCCGGAGCAGCTCATAGGCCTTCTCATTCATCTTCTCTTCCATGCTGTAATAGGAAGGCAGGCGGAATACAGAGGCCAGGGCGGAATATCTGTACTGGTTATGCAGGCCCACTTTGACATTGTCCAGAACGGTCAGCTGCTTGAACAGGCGGATGTTCTGGAAAGTACGGGCTACACCGGCCTTGTTGATCTCCACAGGAGACCGTCCGGTAATGTCCTCGCCGTCCAGGCGGATGATACCTTCATTGGGTTTGTATTCACCGGTCAGCAGGTTAAAAACGGTCGTCTTACCGGCGCCGTTGGGTCCGATCAGACCGTACAGCTGGCCCTTTTCAATGGTCAGGTCAAAATCATCAACGGCACGGAGTCCGCCGAAGGATATGGCCAGATGATTGATCTCGAGGAGTGCCATTCTTATCTGCCCTCCTTTCCGTTCTTTCTGCGCAGAAGATACCTGATGTTGTGCCTTTCGATCCAGGCCCTGGAAGCAGGATTCCAGTTGACGAGCATGATGACGATCAGGACGATGGAATAGATCAGCATACGGTAATTGTTCATAAAGCGCAGCATCTCCGGAATCAGGTTCAGAAGGACCGCAGCGATAATCGCGCCTCTGGTGCTGCCGATGCCGCCCAGGACCACATAGACCAGGATCATAATGGACATGTTGTAGCCGAACTGAGCCGGGGACGCCACCAGGGAGGAGTTGTTATGGGAGAACAGGACGCCCGCCACGCCCGCGATGGCCGCGGAAACGGTAAAAGCAAGCATCTTGTATTTGGTAATGTTGATTCCGAGGGATTCCGCCGCAATATAGTTGTCGCGGACCGCCATGACCGCCCGTCCTGTCCTGGAGTGGATCAGGTTGAGGACAACGAACAGGGTCAGCAGGAGCAGAAGGATGCCGACCTGGAAAGAGGAATCCCTGGGCGTTCCCGTGATGCCCTGGGCGCCGTTGACAATGACCTTGCCTGTGGCCATGTCCATGCCCAGCTCATTGGCGGAACTCATGGAAAAATGAAGACCGGCCCCGTCCCGTCCGATATACAGGGAATTGATAATGTTCTTGATGATCTCACCAAAAGCCAGGGTCACGATCGCAAGATAGTCGCCCTTCAGGCGCAGGACCGGAATGCCGATCAGGAAGCCGAAGATACCGGCCATGACCGCCCCGATCACAAGGGCCAGGAAAAAGCGCAGGCCGCCCGGAAGGGTATCTTCTGTCATCAGGGAGAAAAAGGACCCTGTGAAGGCGCCGATGCACATAAAGCCGGCATGTCCGATGGACAGCTCGCCCAGGATGCCGACGACCAGGTTCAGGGAGACCGCCATAATGGCGTAAATGCAGAAAGGGACCAGCAGGCCTCTCATATGGTTGGAAAGGAGTCCTGCAGACTGCAGGATCATAACAATTATATAAGCCGCGATGACCATGACATAAGTCCCGAAATCATTTCGGGATGTCCGGTCCATCATAGAAATCACTTTTTTCACGCCGCGGACCTCCTTATACCTTTTCCTGAATGACCTTGCCGAACAGGCCGGTAGGCCGGAACAGGAGCACAATGATCAGTACCGAGAACACGATGGCGTCCGACAGCTGGGAAGAGATATAGGAACGGGCCAGGATCTCGATCACGCCCAGGACCAGTCCTCCGATCATGGCGCCGGGAATGGAACCGATGCCGCCGAAAACAGCCGCGACGAAGGCCTTGATACCGGGCATGGCGCCTGTGGTGGGGCTCAGGGCCGGATAGGCGGAACAGAGAAGGACGCCTGCAATGGCCGCCATGGCGGAGCCGATGGCAAAGGTCAGGGAAATGGTCCCGTTGACGGAAATACCCATCAGGGACGCCGCGTCCCGGTCCTGGGAGCAGGCCAGCATGGCCTGTCCGGGTTTGGTCTTATTGATAAAGGTCTGCAGCGCCGCGACCAGAATCACGCTGACAACAATGGAGACAATGGTCGTGCCGGGAATAATAAAGGGGCCGACCGGAATCGTCTGGAAAGGTACGACCGAAGTGAACATCTTGGTATCGGATCCGAAGACCAGCAGGGCTGCGTTCTGCAGGAAATAGCTGACGCCGATGGCCGTGATCAGTACAGCAAGCGGGGACGCCGCCTTCCGGAGCGGTTTATAGGCGATTTTTTCGATCGTCAGGCCCAGACAGGTACATACGACGATCGACGCCAGAATGCCCAGAGGCACCGGCAGTCCCATGGTACTGATGACAGTAAAGGCCGTAAAGGCGCCGACCATGATGACATCGCCATGGGCAAAGTTCAGCATCTTGGCAATACCGTAGACCATGGTATAGCCGATGGCTATAATGGCGTAAATACTGCCCAGGCTGAGTCCGTTAATCAGATTGGTAAAAAAGCTGATCATATTACTACCTCTATTTCTGTAAATTCCCCCCCGCCCGTCATCCGGGCGATACACCGTATTATTATAGCATTCCCGTAAAAAGCAGTAAAGCGGACACTGACGGGCGAAAGCTTAAAAATCAGCAAAAGAAGAGAGGGTACTTGCCGTACCCTCCCGCATATCAGTTTGCATTTCCCGCGGAAAACCGCCTTTTATGTACGCTTTCAGAAGGCCGGGGCGTCCTCCCGGGATCAAAACGCCTGTCTGCCCGCAGATCAGTCCTCAATGGAGACATACTTGCCGCCTTCGATTACGACAGCCTTGGGCTCCTTGTCAGGCTCACCGGTAGCTTTCCAGGTGATGGTGCCGGTCAGGCCTTCGACGGTGATCTCAGTCATGGCGGGCTTCATGCCTTCGCAAATGTCGGAAACGGACATATCGGGCGTCAGATTGGCCTGCTCGATGGCCGCCTTGATGGCATAGATGCCGTCATAAGCGTCTGCGCCGAACTGGTTGGGCACATGGCCGTAGGCTTCCTCGAACTTGGCGACAAAGTTCTGGGTCTTTTCATCAGCAGCGTCTGCCGCGAAAGGTGTCAGCAGCATCAGGCCTTCCGCCAGAGAAGTATCGAAGTTCTTGACTTCCAGGATACCGTCCATACCGTCGCAGCCGAAGAATGTAGGCTTGTAGCCGATATTATTACACTGGGTCAGAATGGTAGCAGCTGTCTTATAGTAGATGGGAAGGAAAACGAGGTCAGCGCCCGCTTCTTTCGCTTTCTGGATCTGAGCGGACAGGTCGGTAGAGGTCTCAGCGGTGAACGCCTGCTTCTCCACAATGTTCAGTCCCAGTTCCGCGGCCTTGGCTTCAAATGTAGCCTCGATGCCGGATGAATAGGTATCGGAAGAATCATAGATCGTAGCGATGACCTTTTCAGGCATATGAGCGGCGATATACTCCGCGGATTTGGTTCCCTGCTGAGGATCATTAAAGCATACCGCGAAAGCGTTGTCTTCCTTGATACAGTCAATGGCGGAGCCGGAAGGCGTCAGCTGGAACATGTTGTCAGCCGCGGTCTCGGGTCCGATATTGATGGTAGGTGTGGATGTAACGCAGGACATGGTCAGCTGCATGCCCCAGTCCTTCAGTGTGTTATAAGCGTTGATCGCTGTAGCGCCGTCGCCCATATCGTCTTCAGACTTATATTCGATCTGATAGCCGTTGATGCCGCCTGCGGCATTGATCTCATCCACCGCAATCTGTCCGCCGCCCATAACGTCGGAGCCGTAAATGGCAAGGTCACCGGACAGAGGGCCGATCTGGCCAATCTTCCAGGTCAGTTCGCCGGCATCAGCAGCTGCTGCAGCTTCACCTGTTCCTGCATCCGCGGAATCAGCAGACGCGGGAGCGCTGCTGCCGCCGCACGCGATCAGGCCGGCTGCCATGGCGCCTGCCAGAAGCACAGTCATCATTTTCTTCATTTTCATAGTTTCTTCCTCCTTACTATTCTCCTGCGCCGCTTTAACGCAGAAAGTATAGAGCTACTATACACCCTTGTCTTTTCCCATGTCAAATTATCCGGTCCCGAAAATGAGCGGATCAAAGATTTGTACATTTTTGATGCAGGGCCGGAGGTCAGCGGCAGATTTGCAGAAAGAAGCGCTTTCTGCCGTATTTTGTAATTTGACGCATTCATGTATAATATAGGTGTGGAACTGCAGGAAAAGCCGGAAAGGAGGGATCATGTTACCTTTATACAAAGACAGAAAGGCCGCGATCGAGATCTATTACAGACAGTCCAGGCATGTCCCGCCTCATGTCCATGAAACCGTAGAACTTATCTATGTGGCGGACGGTACCCTGGAACTGGGGGTCGGCAATAATCTTTACCACATGGAAAAAGGGGATTTCGGTCTGATCTTCCCCAATGTCGTCCATTATTATCAGGTCCTGGAAGCCAATCCGGGCAAATCCCTGAATATCATCGCCGCGCCCGAGCTGTCCGGTACTTACTACCCCACCCTGCAGAAATACTGTCCGGAAAATCCCGTGATCAAGGCGGATGACCTGCACCCGGATGTGTTCTACGCCATCCAGAGCATTCCGGAGGAATCCGATTCCGCAGATGAATACGTAATCCGTCAGGCTTTTCTGCAGATCATTATCGCCAGATGCCTGCAGGAAATGAAGCTGGTGGACAAATCCTCGATCGTCAACGATGAACTGACCTACCAGACGGTATGCTACATCTCCGCGCATTTCGCGGAAGAGATTTCCCTGACCTCCATGGCCAGAGACCTCTACGTCAGCCCCTATACCCTGTCCAGGATCTTCTCCGGCGTCTTCCATACCAATTTCAACGGTTATCTGAATGAATTCCGTCTGGATTACGCCAACTATCTGCTCCGTTATACCACTCAGACGATCACGGAGGTCTATGAGAACGCGGGCTTCAGCAGCCAGCGGACCTTTAACCGGGTCTTCCAGGAACGCTTCCATATGACGCCCAGGGAATATCGGGAGCAGTACCGGGAGCTGCTCCAGTCCCAGCACGGGGAAATTCCCGGGGAACCGTTTTATAAGCCTTATTATCATTTTGAGGAACATGCCCAGCATAAAAAATAAAGCACCCTTTTGGTGCAAAAAATAAAGCACCTTCTGGTGCAAAAAAAATAAAGCACCTTTTGGCGCAAAAAATAAAAGCACCTTTTGGTGCAAAAAAATAAAGCACCTTTTGGCGCTTTATTTTTTTTGCCCTGCTGGGCCTTTACTTTTTATTTTACTTTGATCAGGACGCCGGATTTATTAAATACATAGGTCCTGTTATCGATCTTAACAGTACCTGTCGCGGCTGTATAGGAATAATGCTTGCCGACTGTCTTGGGATAGAAGTAATAGGTCTTCCCGCCGATCTTTTTCCATCCCTTCTGCATGACGCCGTTGGAATTGGCGTAATACTTGTAGTTATTGACGTAGAACCAGCCTGTAGCTGCCATGTTGATCACATGCTTGCCGGAAGTGCCTCTGTAGAAGTAATAATTCCTTCCGCCGATCTTCTGGAAACCATTGATGATCACGCCATGCTTGTTGGCGTAATAGATCCTGCCGTCGGTCTTGATCCAGCCAAAGGCCAGTGTCCTGCTGTAATGCTTATTGGTCGTGCTCTTATAGAAGTAATAGGTCTTTCCCTTGATCTTCTGGAAACCGGTCACTACATGTCCTTTGGAGTTGGCATAATAGGTATAACCGTTATGCTTGAAGACACCGGCCGCCATGGAGTACTTTGGATGGGACCCTGTCTTAGCGGGATAAAAATAGTAGGTATAGTTCCCGATTTTCTGAAAACCGGATACAAGGGGAGCCTTGAAGCTTCCTGAACGTTTCTTCGCGTAATACTTCCTGCCGCCCGTAGAGATCCAGCCCACCGCCATAGCGGTCCTGATCTGCGTTACGGAAAGGGTAGAGGGATAGAAATAATAAGTATCCCCTTTGATGGTCCGGAAACCGGTCACATAGCGGTTGTTGTCCATATAGTAATATCGGGTCCCGGCCTTATTGCTGAACCAGCCGTCATTGGAAGATTCCAGGGGAATCAGCTGACCCTCGACGATCTCCTCTTCCTCCGCGGTTTCCGCTTCAGCAGCTTCCTCCGTTTCTCCGGCCGGGGCTTCCGTGATTTCCTCTGCCGCAGCTTCTTTCACCTGCTCCGGGGCTGCCGCTTCCTGTTCTTCCGTCAGCGCTTCCGGAGCCTGATCAGTCTTGTCCGCCGGCGCGGCAGCTTCTTTCGCCGCGTCAGATTCCTCCTGCCCTGCGCTTTCCGCAGACGCGTCCTCTGCCTTTGTCTTAACAGCGGATTCCTGCGCTTCCGGGGTCTGCGCCTGCTCTTCTTCCTGATTCTCCTGTACCTGTTCACCATCCGCGGTTACGTTTGTCTCCTGATCCGCGGCCAGAACTGGCGCCGCCGCGGCAGATGCCGCGATCAAAGCCGATAACAGCAGGCACACAAAACGGTTGCCTCTCATCATAAACCCTCCTTCATTCTATATGCCCGCGCGGTCCTGCTTCCGGATCCCACCGGATCCCTCTGTACGTTGTCCCCTGATATCCGCAGGCTGGTGTTTCTGCAGCGGTTCCTGTCACCGCACTCTTATAATGTATCATTTCCCGGACACAAATACCACCGAAAAGCCCGTTAAACGGCAGGAAATAAAACGAATGAAAACAGGCCGGAAAGAACGATCTTTCCGGCCTGCCTGTGTTACAGACTGCGGGATGGCCCTGCGCGGCCGGGACTTGTAGATTCCGCTGTCTTTATGTTCTTTGGATTACCACAGAACGCCGGTAGTACCGATCCTGGTGGTGCTGACATATCTGGACGCTGTGTTGACCCATGTGAAGAGGACATCAGCGGTCGTAACATCCACCTTGGCATTGCCGATATAGGTATTGCCGCTGTTGACGAACAGGTCAAATACGCGGATGTTGGTGTTGCCGCCATAGGATGTCGCCTCCAGCTGGGCGGTAATGCTGTTGCTGGTGTTGTTCCTGTTGTTGACGTAGTTCATCAGCAGGGTCCGGATGGTCGCGTCAGACTTCTTGGAAGAAGAACTGCTGCCGGAGGAACCGGACGTGCTCTGCAGTACGCCTGAGCTGCTGAACTTATAGGTAGTGCCGTCGATCTTGACAGTACCTGTCGCCATGATCCTGGTGGAAGGATAGAAATAGTACTTGCTGCTTCCG
>ONRU01000076.1 GCA_900320325.1 uncultured Lachnospiraceae bacterium
GAACGATTATCTGGCCAAGCCGGTGGATGTGGAAGAACTGGCGGCTGCCCTGGAGAAAGCGGCAGGGAGGCCGGAAAGTACAGAATCATAAAATCCTGCATGGCAGGAAATGTGTAAAGGATCGGGTTATGAAGAAATCAGGAAAGGAACATTCTATCGCGGTCAGGATCCTGCCTCTGGCAGTGATCCTGCTGCTCGCTGTAGGGGCGCTTTTGTATGGCGCCAATCGCTGGGTCATTCAGATCGACATCCTGGGAGACCAGACCCAGTATGTGGAATATGGAGCGGAATTTGAAGACCCGGGTGCCGCGGCGGTCCGGAAGGGCAGCATCTTCTCCTTCATCAGAAAAGACCTGCAGGTAAAGACCGCCTCCAATGTGGATCCCGAAAAGACGGGTACCTACAGCGTGGTCTATTCCGCCGCGGACGGCAGCAGCAGGGAGACCGCTTCCAGAACCGTCATTATACAGGATACGGTGCCGCCGGAGATCAAACTGAAATCGGATCCTGACGCTTATACGCTGCCCGGCCATGAATACGAAGAGGAAGGCTATACAGCTTCGGACAATTATGACGGAGACCTGACCGACCGGGTTGACCGCCAGGTCAAAGACGGGACCGTGGTCTATACCGTTACGGATTCCTCCGGGAACAAGGCTTCCGTCGCCAGGACCATTGTCTACGATGACAGGACCGCTCCTGAACTGACCCTGGAGGGCGGCGATCAGACCATCACCCAGGGCGGCAGCTTTGAGGATTCCTATACGGCCATTGATGACGCGGACGGAGATATCACGGACCGGGTCACGGTGGACGGGACGGTCGATACCGAGACGCCGGGGGACTATGTCCTGAAATACGAGGTGGCGGATTCCTACGGCAATAAGAGCCAGGCCCAGAGGACGGTTACCGTCAGTCCCAAACCGGCCGGAGACAAGGTCATTTATCTGACCTTCGATGACGGCCCGGGTCCCTATACGGCCAGGCTGCTGGATGTCCTGGCCCAGTATGATGTCAAGGCAACTTTCTTTGTCACCCATGCCTTCCCGGATTATGAGGACATGCTGGCCAGGGAGGCCGCGGAAGGGCATACGGTCGCTGTCCATACCTATTCCCATGACTATGACCTGATCTATTCCAGCGCGGACGCTTACTGGGAGGACTTTGAGGAGATGGAACAGGTCATCGAAGCCCAGACCGGCAAACGGACCACGATGTTCCGCTTTCCGGGCGGTTCCTCCAATACGGTCAGCAATTTCAATCCCGGCATCATGACCTATCTGACCCAGGATGCCGCGGCCAGGGGCTACACCTATTTTGACTGGAATGTTTCCTCCGGCGACGCTTCCAATACCGTCACCGGCAGCGAAGTCTATCAGAACATCCTGCGCGAGTGCCAGATGTATAAGGAAAATGTTGTCCTGTGCCACGACGTCAAGAGCTATACGGTAGATATCATAGACGACGTGATCGAGTGGGGCCTGGCCAACGGCTACGTGTTCGCGCCCCTGACCCCCGACAGCTATACGGCCCACCACGGGGTCGCCAACTGAAAACAGCCGTATAATGCGGTAAAATCAGACAAATTTTGGGATTTCATAAAGATTTCATGAAGTTTCCGGCTGAAAGGACCCGGATTAGTTGACAACTGTTAAGGCTTTTGTTATAGTGTTATCGGGTATGTGTAATAATTTTGTAACAAAAGAGAAAATTCTGTAATCAAAATCACAGAAAGTTGTAATTCTGGAGGAAAAATGAAGTCTCATAATGTCCGATTCGTTACCAGTTTAATGACCATTTCCGTTCTGGCAGGAGCGGCGGCCCCCGTCCTCGCGGCAGAGGCGATCCCGGAAGCGGATCTCGCCAGCTTCTACGCCAATGTAGACATGGTCTTGAACGCCAACAACGGAAACAGCTCAGAATCCTCTTCATCCAAGATCGTTGTAGCCTGCCCTGAAGATTCTCTGAACGTCAGAAAATCCCCTTCCTTCAACAGTGAGATCACCGGAAAGCTCAGCGCCAACGATGTAGCGACTGTTGTTGAGGACAACGGCAGTGATTGGATCCAGATTAAATCCGGAGATGTTACCGGTTATGTAATGCGCGAATATGTCGTTGAAGGCAGCGCGGCGGAATCACTTGCACAGCTGACCAGGGAAAAGGTCGCAAGGATCAGCACCAGCACAGGAAATCTCCGGATCCGTGAAGGCGCAGGCACCGATTATGATATCGTAGCCCGCGTGCACGACGGCGATGAAGTCGAGGTTGTAGAGGAAAACGGCGACTGGATCAAAGTTGCCACCACAGACGGGGAAGGCTATATCTCCGCTGAATACGCGACAATTGAAACATCCTATCCGACAGGTGATACCATGGAGGTCGTAGAGGCCAGAAATGATTCTCCTTACGAGACTCTGGAGGATGCCAAGGCGGACGCCATGAGGGCGGAGAACGTTCTCGCGAAGGCGCAGGCTCTGACAGCAAGCGGCAAGACCAGCGCGGCGACGGCCATCGGCGTGGTCGCCAAGGCCAAGATGGCAGCGGACGCTACCGCCACCAAGCAGGCCAAAGCCCAGAAGATCTATGACGAGTCCTTCTCCGGCGAAGCGGTCGTCAGATATGCTATGCAGTTCATCGGCAATCCCTATGTATGGGGCGGCGAGAGCCTGACCCACGGCTGTGACTGCTCCGGCTTCACCAAGGCTGTTTACGCCCACTTCGGCGTGTCCCTGCCTCATTACGACGCGGCCCAGCGTTCCTGCGGCGTTTCTGTCTCCTCTCTTTCCGAGGCGCGCCCCGGCGACCTGATCTGCTATTACGGCCATGTAGCCATTTATATCGGCGACGGCAAGATCGTACATGCCTCCAACCACAGAGACGGCATCAAGGTCTCCAACAACGCCGCTTATCGTTCCATTTCCGCCATCAGGAGAATTTTCCCCTGATAATAAAGAAGAAATCCTGATAAGGACTGTGCAGATTGCTGTACAGTCCTTTTTTTGTCTTCTGTTTTACCAGTATCTTTCATAATATTTTCATAAAGACTGACAGCGGAACTGTGCAGTATGACAAAGGAATATGTTATAATTATAACAGCGTCATATGAGGCCTTTTGACTGAAAGTGGCGACTAAAAGGCCGCTCCCGGGGAGCGGCGGAAAGAGGCTGCAATGAAATATGTGATTATTGGAAAGAACATGGAAGTCACGCCCAATCTGGACGAGGCGGTACGGGATAAGCTGGGCAAGCTGGATAAATTCTTTGCCCCGGATACGACAGCCCATGTCACCCTCAGCGTGGACAAGGACAGGCATAAGATCGAAGTGACCATACCTGTCAAGGGCAGCATTATCCGTTCCGAGCAGGTCAGCAACGATATGTATGTATCCATTGACCTGGTCGAGGAAGTCATTGAAAGGCAGATCAAGAAGTACAAAGGCAAACTGATCCGCAGACACCAGGGCGGCTCCAGCTTCAAGAAAGAGTTCCTGGATCGTCCGGAGCCGGCTGAGGATACCGTCAGGATCGTCAGGCAGAAACAGTTCGAGATCAAGCCCATGTATCCCGAAGACGCCTGTGTACAGATGGAACTGCTGGGCCACAACTTCTTCGTTTTCATGAACGCGGAGACAGAGCAGGTCAGTGTCGTTTACAAGAGAAAAGGCAACACCTACGGTCTTCTGGAGCCCGATCTGTAAAAAGGTCCCGGACGCTGACAGCCGGATCCTGCAATTCTGACATCAGGAGGGAATTGTATAAAATGATTCTAAACAAGGGGCAAAAGTGATTGCAAACCATCTGGCTGAGTGATATAATGCAACATGCAATGATAAATATTTAACAATCTAATTTGTCGTTTGGGCTGCCGCGCAGACGACAGGGGAAAGGATGGAAAGTAGTATGGCAAAGAAAGTAGTAATCGCAGGCGCTGTCCGTACAGCAATCGGCAAAATGGGCGGCGCTCTCAGCACAACCCCTGCTGCAACCCTGGGTTCCATCGTTATTAAGGAAGCCCTGAACAGAGCAGGCGTCCCTGCGGACCAGGTCGACGAAGTCCTGATGGGCTGTGTCATCCAGGCAGGTCTGGGACAGAACGTTGCAAGACAGGCTTCGATCAAGGCCGGTATCCCGGTAGAAGTCCCTGCAGTGACCATTAACGTTGTCTGCGGCTCCGGTCTGAACTGCGTCAACATGGCAGCAGACATGATCCTTGCCGGCGATGCTGATATCGTAGTAGCGGGCGGCATGGAGAACATGTCCATGGCTCCTTACGCTGTTATGCAGGGCCGTTACGGCTACAGAATGAACGACGGCAAACTGGTCGATACCATGATCAAGGATGCCCTCTGGGATGCTTTCAATGACTACCACATGATCAGGACTGCGGATAATGTAGCTGCCCAGTGGGGACTGACCCGTGAAGAGCTGGATGTATTTGCTGCCAATTCCCAGCAGAAGGCCTGCGCGGCCATGGAAAAGGGCATCTTCAAAGAGGAGATCATCCCTGTAGAAGTCAAGCAGAGAAAAGCTACTGTGATCGTTGATACTGACGAAGGCCCCCGTCCCGGCACAACTCCCGAGAGCATTGCCAAACTTCGCCCCATCAACGCTGACGGCGTTACCACCGCTGCCAACGCTTCCGGTATCAATGACGGCGCGGCCGCTGTTATCGTGATGAGCGAAGAGAAGGCCAAAGAACTGGGCGTTACCCCTATGGCAACATGGGTAGCCGGCGCTCTGGGCGGCGTAGATCCTTCCATCATGGGCGTAGGCCCCGTTGCCGCCACCAGAAAGGTCCTCAAGAAGACCGGCCTGACCATCGACGATTTCGATCTGTATGAAGCAAACGAAGCATTCGCGGCACAGTCCGTAGCAGTCGGCAAAGACCTGGGCTTCGACCTGTCCAAGCTGAATGTCAACGGCGGCGCCATTGCCCTGGGCCATCCCGTAGGCGCGTCCGGATGCCGTATCCTTGTCACCCTGCTGCACGAGATGAAGAGAAGCGGCGCCAGGAGAGGCCTTGCGACTCTGTGTATCGGCGGCGGCATGGGCTGCGCGACCATCGTTGAGAAATACGAGGCATAATATTGTATACAATGCGCCCCTCGGAGATGCCCTCTTCGGGGGCGCATTCGCTGGAATCAGAGGAACATGTAAAAGAGAGGTAAACAAGTTATGGGATTTGTAGATTATGAAGTAGAAGGCGCGGTAGGCGTGATCACCATCAATCGTCCGAAGGCGCTCAATGCCCTCAATTCAGCAGTACTGGATGATCTGGAAGCAGTTCTGGATGCTGTAGACCTGGAAGCGGTCCGTGCCCTGGTACTGACCGGCGCAGGCGAGAAATCCTTTGTAGCCGGCGCGGACATCGGCGAGATGAGCACCCTGACCAAGGCGGAAGGCGAGGCTTTCGGCAAGAAGGGCAATGATGTATTCCGTAAGATCGAGACATTCCCGATCCCCGTGATCGCGGCCGTCAACGGCTTCGCCCTGGGCGGCGGCAACGAGATCGCCATGAGCTGCGACATCCGTCTCTGCTCCGACAACGCTCTGTTCGGACAGCCCGAGGTAGGTCTGGGCATCACCCCCGGCTTCGGCGGCACACAGAGACTGGCCCGTCTGGTCAGCCCCGGCATGGCCAAGCAGATCATTTTCAGCAACAGCAATATCAAGGCGGACGAAGCGTACCGTATCGGCCTTGTAAATGCCGTATATCCTCAGGAAGAGCTCCTTCCCGCGGCTAAGAAGATGGCTGCCAGGATCGCGAAACAGGCTCCCATCGCTGTCCGCGCCTGCAAGAAGGCCATCAATGACGGCCTTCAGGTCGACATGGACCAGGCTCTGGTGATCGAAGAGAAGCTGTTCGGCTCCTGCTTCGAGACCTATGACCAGCAGGAAGGCATGGCCAACTTCCTTCGCAAGAAAGACGACCCCAAGAAGGTCAAAGTCGTAGATTTCCAGAATAAGTAATCACAGACACAGCATCCGCAAGATGAAGAAACATAATCCAACAAGGAGGAATATAAAATGAAAGTAGCAGTTATTGGCGCTGGTACAATGGGTTCCGGTATTGCGCAGGCATTCGCGCAGTGTGACGCGGTCGAGAAGGTTTATCTCTGCGATATCAAGGAAGAGTTCGCGGCAGGCGGCCTTGCCAAGATCAAGAAGGGCTTCGACAAGAGGATTGCCCGCGGCAAAATGGATCAGGCAGTCGCTGACGGCATCGTAGCCAAGATCGTGACCGGTCTCAACACCATTGCTGTAGATGCTGACCTGGTCGTCGAGGCAGCTCTGGAAGTAATGGATATCAAGAAAGCCTGCTTCAAGCAGCTGCAGGACGAGATCGTGCAGAACCCTGACTGCATCTACGCGTCCAATACTTCTTCCCTGTCCATCACCGAGATCGGTTCCGGCCTGTCCAAGCCCGTCATCGGCATGCACTTCTTCAACCCCGCTCCTGTTATGAAGCTGGTCGAAGTCATCGCAGGTCTGAATACACCCGCCGAGATCGTTGAGAAGGTCAAAGACATCTCCGTACAGCTGGGCAAGACCCCCGTTCAGGTCAATGAGGCAGCAGGTTTCGTAGTCAACAGGATCCTGGTCCCCATGATCAACGAAGGTATCTGTGTTTACGAGGCAGGCGTTTCCGATATCGCCGGCATCGACACCGCTATGAAGCTGGGCTGCAACCACCCCATGGGTCCCCTGGAGCTGGGCGACTACATCGGTCTGGACATCGTTCTGGCAATCATGGATGTTATCTACAACGACACCGGCGACTCCAAATATCGCGCGTGCCCGCTGCTTCGTAAGATGGTCCGCGGCAAGAGACTGGGCGTCAAGACCGGTATCGGCTTCTATGACTACAGCAACGGCAAGGTAGCTACCGACAAGCAGTAAGCGGATTCGGATGGATCATGACTGCCGGGGGCTTTCCGGCCCCCGGCGGATGAGAATAAAATTAAAGGAGATATACAATGGATTTTCAGTTAGACAAACAGCATGAAATGGCGAGAGATCTGTTCAAAGATTTCGCTGAAAAAGAAGTAAAGCCTCGTGCAATTGACGTTGATGAAACTGAGATTTTCCCCAGAGATACCGTAGAGAAGATGCAGAAATACGGTTTCATGGGCATCGCCGTTCCCAAGGAGTACGGCGGACAGGGCTGCGATCCGCTTACCTACATTATGTGCGTAGAAGAGATGGCAAAGGTCTGCGGTACAACTTCCGTTATCGTTTCTGCCCACAGCTCCCTCTGCTGTGATCCGATCCTGTTCTACGGCAACGAAGAGCAGAAGCAGAAATTCCTGGTCCCCCTGGCAAAGGGTGAGAAGCTGGGTGCTTTCGGTCTGACCGAGCCCGGCGCAGGTACAGACGCCCAGGGCGTTCAGACCAAGGCTGTTTATGATGCCGAGACAGATGAATATATTCTGAACGGCTCCAAGTGCTTCATCACCAACGGTAAGGAAGCGGACATCTATATCGTCATCGCTTACACAGATATCGTTGAGAAGCGCGGCCGCAAGCAGAAAGTCTTCTCCGCGTTCATCGTTGAGAAGGACACGCCCGGATTCACATTCGGTACCAAAGAGAACAAGATGGGTATCCGCGGTTCTTCCACATATGAACTGATCTTCCAGGATTGCAGAATCCCCGCAGCCAACCTGCTGGGCCAGAAGGGCAAAGGCTTCGCGTACGCGATGCATACCCTGGACGGCGGCCGTATCGGTATCGCCGCGCAGGCTCTGGGTATTGCTGAAGGCGCTCTTGACAGGACTGTTGAGTACGTCAAAGAGAGAAAGCAGTTCGGCAGAAGCATCGCGCAGTTCCAGAACACCCAGTTCCAGCTTGCTGAGATGTATTCCAAGGTTGAGGCAGCGAAGCTCCTTGTTTACAAAGCAGCTATGGCAAAGGCAACCCAGAAGGTCTACTCTGTTGAGGCAGCAACTGCCAAGCTTTTCGCAGCACAGACCGCTATGGAAGTTACCACTAAGGCTGTTCAGCTGTTCGGCGGCTATGGTTATATCAGAGAGTACGAAGTTGAGCGTATGATGCGTGATGCCAAGATCACCGAGATCTATGAAGGCACATCCGAAGTTCAGCGTATGGTCATCTCCGGCTCCATGCTGAGATAATCAGAACCAGGTTTGATTACCGAGTATAGTTTGATTGATAAACAAAGGAGAATGACACATGAAAGTCGTAGTATGCGTAAAGCAGGTTCCCGATACAAAGGGCGGCGTTAAGTTCAAACCCGATGGAACACTTGACAGAGCTGCAATGCTTGCCATCATGAATCCTGATGACAAGGCTGGTCTTGAAGCAGCACTTAGATTAAAAGATGAGTATGGCGCAGAGGTCACAGT
>ONRU01000028.1 GCA_900320325.1 uncultured Lachnospiraceae bacterium
GAACTGGCTGAAAAAGAGTATATAGACAGACGCGAACAGAGTCACGGGAGCGCACGCTCCGAATTTATGTCCGGAGACCATGACCGTCAGTCCGGTCAGTGATACAAAAAACACTGCAGGGATCAAAAGAGCCAGCATACTACATATCCGCCTTTCTGTTTAGTATTGCGCCCGGGGATCACGCGCCGGCAGAGCCGGACGCCCCCTTCCTTTCGCGGCAGGACCGCTTTTCCCTAAATCATAGCACAGGATAAACGGGGAAGTACAGAAACAAAGGTACGGCGGCCCTGTCAGGCAGGGAAAATGGCGGTGTAAAAAATCTCCCGGACGTTGTTAAAAAATGGAAAACAGTATGGAGTTTTCTTATGTAGCGTGCTACATTATAGGTTGTTCAAAGATGTGCCGGATCAGGCATATATACAGGAAAAGCGATGGAACAATATTGATCAATACAGACAGATATAGACAGATGTGAAGAAGGCCGCGGCATTCTTCCGTCAAAGGGGAGCGGCATCCGGCAGGAGAATGGATCCGGATCAGGCGTCCCGGTACAGCAAACTGGAGATTCTATGGAAAAATACAGCGTTAAAAAGCCATTTACTGTCATGGTGGCGGTCATAGCGGTCATCGTCCTGGGTTTTGTATCCATGACCAGGATCACTACGGACCTGCTGCCTCAGATCAGCCTGCCCTATCTGCTGGTCATCACGCCTTACCCGGGCGCCAGCCCTGAGAAGGTGGAGACAGAGGTCAGCAGGCCCATGGAGAACGCTCTGGGCACCATTTCCAATGTTGAGAATGTCAATTCGGTCAGCAGTGAGAATTTTTCCATGGTGCAGCTGGAGTTTACCGACGGCACCAATATGGATTCCGCCATGGTCAAGGTCTCAAGCGCCGTGGACCAGGTCTCGGGCAGCCTGCCGGATTCCTGCCCGTCCCCGACGATCATGGAGATCAGCATGGACATGATCGCGACCATGTATATCGGGATCGAGCGGGAAGGCTATGATGTCTATCAGCTCTCGGATTATGTCAATGAAGAGGTCATCCCCTACATTGAGCGGCAGGAAGGTATCGGCAGCATCTCCGTGATCGGAACGGTGGACAGGACCGTAGAAGTAAGGCTGAACAAGGAAAAGATCACCGGCGTCAATAACCGGCTTCGCAGAGAGGCCGAATCCAAAATGCAGGATGCCCAGTCCAAACTGGACGAAGCGAAAGAAAAGGTGGAATCGGGCCTGTCGGAACTGCAGAGCCAGGAATCCTCATTCGGCGATACCCTGGCCTCCGGCGTCTTCAGTGCCCTGAAGGAGCCTGCCAAAAACGCCGCGGATACCATGAAGGGCGCGATCGGAGGCATGATCTCCAAACTGCAGGATGTAAAAAGCGCCATGGCCGGCCTGAACAACGCCGCGGAGACAGTGAAGGCTGCCGTGGCCGACGCCCAGGCGGCTTACGATTCCGCCCAGGAGGATGTGGAGACGGCCCAGAAGGCCATGGAAACGGCCCAGAGCCAGTATGATGAGGCGGTCGCAGCCCTTGCCGATGCCGGTGAAGAGGCAGAAGAGGAAGTCATCACGGGACTGACAGAGGCGGTCGCCCAGGCGCAGGAAGCCCTGGACCTTGCCGCTTCGGATCTGACCGCGGCCCAGGAAAAGCTGCAGGAAGCCGCCAATACCCTGTCGGAGACCGCGTCCCAGGCGGCCCAGACGATCGATACGGCCAATCTGGAGGAAAGGATCGATGAGATCATCAGCGGTCTGAGTGACGCCTATGACAACCTGAACGGAGATTCCATCACCAACCTGCTCAACGGCGTGACAAAGATCAGCCAGCTGGTCCCCCAGATCCAGTCGGCCATGTCCCAGCTGTCCGCGGCCGATACGGGCGGGCAGCTCGCGGACCCCATCGGAGCGGTGGAGAGCGCCCTGGGCGCCCTGTCCACTTCCATGGACAAGGTACCGGACGTGATCAACGGCATGCAGGAGATCTACGCGGGCCTGACCCAGGCCCAGCTGACAGCCGCGGTCGGATTCTCCACGGCCGCTTCCCAGCTGACGACGGCCCAGACCCAGCTCCAGGCCGCCCAGAAGCAGCTGGAGGATGCCAGGGAAAAAGTCCTCAAGAGCGCCAACCTGGACGCCCTTTTATCGGTGGATACCCTTTCCTCCATGATCTACGCCCAGAACTTCGCCATGCCGGCCGGCTACGTGGACGATGAAGCGGGGAACTCCTGGCTGCTCAAGGTGGGAGATGAATATGATGATTCGGAAGATATCGCGGGTGCCCTGCTCTGTGATATCGAGGGCGTGGGCACCATCCGCCTGGAAGACGTGGCGGATATCCGGGTCGTTGACAACGCGGACAAGTCCTATGCCAGACTGAACGGTTCTCCCGCCATCCTGCTCAGTATTTACAAGAGCTCCGCGGCCGGTACCAACGAGGTATCCCGGAACGTGGGCAGGGCGATCAGTGAGCTGGAGGCCCGGGACGAAGGCCTGCACGCCGCGACCCTGATGGACCAGGGTTCCTATATCACCATGATCGTCTCGGATATTGTGAAGAGCATGGCCATCGGCGCCCTGCTGGCCATCATCATCCTGGCACTGTTCCTGCGGGATTTCCGTCCTACCGTCGTGGTAGGCATCAGTATCCCCCTGTCGGTATTGTTCGCGATCGTCCTGATGTATTTCGCGGGCCTGACCCTGAACATGATGACCCTGTCCGGCCTTTCGCTGGGCATAGGCATGCTGGTCGATAACTCCATCGTCGTTATGGAGAATATCTTCCGTCTCAGAGGCAGAGGCCTGCCGGCGCCCCGGGCCGCGGTCCAGGGCACAAAACAGGTCACGGGCGCGATCATCGCCTCGACCCTGACTACGGTATGTGTATTCCTGCCCATGGTCTTTACCAGCGGCACGGTCAGAGAACTGCTGGTCCCCATGGCCCTGTCGATCTCCTTCTGCCTGCTGGCCTCCCTTGTGGTCGCCATGTCCGTGGTGCCTGCCTCCGGATCCACCATCCTGCGGCGGGTCACGCCCAAAGAGAACAGATTTATGGACCGGGTCCAGGAATCCTACGGAAAGAGCCTGCGCTGGTGCCTGCGTCATAAACTGCCGGTCCTGGGGGCCGCTGCCGGCCTGCTGATCCTCTGCGGCATCCGCCTGATCATGATGGGCATCGTGATCCTGCCGGAAATGTCCGGTGATGATATCCAGGTCACCATCGTGACCCCAGAAGAAGATACCAGAGAAGAATCCTATGCCAAGGTGGACAAGGTCATGGAAGCTGTCATGGGCCTGGAAGATGTGGAAAGTGTTGGCATCATGGACCAGTCCAGCACAGCCGGCCTTCTGACCTCCGGGTTATCTTCCTCGTCTTCAGATTCCTGGGGCAGCTATCTCTGCTATGTCAATCCTTCGGAAGGCGTGGATTTCAGCTCCAGAGTCGATGAAATCTGTGACGAGATCATGGAAGCCACAAAAGATATCGATGCCGAGATCACGGCCTCTACAGGCGGCATGAGTGATATGGGCAGCCTGATGGCTTCAGGCCTGACCATCAGCATCTACGGCAAGGATATGGAAAAGATGGAAGAGATCCGCGAGGACATCGCGGAGATCGTCCGCGGCACCGAAGGCTTTGAGGATGTCAATGCCGGTGAAGAGGACCAGGAAGAGGCCCTGCATCTGATCATCGACAAGGACAAGGCCATGTCCTATGGCCTGACCGTCGCGCAGATCTACGCCGAGATCTCCGGCAGGCTCAAGACCAGTGTCACTTCCACCAATATCAGCAGCGGAGGCATGTCGCTGGATGTCGTGATCCTGGATGAGACGGATCCGCTGACCAGAGAGAACCTGATGGACATGGAATTCGAGCCTGTTTCCCTGACGGACGCCTCTGCCTCCCAGACAGATATGTCCTCCATGTCCGCCCTGACCGGCGATGATGAGGACGAGGATGAGGAAGAAGAGGAAACGTCCCACAAACTGCGCGAGTTCGCCACGCTGGAGACGACGACCTCTCCGTCCAGCCTCAACCGAAGGAACCTGACCTCCTATGTGACAGTCACGGCCTCGGTCTCGGACGGCTATAATCTCAGCCTGCTCAGCCGTGACCTGCAGAAAAAGCTGGACGCGTATAAGACACCTTACGGCTACAGTGTCGTGCTGGAAGGCGAGACCAGCCAGATCAACGAGATGCTGGTCCAGATGATCAAGCTGATGCTGCTGGCCCTGCTGTTCATCTACCTGGTCATGGTCTCCCAGTTCCAGAGCCTGCTGTCACCCTTTATCGTCATGTTCACGATCCCGCTGGCCTTTACCGGCGGCATGATCGGCCTGATCCTGTTCCGGGAACAGCTGTCCATGCTTGCCATGATGGGCTTCCTGATCCTGATGGGAACCGTCGTCAATAACGGTATCGTATTCGTTGACTACGCCAACCAGCTGCGGCAGGGCGGCATGGAACGGCAGGACGCCCTGGTCGCTACCGGACGCACCCGGATGCGTCCGATCATGATGACAGCCCTGACCACTATCCTGGCCATGATGGGCCTGGTCCTCGGCAAGGGCATGGGCAGCCAGATGGGCAGAGGCATGGCCATCGTGATTTCGGTGGGCCTGCTCTACGCGACCCTGATGACCCTGTATATCGTCCCCCTGCTCTACGATATCCTCTTCAAGCGGCAGCCGCTGACGGTCGATACCGGAGATGACCTGGATGAAGCGCCCGATGACGCCCAGCAGTTCATCGAAGAGATGCGCAGAGAAAGAGAAGAACAGGAAGAGGCCCGGGCATCGTCGGAAGACACCTCTGCGGAAGATACTTCTGCGGAAGATACCTTTGCGGAAAATACTTCTGCGGAAGATACTTCGGATCACGCTGCTTCCGGTAATCAAAAATAGTCCTGAAATCCTCAGGTACCTATCAGAAAGACCGGCGTATCGTCCACAGCTTACAGGGACGATACGCCGGCCTTTTTGCCTGCCGTCCGGCGACCGCCCCTGGTGAAAACAGTTCAATAGGTCTGAACAGATATAACCAGTTATAACTAGTTATAACCAGATATGAACCAGATATAAACAGATCTCATGATGCGCCAATGGAGTTTTGCCTGATTTTCAGATATAATGATTTTGTCCAGAACAACCGACCGATTTTTTGAAAGTTTTGCGGCGCGGCCTGAAAGCTGTCATTTACGGCAGCCATATAAGCCGCGCGGCTGTGTAAGTCTGTAATGCGGCTACGGGAAGCGGCATTCCGCTCTCCACGGGATTCAAAAGACGAGGTGGCTTATGACCGGAACAAAAGCGCAAGTACAGGATATATGTATCATCGGCCTGGGGCATGCCCGGGAAGAGGAGTCCGCGGGCCTGCAGGAGGGGAGCCGCGTCATGGCTTCTCTTGCGGAAGCGGGCGCTGCCTGCCTTCTGCTGGATCCTGAACGCTATGAAGAAATCCCGGAGGAGGTTCCCTTCCTGATCCTGTGTGTCCCCGGTATGGCCGGCAGCGGAGAACAGGCCGCTGCGGCGGCCGCGGACCATTTCCGCCGCCAGTGGCTGCGGGGGAAAAAGGACAGACGGAAGGCAGGCATAGCGGTCTGGATCCGGACCAGCATGGGCCGGGACCAGCTGCCGCCGTCCCTCGCCGTCTACCGGTCCTTCCATGACGGCAGCCAGATGGCGGACTGGGTGCTGCAGCGCCTGGGCAAAGCGGCTGGCCGGCAGCCTCAGATGATCCGGGACGGGAGCGCCCGGGAAGACAGGGAGGACCTTTTCGGGAAGCTGGGGCCCGGCTACCGGATCGGCAGCCGTTATGAACTGGATACGCTGCTGGCGGACCACGGCAGTATCCGGGTCTACAAGGGCAGGAGCCTGCGGAGCGGCAGGCCCAGGGCCATCCGGGCTGTAGACAAAAATGTTTTTCACCGCCAGTTCTACCCGGTGCTGAATATCACAAAACAGATCTGGGAGGACCAGCTGTTCGTACAGCGTGTCCTCAAGATCATGGAACAGGACGGCCTTGTTTTTGTTTCCGAGAACTGGTTCGAGGGCGAATCTCTCCACGAGCTGCTGAACCGCAGCGGCTGTCCCGGAGAGAAGGTATGCGCCGACTGGATGATCCAGCTCTGCGGTCTGATCGATGCCCTGCACCATATGGAGCGGCCGATCATTTTCCGGGATATCAAGCCGGAAAATATTATTCTTCACAAAAAAAAGACCATCTGCCTGGTCGATCCCGAAGCCATGCGGGAATATCAGCAGGACGCCCAGGGGGATGACCTGCTGTACGCCACAGAAGGTTTCGCGGCGCCCGAGCAGTACGGGGGCTTTGGACAGACAGACAGAAGGACGGACATTTTCGGCATCGGCGCGACCTGCTTCGCCCTGCTGACCGGCCATAAAGGGCCGGCGGATGATCCCTATATCGGGGAGTATATGGGCGGCTTTTCGCCTGCCATGCGCAGGATCCTGGAGAAATGTCTGCAGAAAGATCCGGATCTGCGTTATCAGGACTGCCAAAGCCTGTGCAGGGATTTTGAGAACCTGGCAGAAGATAACCGCCGGCTCCGCAGGGAGGCCGCGCAGAAAGCCGTGGGACGTCTCCGGACCCTGTTTTCACGCCGGACCGGGAATTAGCAGGATCCGGAAACAGTCCGGAACAGGAAGCTGTTCCATAAATACATGCAGCAGACAAATAGCAGGATAGAGGTAATTCAATCTATGTCATTCCATCGTAAAGAATTCTACAGTCTTCTGTTTTATGAATATGGGGAAGCCTACTTTGCCAGCTCTGACGGCATGCGGGCCCGGCTGGCCAGGGAACCCCTGCAGAATGTCCACTGGACACCGCCGGACAAAAGAGGACCCGCGGTCCTTCTGGCTACATGGTGGACCGGTCCCTATGCCTACGCGGCCACGCCGGCGGAGGAAATGACCAGCAGAGAATTTCCCTACAGCGACCAGGGACTGGATGACGCGGTTGCCTGGCTCAACGAAGAGCTGGACAGGTATCTGGCGGAAAAGACCTGACAGAATAAAGGCAGGATCTGTAAAATGACAAATAAAGGGAGTGCTGCAAATGTTTGAATGGATACAGATTTATGACCACGCGGCCCTTCTGTGGCTGCAGGAGCATTTCAGGAACGCTGTCCTGAACACCTTCATGGCCTTTTATACCCGGCTGGGAAACGGCGGGCTGTTGATCTTTCTGGCCCTTGCCTTTCTGCTGGTCAGAAAAGAAACAAGGCGCTATGCCCTGATCGGACTCTGCGGCCTAGCGGTCGGCTACGGGGCCATCCATCTGGTGAAGATCACGGTAACGAGGCCCCGGCCTTTTGTGACATACGCGGGAGAATTGATCCCTCTGGCCAGGATCGATGACCCGAATTCATTCCCGTCGGGCCATTCCGGCAGCTGTTTCGCGGTATCGACAGCCTGGACCAGGGCGCTTCCCAGGGGACGGAAGCTGCCGGGGATCATCGCCCTGTGCCTGGCAGGCCTTATGGCATTTTCCAGGCTCTATGTCGGGGTCCATTATCCTTCCGACGTGGCCGCCGGCATCCTGATCGGTGTCCTGGGAGGCCTGGCAGGGGCCTGGCTCTATATGCGGGGCGAGAAATACTGGCTGGAAAAAAGAAGGGGCCGGATATCAGATGACAAATAACGATAAGGCCGGACGCGGGAGCTGAAGTAAAGTCCAGTTCCGTGTCCGGCCTTATATTTTTCTGTTCCGTTTTTCATCAGGGACCGCGGCCGCTGCCTGTTTCAGCGGGCGTTCATCTGCAGCAGATACAGTTCCCTGCGCAGCTGGTCCAGGGCTTTTCGTGTCTCCGGCGGGGAGATCTCCCTCCAGATCGAGGCGGAATTGACCGTATCGAAACCTTCCGGTACGCCGGACAGGCAGGGGACTGCTTTCCACAGGACAGGGACCGCTTCGAACAGGGGCAGGAGCAGGGCGGCCGCCGTCTGATTTTCCTCCCGCCGGTAGCAGTCGGACGCCAGTCTCCGCAGCCTGCCGCTGTCTGTAAAATCGGCCGCGGCCGCGGCAGCCAGCATGCTGTCGGAATAGGCCCGGAAACGGGGCGCGTAGGCCGCCAGGGCAGGATGGTCTGTCAGATAGGAGACTTCCACGGCCAGCTGCCGCAGGCAGTAATGGGAAGCCATCTCGCAGATGGACTCCTCCAGCCAGCGCAGGGAGGCGCATACCTGCCCGGGGATATTGAAATGACAGTATTCATGGGCGAACTGGTAGACCGCCTGGGATGGATGGTTGAGATCGGTGGTCAGATGGATCTCGCAGGCGTCCTTCATACAGGAAGGGCCCGGGCTGACGTGGTCCAGAAGCACATTCAGCGGCCTGCCGGGCCGCAGATGGTGCCGGTCGAACACCAGGACGACCTCATCCAGGGCAGTCAGGAAATTTTCCGCCGGACCGCCGTCTGTCTCGCTGTAAAAATAATACCCCCTGTGTCCGGGAAAAGATAATAAATACATAGGGCGTCCTGTCCGCGGGACTGCCCAGAATTCCCCGGGGCCGCGAAATACAAAGAGAATTATACAAAGGAATCTGAATGAAGTATATCACAGCTTTGTGATATACTGATGGCTGTAATTATTTTTCCGCGGCCGCGCCGCTCATTGACGGTGCCTGCGGTCCGGACAGAACGGAGGAGACAGAATGCTGGAAATGAAATACTGTATGCAGTGCGGAACAAAACTGCGCCCCAGATTTCTGGAAGGAGAGGGAGAGATCCCCTATTGTGATACATGCGCCGATTACAGATTCCCGGTGTTCAATACAGCCGTCAGCATGATCGTGACCAATGAGGACAAGTCCCGGATCCTGCTGATCAAACAGTATTCCAGACCCACTTACATTCTGGTCGCCGGTTATGTCAATAAGGGCGAGGATGCCGAGCACGCGGTGGTCAGGGAGGTAAAGGAGGAAATGGGCCTGGAAGTCATTTCTGTCCACTTCAACCGCAGTCATTATTTCAAGCCTTCCAATACCCTGATGCTGAACTTTACGGCCGTGGTCAAAGGCGACAGCCCCCATCCCAACCGGGAGATCGATTCCTATGCCTGGTTCAGCCCGGAGGAAGCCGGGAAAAATGTCCGGACCCCCAGCCTGGCCGGTGACTTCGTACAGGGCTACCTGACCGGACATTATGAATTCACGCCCTATTAAGGGATCCGGGAAGAAGCGATGCCGTTGAAACAGAAAGAGTGTGTTTCCGCGCGGCAGTGTAAACAATGTTTTAACTCGTTTTTTTGTGACATCTTTTATGAAAATGAATCATAAGATCCATCCCGCCGCCTGCCTGACAGTCTTCCTGACAGCGGTCTCCCTGATCCTGCATCTGATGGCCCGGCATATGTCCGGCTTTGCGGATGCTTATATGGAGATCATGAATCCGGTCATGACAGGGACGGAAGGCAGGCTGGCCGGATTTCTGCCTTTTTCTCTGGGAGAAGCGCTGATCGCCCTTCTGCTCCTGCTCATCCTGATCCGGGCAGTCAGGCTGGTCCGTGCCGGACTGGCCTTCCTGCGGAACCGGAAAAACAAAATGGAAAACAGGAGACAGAGTTCAGACAAAGACGCGGCAGCCGGGAGAGAACGTAAAGGCCCCGGACGCCTGTTCCGGCGGATCTGCCTGCTGCTGTCAGTGATCCTGCTCCTCTTCGTGCTGAATGAGGATATTTATTTCTCCGCGGCTTCTTTCGCGGAGACCTATGAGCTGGAGAGTATGGAGTATTCCGATCAGGACCTGATTTCGGTCTGCCAATATCTTGGGAACGAGATCAATGCCTGCGCGGACCGGGTATCCAGAGATGACAGGGGCATCATGGTCCTGCCGGAGGATCCGGCGGACAAGGTCAGAAGCTCCCTGCGGCAGCTGGGAGAGGAATATCCCCGGCTGCGGGGCTTCTATCCCCGTCCCAAACGGGTCCTCTGTTCCTTTGTCCTGTCTTACGCGGGCTTTACCGGGATCTACAGTGTGATCACCTGTGAAGCCAACTACAACCGGGACATGCCGGCCTACAATATTCCATTCACGATCGGACATGAGCTGGCCCATCTCAAGGGCGTCATGTCGGAAAAAGAGGCTAACTTCATCGGTTACCTGTCCTGTATCCGGTCGGAGGATCCGGATCTGCGTTACAGCGGTGCCGTGCTGGGATTTATCTACTGCGCCAATGAGCTGAAGAAAAGGGATCCGGAGGCCTGGAAGGCCGTCCATGAAGCGCTGGATGAGGATGCCATGCGGGATATCATCTGGAATTCCGCCTTCTGGGATGCCTATGAGGGATCTGTCTCCGAAACAGCGGACAGGCTCAACGATACCTACCTGAAGACAGAGGGACTGGAGGCCGGGACCGCCTCCTATGACCAGGTCGTGGATATGATCGTAACGTACACGAAAAGAAGGGAATGACAACAGACCCTTGTATTCTTTTCGTGAAGGACTATACTTTGGAAGGATCGAACAGATCCGTAACAGAACAGGCACGGCAGTCTGCTGCCGCCTGAAAAAGGAGCGTATACAATGCCGACAACATTATCACCAGTGATGCGGAATATATCCATGTCCGCTACTTCCGCCATGGTGGCCAGAGTCGCCGCCCTGCGCCGGGAGGGAAGGAAGATCATTTCCCTTAACGTAGGAGAGCCCGATTTTCCGACCCCGGAGCATATCAAGGAAGCCGGGATCCGGGCCATCGAAGAGGATTTTACCCATTATACGACCGGAATGGGCATCTACGAGCTGCGGGAAGCCATCGCGGAGAAATTGAAAAACGATAACCATATAGAGTATACGCCGGAGGAGGTTCTGGTCCTTGTTGGCGCCAAGCAGGCCCTTTACCTGTCCCTGATGGCTGTTGCGGCCGCCGGGGATGAAGTCATCATCCCAAAGCCCTGTTATGTCAGCTATCCGGAAATTGTCAGGCTGACCGGGGCAGAGCCTGTTTTCTGTGACCTGCAGAGGGACACTTATGAGCTGGACCTGGGGGCCGTCGAAGCGGCGGTCAGTCCCGCCACAAAGGCCATTATCATCTGCTCGCCCAACAATCCGACCGGTACCGTCTACAGCGAGGAGAGCCTGCGGGCCCTGACGGACCTGGCGGTCAAATACGACTTTTTCATCATATCGGATGAAGTCTATGAGAAGCTGATCTATGGCGGCGCCAGGCATTTCAGCCCCGCCTCCGCTTCTCCGGAGGCCAGGGAACGGGTCATCACGATCAATGCCTTCTCCAAGTCCTATGCCATGACCGGCTGGCGGATCGGCTACGCGGCCGCCAGGAAGGACGTGATCCGGGCCATGAATATCCTGCAGACCCAGTCCACCACCTGCATGAACTCGATCTCCCAGAAGGCAGCCATTGCCGCCCTGCGGGGCCCCCAGCGGGATGTGGAACTGATGCGCAGGGAATTCGAGCGGCGCAGGGATTATGTCCTGGGAAGGCTCCGGACCATTCCGGGCCTGTCCTGCCCGGATATACAGGGCGCTTTCTATGTGTTCTTTGACATGAGCGCCTATGCCGGCCGCAAATGGAAAGGCCGGGTCATTGAAAATGATGTGGACTTCTGCGGCTTCCTGCTGGAGGAAGCCGGTGTGGCCCTGATGCCGGGGACGCCTTTTTACGGGGTCAACAGGGTCAGGATCTCTTATGCCACCTCCATGCAGAACCTGCGGTCCGCCATGGATATCATGGAAACGTCCCTGAGACAGCTGACCCGGGATTGAGTGTCCGGTATGGATCTTTATGAAAGGAAGGGAATGGGAATGACAGAAAATATTTACAGACAGCGGATCGAAGCCCTGCGCGGACTGATGAAAGAGAACGGGATCCACGCCTACCTGATCGTGAGCAATGACTTCCACGCTTCGGAATATGTGGGCGATTATTTTAAATGCAGGGCCTATATGTCCGGCTTCACAGGATCGGCCGGCACACTGGCTGTGACCCTGGAAGAGGCGGCCCTCTGGACGGATGGCAGGTATTTCCTGCAGGCTGAGGATCAGCTGGCCGGTACGGGCATTCTTCTGCAGAAAATGGGAGAGCCCGGCGTCCCCACCTTTGTGGAATGGACCGCTTCCCGTCTGGAAGCCGGCCAGACCCTGGGCTATGACGGACGCACCATCGGCGGCGGTCTCGCGGATACCCTGCATAAGGCCCTGGATCCCAAATATATCCGGTTCATGGAAACAGAGGACCTGGTGGGTAAGATCTGGACCGACAGGCCGGCTTTTCCGGCTGCTCCCATCTGGACCCTGGAGGAGAAATATACCGGCAGATCCAGAAAGGACAAGCTGGAAGGCCTGCGCAGACATATGGCAGGATGCCGGGCCGACAGGACCCTGATCGCCGGCCTCGATGATATAGCCTGGCTCTTCAATATCCGGGGCGGGGACATCGACTTCAATCCGGTCCCCATGGCCTATACGCTGATTGACTTTGACAAAGCCGTCCTCTACGTCTCAGAGGAAGCGGTCTCTTCGGACGTCAGGCAGGAGCTGGCGGAGGACGGTGTGGAGATCCGTCCTTATTTCACTGTTTACGAAGACCTGCGGGAACTGCCGGAATACTCGTCTCTGCTGCTGGACAGAAGCTCCTGCAACGTGGCCCTGCTGGCGGCTGTGCCTGCCGGTGTCGGCATTATCAGTCAGGGGAACTGGACCGTCAGGGAAAAGGCGGTCAAGAATTCCGTGGAGGCGGCCAACATCCGCAGGGCCCATATCCGGGACGGCGTGGCGGTCACAAAGCTCCTGTACTGGCTGGACCAGATCCTGGACACTGTGGATTACAAAGAGGGCAGGATCACGGAACTGGACGTGGCGGCCCGTCTGCTGGAGCTGCGCGGGCAGCAGGACGGCTTCCTGGACCAGAGCTTCGCGCCGATCATCGCGGCCGGCAGCCATGGCGCCATCGTGCATTATGATCCCGATGAGGAATCCAATATCCCCCTGGTCCATGACAGCTTTCTGCTGATGGATACGGGCGCCCAGTACCTGCAGGGGACCACGGATATTACACGTACAGCTGTCCTGGGTACTGTGACGGAAGAGATGAAGGAACATTATACGGCCGTCCTGCGGGGCAATCTGGATCTGGCCGGCGCGGTCTTCTGCAAGGGCTGCAGCGGCGTAAAACTGGACACCCTGGCAAGGCTGCCCCTCTGGGAACTGGGGCTGGACTTCAACCACGGGACCGGCCACGGCGTCGGTTACCTGCTCAACGTCCATGAAGGCCCCCAGAGGATCGCCATGGCCGGCAGCAATGTTCCTTTCGTGCCGGGAATGGTGACATCGGATGAACCCGGCCTCTATCTGGCAGGCCGTTACGGCATCCGTCTGGAGAACCTGATGCTCTGCGTGCCCGCCTTTACCACGGAGCAGGGGGAATTCTACAGGTTCGAGACCCTGACCATGGTTCCCTTTGACCGCCGTGCCATCCTGACTGACCGGCTGAGTGAAAAGGAAAAACAGCAGCTCAATGCCTATCACGCGGCCGTTTATGAAAACATCTCACCTTACCTGACGCTGGAGGAATGTGTCTGGCTCAGGGATATGACCGCGCCTGTCTGAGGAAAAGCAGCGGGCTTTCAGAGAAAAGACATTTTCAGGCCGTCTGTACGGAACGATTTCTGTACAGGCGGCCTGTTTTCCGCGGCTGTATGACAGCCGGGCAGCCTGTTTCCCCGCGCCCCGCCGGCAAATCCGGAAAGTCCGGAAAATATCCTGAATTCGCTACATTTTCCCGATAATTCATACAAAACAGTGTTAAAGAATAAATGCGGTATATTATAATCTCAGTGTAATCGGAAATCGTTTTTTCAATACAGCCAGAAATTTTCCGGAGGAGCCTGTCTCCTGACCCTGCCTCCGGACCGACCATAAGACCGCGCGGCGGAAAAGCAGGAACATGCCGGAACAGACCGATGTGTTCCGTTTCGTTATGCCCGCGCTGAAACCCATTTATCTTTTATCTGATCAGAAGGATACCACCTATGAGAAATATCCAGAAACGACTGGCGCTCCTGCTGACCCTGTCCCTCCTGGCAGGGACCGCGCAGCCCATTCTAAAACCGGCCGCGGTCATGGCGGCGGAAGAAGAACAGACCGTGGAAAGCCCGGAGACGGCCGGGGACACGGAAAGCCCGGAAGAAGTCTTTTATGAGGAAAGCCCGGAAGCGGAAGAGGAAGCCGAGCCGGGGGACGAAGAAGCCGTGCGGGAAACAGATCCGGAGGATCCCGCGGAACAGACAGACGACGAAGAGCCCGCGGAGGCTGCCCCGGAAGAAGAAGTCCCGGATACCGGGTCTTCAGAGGAGGATCCGGAGGAGCCTGTCCCGGAAGAGACCGGTCCGGAAGCGGAACCGGCCGGGGACGGGCAGCATTCCGCTGCCTACGAAGCCCGGATCAGGTCCCTGCAGGAAGGCAATTATATTATCCTGGAAGGTGACGAAGAGACTTATGAGTGGGAGGACATCGACAACGAGTCCCTCTATGAAGATTACGCCGGACGCCTTTTTTACGGTACCGGAGCGTCTCCTGCCCCGAAACTGCTGCGGAAAGCGTCCGCTTCCGCCAGGCTCAGCGGCCATAACCTGTCCTGCTACACATATCTGAAGCAGGAGATCCGGAAGATCGCCGATGGAGAACGGACGGAGGCGATCATCACTGTGCCGGTGGAAGAAGTGGATGCGGGCCTGACCGGCCCCATGTACGCGGAGGACCTGGATCTTCCCTACATCGTGGATGAAGACGGAGAACTGCATTCCAGTCTGCGGACGAAGACCAACGCCAGATTTGTGCTCACTCTCAGTGTGATCATGAATGCCCTGCGGGCCGACTGCCCTTACGAGCTCTACTGGCATCTGGGATCCACCAGTCTGGCCAGGCCGGACCTGATCCTGAAAGCGGATGCGGATGGCGTCCCCTACGTGGTATATGCCGGCGGGCCCGCCTTCAAGCTGAAAGTCGAAGAGACCTACCGGGCAGAGGCTGGCAATGAGTACCTGACGGACGCCGCCAAGACCGGCGCGGCCGCCGCGGCGGTCTCCAATGCCGCTTCCTATGTGGAGCAGGCGCGGTCAGCCTGCGCGGACGACTATGAGACGCTCCGCTTCTACATGCGGACGATTAAGGACCTGGTCGAATATGATCATGACGCGATCGCCAATACGAATACCCTGACAGACCGCGGCGCGTGGAACCTTGTCTATGTATTTGACGGAAACCCGGACACCAATGTTGTCTGTGAAGGCTACGCGGAGGCTTTCCAGTATCTGTGCGACCAGACGGATTTCGAGAGTGACCTGATCGAGTGCATGGGCGTCAAAGGCTACCTGAACAAAGCGGATGCCGCGAATCTCCATAAATGGAACATTGTCACCATGGAGGACGGCCTGAAATATCTGGTCGATGTGACATCCTGCGATACCAGGAACAATGAAGCCTACTTCCTGAAGGGCGCGAGCGGATCCCCCGCGGCCTGGTATAAGGTCTACACGACAGGCACCAGTTACACCAGCTACAAATATTATACGGAGACGACGGCCGTTTATACCAGTGAAGACCTGACCCTTTCTGAGAATGATTACCTTGATAACAGGAGCACGATAGAACTGAAATCAGCAAGTGTCAATTTCGATGATTCCATCGGCCTGAATATCAATATGATCATCCCGGACGAAGTCCTGGAGTCCCAGGGGACGTATGTGTCCTGCCAGATTAACAGGGACGTGCCGGTCACGAACACGTTCAGGCTTTCCGACCTGAAAACGGTGACCAGGGACAATACAGAGATGAAGCAGCTTACGCTGGAGCTGGTGCCCAAACTTTATGATGCGGATGTGATCCTTACAGTCCACAGGGCGGATGGCAGAAAGATCGCCTTAAAAGCCGGAGAGAATGATTATACAGACGGCTACACGTACAGTGTAAAAAAATACTGTGAGAAAATCCTGGAAGTCAGTGACGACGATGAAATGAAGGAGCTGGCCCGGAAGCTGATGCTTTACGGAGCGTGTACGCAGAAATACCTGGGCTATAAGGACGACGCGGACATCGACCGGAGCCAGCTGGAGGGTGTTACGCTGGATCTGATGAAGCAGTATAATGGTTCGATCCATGGATCCATTCCCGGCGTCAAACTGACCGCCATGTCCTTCCTGTTCACGGAAAAATCCGCGATCAGGCTGAAGTTCCGCCTGAATGAGGGAAATATTGATGATTATCTGTTCACGGCAGGCGGGAAAAAACTGAAGCCCGCTTTTGACGGGAATCTGTATTATGTGGAGATCAGCGGTATCGCCGCCAAAAATCTGGCGGATTTCCATACCATTACGATCACGGACCAGGACGGGAACAGCATGGAAGCCAGGTACTGCGGACTGAGCTACGCCTGCCTGCTGCTGAAACAGGATTCCGGTGATGAGGCACGGAATATAAGCGCAGCTTTGTATCAATATTACAGGGCCGCGCGTGACTATTTTAACTGATTTTTGGATACGGAAGAGCTGCGCTGACGCAGTATTGCTCTGATTGGGACAGACCATGTGCAGAAGACTGATCATAGTCATAATAGCAGGCACGCTGGCTTTTACAGCGGCCTGTTCAAAACAGGACGGCGCGCCGTCTGCCGGAAATACTGCTGCCTCGCAGGAGAGCGGCATGGCAGCTGAGGCTGACACTTCAGGATCAGCTGCCTCCACGGCCGGAGCGCCCCGTGAGGAAGCGGATTCCGCTTCTTCCGGCCTGCGGAAAGAGCCCGGGCGGGATAAACCGGCTGCGGGAACAGAAGAGGAAAAACCTGACGGGCAGGATCCCGCTCCGGACAAGACATCCCGGAAACAGGGGGATGCTTCGCGGGAACAGGAGCAGACATCACAAAAACCGGACAGGACGTCCCGGGAACAGGAAAAGACTTCTCAAAAACCGGGGCAGGCGCCGCAGGAACAGAAGAAGGCATC
>ONRU01000175.1 GCA_900320325.1 uncultured Lachnospiraceae bacterium
CACTTATCGCCGTTCCGGACTGACTTCCAATACGGAACTGCTGACCGTGGCCTACCGGGAAAACTGGCTGGCGAAGAAGATTATCGATATGCCGTCAGAGGATATGACCCGCTCCTGGTATTCTTTATCCACGTCTATGCCGGAAGAGGATATTAAGGATCTGAAGCGCCTGGAGGCGAAGCACTCCGTCAAGCAGGAGATCACCAACGCGATCCGCTGGGCAAGGCTGTACGGCGGATCCATTGCGGTCATTGTTCTGCGGGGAGAGGAGGGGATCCTGGACCAGCCGCTGGATCCTGACATGCTCCTGCCCGGCTGCTTCCAGGGCCTGCTGATCCTGGACCGGGCCCAGGGGATTGAGCCGTCCATGGAATTGGTTACGGATCTGGATGATCCGGATTTCGGCCTGCCCATGTACTATACCGTCAATCTGGAACTGAGCGAAGGAACGGTTTCTGATGACTCCGGAAACGGAACAGGGGCGGTCCGCACATATCAGTCCGTGAAGATCCATCATTCCCGGGTCCTGCGGTTCACCGGCCGGGAACTCCCGTGGATGGAAACCGCCGCGGAGAATTACTGGGGCGCGTCGGAACTGGAGCATATCTGGGAGGAACTGCAGAAGCGCTCTGCGACGAGCGCCAATATTGCCCAGCTGGTTTTCCAGGCGAATGTGACAACCCTGAAGATGGGGCGCTTCGGGGAGCATATGGCCTTCGGGTCGGAGCACCAGCAGAAGGGGATCCTGCAGGCGATAGAGCAGGAGAACCGGATCCGCACTTCCTACGGCCTGCAGGTCCTGTCCGCCGAGGATGACATGGAGACGCACTCCTATTCCTTCGGGGGCTTGTCGGAGATCTATGAGCAGTTCATGATGGACATGGCCGGCGCGGCGGAGATCCCGGCGACGAAGCTCTTCGGCCGCAGTCCCCAGGGGATGAATTCCACCGGGGAAATGGATCTGCGGAATTACTATGACATGATCGCGCAGCTGCAGGAGCGGATGCTCCGTCCCGCTTTGGAAAAGCTCCTGCCGGTCATGGCGATTTCCTGCTGGGGCTTTGTCCCGGAGGATCTCGAAATTGTCTTTGAGCCCGTGATGACGACCAGCCCCGCCGAGCGGGCGGAGCTGGTGCAGAAGCTTTCTTCAGATGTCATTGAAGCTTTCAAGTGCGGCCTGCTGGGTTTATACGAAAGTGTGATCTGTGGGATTTGTCCTCCCGTGATTTTTCATTGACTGAAAACCTGTATTCGGATAAGATGGATATCGCAAAGATACCAAAGGCATATTCATACCCCGAAAACGGTTCGGTTCATGAAAAATATCGAAGGAGAGAAAGAGAAAGACCATGAAGAAGATCATGCTGTTTGTACTGGCCCTTTGTCTGTGCGTCACTGCTTTCGGCGCGGCGTTTGCCGAAACCGCGGAAGCGGACGCAACTGCAGCTGAATCCTCCGCAGCGGAAGTCCCGGCGGCAGAAGCCCCGAAGGCGGAGATGACCACGGAGGAGCTTTATCAGGCCGGCCTGAATGCCCTCAACGCGGAAGATTACGGGAAGGCGCTGGAGTATTTTCAGCCGGCAGCGGACGCCGGCCAAATAGAGGCCTGCGGCGTTGTCGGCGCTCTGTATGAGGCGGGTGTGGGCGTTGAACAGGACTACGGAAAGGCCATGGAGTACTTTCTGAAAGGCGCGGACTTGGGTGATACAGTATCACTGTATGCTCTGGGGAACCTGTATTTCCTCGGAGAGGGCGTCGAACAGGATTACGGCAAGGCGATGGAATATTATCAGATGGCGGCGGACGCCGGCGATGCAGACGCTTTGGGGTCTGTCGGTTATCTGTATGATCATGGTCTGGGCGTGGAACAGGACTACGGGAAGGCCCTGGAGTGGTATCAGAAAGCTGCAGAGCAGGGCAGCCCGATGGCGCTGAACAATCTGGGTGACTTTTACGAATACGGCAAAGGAGTGGAACAGGATTACGCCAAAGCAATGGAATACTATCAGCAGGCCGCCGACAAGGGCCTGGCATTTGCGTATACCGGTCTCGGGGACCTTTACCGCGGCGGCAAGGGAGTCGAAAAGGATCTCCTGAAGGCTGGCGAGTACTACAAAAAAGCCCTGGATCAGGGTGCGAATATTGACGCAACCGAAGCAAAAGAAAACATGGATGAACTGGCGGTCTCTCTTCGACAGGCCGGGCTGGATGCTTATTATGCGAACGACTACAGCAAGGCAATGGAGTATTTTCAGCTTGCGGCGGATCTCGGTAACATCGAATCGTGGAGATCCATCGGTTTTCTGTATCAATGGGGCTTTGGTGTAGAACAGGACTTTGACAGGGCGCTGGAGTATTATCATCTGGCAGCCGATCAGAACGACGTGAAAACCTTGGTGAATCTCGGGACAATGTATCTGAACGGTCAGGGCTTGGAACAGGATTCCGGCAAAGCGATTGAATACTATCAGAAAGCCGCGGACCTGGGTGAGCCAATGGGACTTTACTGTATGGGATACATGTATGGCGTTGGCATAGGTGTGGAGCAGGATTACGGTAAGGCGATGGAATACTATCAGAAGGCGGCGGATCAGGGCAATGCGGAGGCCCTGATCGATCTGGGTTATATGTATGACAAAGCCCTGGGAGTGGAACAGGATTACGCCAAGGCCTTTGAATACTATCAGAAGGCGGCGGACCTTGGCAATGCAACGGCGATATTCAACGTCGGATTCATGTATTACTTCGGCCTGGGTGCGGAACAGGATTACGGCAAGGCATATGACTGCTTGCAGCGCGCGGCGGATCTGGGAGTGCCGTCTGCGATGTTCGGTCTGGGAGAATTCTTCTATGAAGGGAAAGGCGCGGAGAAAGATCCCGACAAAGCGGCGGAATGGTACCGGAAAGCCCTCGATGCCGGATATGAGCCGGATGAAACAGATCAGGAGCATCTGAAGGCTTTGCTGGGGGATGAGTATCAGCAGAAATAAAGGAGAGAAAACCCATGAAAAAGAACCCAATGAAAAAACTGATTTCCCTGATTCTCAGCCTGTGCCTGATGGCAGGCATCGTGCCGGTTATGGCTGAAAGTACTGCTGCGGCACAGAGCCTCACAAGCGAATCGTTTCCCCTTTATTTGACGGTAAACAATATCGATTCCGGATTAAAAAAGACGCTCTGGTTCCTGGACGGTGTGAAGGATCTTCCTTATGTCGAAGCAAATGATGTGGGTCAACTGATCGAAGACCTCATGGGCTCAGCGACCGGTAAATTTACCTATACCTCCAGGTCGGAAGGCGCGGTCACGACGGTTATCCGGGAGCGGCCCGCGGAGGGCGCGATTGACAACGGCGTCTACGCGACTTTCGATTTTGACAAGGACACCATTACTTTCCTGGATCACGATCTGTTCTGCTGGAAGGAAAATTCAACGACCGTGCTGGATGTAACCGCCATCAATACGTTCAACGCGGACGGGGAACCGTCGATTTTCCAAAAGGTCGAAAAGAAAGCCCTGGACCGTTACGGAGATCAGCTGGTTATCCGGTGCGGCGATTACGGAATTGATCTGGTTGAACGAGACGGAAAATACTTCGTTCCCCTGCAGATCCTGAATGATTTCTTTTTCTCCCCGGGCCGTAATCAGAACCTGTTCTTCAACGGACAGGTACTGATCATGTCGGACCAGATGAACACTGCGAATGAATTGTATTATGCCGCGCCGACAGGGCAGCGCAGCGCGGAACTGACGGAATTCGGATATAAAGAACTGTGCATGATGCTGGATTACTGTTACGGCCTGAAGGAGGCGCATAACATCGGGCATTTTGAAACCCTGCTACATTCCGTCACCTTCGACCGGATCCTGAAGGAGACAGATCCCGCGGGTGCCGATTATATGATTGCCCGTTTGATTTTTGACTATCTGGACGACGGCCATTCCGCGTTCCTGGCTCCTTCCTATCTGGCCGGCCCTGTCAAATACGACACATCCTTCGGCACCTCTGTGACCAAAATGTTCGCTGAATCTGAGCGCTACGCAGCAGCCAGGAAGGTGTATTATCCCGACGGAATCCCCGGATATGAAGAGGTTGGCAATACCGCATACATTACGTTCGACAGTTTTTTTACCCCCAACGTCAATGATATGGAAGCCTATTATCGTGAGGAAGATGTCAATGCCTTCCCGGATAATGATACGATCGGCCTGATCATGAAGGCGCACGCGCAGATTACCCGGGAAAACAGCCCGATTGAAAATGTTGTGCTCGACCTGAGCCTGAACGAAGGCGGTATGTCAGACACCGCGGTATTTGTCCTTGCCTGGCTTCTGGGTGAGGCAGATATCAGCGTGGAAAACACCATGACCGGAGCGATGAGTACCGCCTCTTACCTGGCCGACGTCAACCGCGACCGGAAGTTTGATGAGAAAGATACTGTGGCGGACAAAAAAATATTCTGCCTCACTTCTCCCTACAGTTTCTCCTGCGGGAACCTGGTTCCCTGCGTCCTGAAGGATTCCAACCGGGCTACCCTGCTGGGCAGGACATCCGGCGGCGGCAGCTGCATGGTGCAATTTGTCTCTTCCGCCTGGGGCTCTTCCTTCCGGATTTCCCAGCAGAAGCGCCTGTCCTTCCTCAAGAACGGCTCCTTCTACGACATCGACCGCGGCGCGGATCCGGATTACCAGATCAGCTCGCCGGAGAAGTTCTATGACCGGCAGGCCTTGACCGATTACATCAACAGCCTTTATTGAGGTATTCTTTACTG
>ONRU01000002.1 GCA_900320325.1 uncultured Lachnospiraceae bacterium
ATGTCCTTCGCGGTCCAGGCCCTCAGCCTGAAATGGCTGGCGGAGCACAGGGACAGCCTGGAGACCCGTGTATATGATGTTCCGGATTCGATCGATGATGAGATCGGCCGCTGCAAGCTGGCCGCCATGGGTCTTGCCATTGACCGGCTGACGCCCGACCAGGAAGCTTATCTGAACGGGTGGACCGCTCAGTGACAGACAGGCGCGGTCACACGGATCCGGGCAGAACAACCCGGACAGAGCAGCAAGGACAGAGCAGACAGAGAATGGAGCGGAATATGGCTGACAAAGTAAAGAATACGGAAGATACACAGGCGGCTGTATCCGGAAGAAAACTGGCGGTCCTGTTCCCGGGGATCGGCTATCACTGTGATAAGCCCCTGCTGTATTACGCGGGAAAGCTGGCAGCGGCACATGGATACGAGATCATCCGGATCTCCTATCATGACCTGCCCGGCAGGATCATGGGCAATGACGAAAAGAAAAGGGCAGCTGCCCTTCTGGCCCTGGAACAGGCCCGGGAGCAGCTGGCGGATGTGGACTGGCAGGCTTACGAAGATATCGTCTTTATTGGGAAGAGCATCGGAACGGTGATTGCCGCAATGGTCCGGCAGCAGGTGCAGATTTCCTGCAGAACGATATGCTATACGCCTTTGAAGGAGACTTTTCTGTACGCGGCGGGAGAGGCCATTGTATTCCATGGGACCGCGGATCCTTGGGAACCGGACGATGAGGCAGTCAGGGAGGGCTGCCGCAGGGCCGGTCAGATCCTATATACCTGTCCGGGCGGCAATCATTCCCTGGAGACAGGGGATATCCTGGGGGATCTGGCCTATCTGCGTGAAGTCATGGAGCTGACGGACCGCTGGTTCCGATAAAACCGGCAGGGATGGGAGACCTGCCGGAACAGAGATGACAGGAGAAAAATGACTGAGAGAAAAAATGATCTGAATGAAAAACTGGAAAAACTGAAGACATATATCCGGGAGCAGGGCAGCCTGGCCGTGGCCTTTTCGGGCGGGGTGGATTCCACATTTCTGCTGAAGACGGCCCATGATGTCCTGGGAGACCGGTGCGTTGCCATCACAGCCCGGTCCGCCTCCTTTCCCCGCAGGGAACAGGAGGAAGCGGCAGCCTTCTGCCGGGATGAAAACATCCGGCAGATCTTTTTTGACTCCGGAGAGATGGACATACCGGCCTACGCGCGGAACCGGAAAGACCGCTGCTATCACTGCAAGCACGCGCTGTTTTCCAAAATGAAGGAGATTGCGGCCGCGGAAGGAGTCCCGGCCGTAGCGGAAGGTTCCAACATGGATGATCTGGGCGACTACCGGCCGGGCCTGCGGGCCATCGCGGAGTTAGAGGTGCTCAGTCCCCTGCGGGAAGCGGGACTGTATAAGGACGAAATCCGGATCCTGTCCAGGCAGATGGGACTGCCTACATGGAGCAAGCAGTCCTTTGCCTGCCTGGCTTCCCGGTTTGTTTACGGGGAGCCGATCACGCCGGAAAAGCTGCGTATGGTGGAAGAGGCGGAACAGATGCTCAGCAGTCTGGGTCTGGAACAGTACAGGGTACGGATCCATGGCACCATGGCCAGGATCGAGCTGCTGCCCGGGGACTTCGGAATCCTGCTGGACCGGGAGATCCGGCACAGGATCGTGGAGACCTGCCGGGAGCTGGGATTTTCCTATGTGACCATGGACCTGCAGGGCTACAGGACCGGCAGTATGAATGAAGTGCTCAGCGCGGAAGAAAAAAAGACAGAAATGCTGGAAAGCTGACCCGGATCACAGGAGGAGCCGGCAGCGGGAGCAGTATCAGACGGGGGTGGATGTGTGGAATACTCTGTAAACATTATCATGGCGGATCCGGCCGGTAACCGGACAGCTTTCATCACGGATCCGGTGCCTGCCCGCCTGCATGCCGCTCTGGGTGCCGCCATCGTGGCGGATGAGGAACTGGACGCGGAACAGGCAGGCTTTATTACCATGCCCGGTCCCGGACATCCGGGACATCTGCAGATGAGCGGCGGCGAATTCTGCGGCAACGCTTCCAGGAGCTTCGGTTATCTGATCGGCAGAGAACGGCAGATGCGGACCGGGGAAAAGGTCACCATTACCGTCTCCGGAGCCAGGGAACCCCTGCAGGTCACACTGGGGGAGGAAGGCGCGGAAGCCCGCATGCCTCTGCCGGAAAAGACCGGTCAGATTCAGATTCCCGGGGCCGGGACCTTTCCCTATGTGGAATTTGCGGGCATTACCCATCTGATTCTGGAGGACCGGGAAACGGATTCCGGCCTGGCAGACCGGATCATTGACCATTTGCGGGAATACACAGACTGGTCTGCCATCGGGGTCATGTTCCTGCGGGGAGAATATCTGCGGCCCTGTGTCTGGGTGAGAGAGCTGGAGACCCGGGTATGGGAAAGGAGCTGCGGCAGCGGCACTCTGGCCTGTGCCGTATGGAAAGGCCGTCAGGAACAGGAAGGCCTGTTCCGTCTGGAACTGACTGAGCCCGGCGGCCGTCTTTATGCCAGCATCCTCTGCCGGAAGGGAAGGATTGTCGAAGCCGGGATCGGAGGGCCCGTCCGTCTGGAAAAGCCGGTCATCAGGACCTATCATCTGGATCCGGACGCCTGATCTGTCCATAGACACACAAAAGGCAGGTACCTTGCGGTGGCCTGCCTTTCGTGCTCATAGCTAGATTTGATTAGGTTTAGGGATTGACTGTATTTTATCACAGGAATACACTGCGTCAAGTCAGTTGTCACAAATGTCAAGGGATATTTTTGTAAAAAATCCCCTGTAATCCTTAAAGAACAGACAGAGGAATATGGAAAGATATTGTCAGAACACACTGGACTATTATAACAGCCACGCGGACAGCTTTCGGGAAGATACCATTCACGCTTCCATGTCCGCCCTGCAGAAGGAATTTCTGGAGATGCTGCCGGCCGGCAGCCTGATCCTGGATCTGGGCTGCGGGCCGGGCCGGGATACCCGCCTGTTTCTGGAGCGGGGGTTCAAGGTCACGGCGGTAGACGGATCGGAGGAGCTCTGCAGACTGGCGGAGGACTTTACCGGGCAGCCGGTGATCTGCAGTACTTTTCAGGAATTCCGTCCCGGGGAGACCTATGACGGAATCTGGGCCTGCGCCTCCCTGCTGCATCTTCCCAAAGAGGAGATCGTCCGGGTCATCGAACGGTTGTCCCCTTTTCTGCGGGAAGGGGGCGTATTCTATATGTCCTTTAAATACGGCAGCTTCTCGGGAGAGCGGAACGGACGCTACTTTACGGACCTGACGGAACAGGATATGGACGGGATCCTTGCGGGAATCCCTGCCCTTGGCCTGGTCCGCTATGCGCTCACCGGAGATGTCCGTCCCGGCCGCGGCCATGAGAAATGGCTCAATGTCTATCTTGAGAAAAAGCCGTTACAGGAATCGTAAAATGACTGACAGGGACAAAGACAGCACATCCGGCCCCGGGTTTTCTTGACAAAACAAAGGATATGTATTAAAACATAGGATGTAAATTATATAAATCGCTGGGGGAGCAAAATGCTGAGAAACCGGATTTCCGGTGACCCTTATCACCTGATCCGGGTAATACCGGCGAAGGGAAGCACATATTTGCTTTGGAGCGGGGCGCTCCGGAGCGGTATTGTTTTTGATCTCCTGACGAACTGTCCAAGGAGGTTTTTTTATGTCGATTTTTGTTACAGCAGATGGCGGGCTTACAACTGCCGGCTATGGATTGTTCGTTTTCATGGCGTTTGCCGCGCTGATCGCGGCGGGCGCGATCGCGGGGAAAGTGTCCGGCAGGAAAATGACTGCAAAGGCGCTGGCTTACTGTGCGCTGGGGATTGCCCTGGCGGAAGTCACCAGCTATATTAAAGTATTCGCCCTGCCCTTCGGAGGATCGGTAACACTGTTTTCCATGCTTTTTATCGTACTGATCGCCAACTGGTATGGGGCGGGCACCGGCATTCTGGTCGGTTTCGTCTATGGAATCCTGCAGTTCATGCAGGAGCCTTATTTCCTTTCCGTTCTGCAGGTCTGCTGTGATTATCTGCTCGCTTTCGCGGCCCTTGGCCTGGCAGGCTTCTTCTATAAGAAGAAACATGGCCTGGTCATCGGGTATATCGTAGGTGTTCTGGGCAGAGGCGTTTTCAACGCGCTGGCGGGGTACCTGTTCTGGATGGAATATATGCCGGAAAATTTCCCGAAGAGCCTGGCCGCTTTATATCCGGTCATCTATAACTTCTCCTTCCTTCTGGCAGAGGCGGTCTTAACACTGATCGTGATCAATATCCCCGCCGTCAGGAATGCCCTGAACCGGGTCAGAATGATGGCGGTAGACTGACCGCAAGGCAGGCACAGTCCCTGAGAAAGTCGGGGGCTGTGCCTGATTTTTGATTGCGGGGATGATGAAACACACGGGAAAGTACCGGTACGCGATGTACATCAAAACGCGCATAAGGATGAAATTCATAAATCTGTTGTTGACAGATTTTAAAAGCGGCTTTACACTAAACGACAATAAACTTAAAAAGCCTGCGGTATATGGCCCGTTTCGTTTGAAACAGAGAGGGCTGCGGCGGGCAGGGATTTGTAACGTTTTTGATCAAAGGAGAAAACTATGGCATTTTATTACACCGAACCTTCCCGCACTTTTGGAGAATACCTTCTTGTACCTGGTTATTCCTCATCAAATTGCGTTCCCACAGCAGTCAGTCTGAAAACACCCCTGGTCAAATACCGCAAAGGAGAAGAGGACTGTCCCTTTACAATGAACATCCCCATGGTCTCCGCCATCATGCAGTCGGTCTCCGGTGACCGTCTGGCGATCGCGCTGGCCAGACAGGGCGGTGTTTCTTTTATTTACGGATCACAGTCACCGGATTCTGAGGCGGAAATGGTGCGCAGGGTCAAGACCTATAAAAAGGGCTTTGTAACCAGTGATTCCAACCTCTCTCCCGACAATACCCTGGCTGACGTTCTGGCCCTCAAGGAAAAGACTGGCCATTCAACCGTAGCGATTACAGATGACGGTACAGCCCATGGCAGACTGGTCGGTGTTGTCGCCTCCAGAGACTACCGGATTTCCAGAATGAGCCTGGACCTGAAGGTCGCCGATTTCATGACGCCCCTGGACAAGCTGGTAACAGCTCCCGCGGATACCAGCCTGCATGACTGCAACGATATTATCTGGGACAACAAGATCAATTCCCTGCCGCTTCTGGATGAAGAAGGCCGTCTGCAGTATATGGTATTCCGGAAAGACTATGACAGCCATAAGACCAATAAGGATGAGCTGCTGGATACCCATAAGAGCTATGTGGTCGGCGCGGGTATCAATACCAGAGATTACGAGGAAAGAGTTCCCAAGCTCATTGAGGCGGGCGCGGATGTACTCTGCATTGACTCTTCGGAAGGCTACAGCGAATGGCAGTCCAGAACGATCGGCTGGATCCGTGAGCAGTATGGCGATACTGTCAAGGTAGGCGCGGGCAACGTCGTTGACAGGGATGGTTTCCGTTTCCTGGCGGAGGCAGGCGCTGACTTTATCAAGATCGGTATCGGCGGCGGTTCCATCTGCATCACCCGTGAGACCAAGGGTATCGGCAGAGGACAGGCAACTGCGGTACAGGAAGTCGCGGCGGCCAGAGATGAGTATTTCAAAGAGACCGGCGTATATATCCCGATCTGCTCCGACGGCGGTATTGTATATGACTATCATATTACCCTGGCTCTGGCCATGGGCGCGGACTTTGTCATGCTGGGCAGATACTTCGCCAGATTCGACGAGAGCCCGACCAACCGCCTCCTGGTCAACGGCAACTATGTAAAGGAGTACTGGGGTGAAGGTTCCAACCGTGCCCGCAACTGGCAGAGATATGACCTGGGCGGCGCGACAAAACTCAGCTTTGAGGAAGGCGTAGACAGCTACGTTCCTTACGCGGGTTCTCTGGCTGACGGCGTGCAGAGCACTCTGTATAAGGTCAAGTCCACCATGTGCAACTGCGGCTGCCTCTCCATTGAAGAGCTGCAGCAGAAGGCCAGACTGACCGTCGTATCTTCTACTTCGATCGTAGAGGGCGGCAGCCATGACGTTATCCTGAAGAACAGCAAGAGCTTTGACTAAGGGAAGACCTGCCGGATAAATGAGATAAGATATCTGTTATGGCGATAGATGCCGGCACAGAATACTGTCACATAACAGCAGAAAGCAAAAACCTGTCATAAAGCAGAAAAAATGCAGCAGCCGTGCGGCTGCTGCATTTTTCAGTATCTTTTAAAATAAAAAAACAACAGATCATGAAGAAGATTTATTTTCCTTCATAGGTCAGAGCGGAATACAGAGGATATTTTCCCAGTTTTTCACGGCCCTTGAGACCTGCCAGTTCCATCAGGACAACGACGCCCGCGATCTCTCCGCCCAGGCTTTCGATCAGATGCGCCATGGCCAGGTTTGTGCCGCCGGTCGCGATCAGGTCATCAACCAGAAGGACCTTCTGTCCGGGCTGGATGGCGTCCTTATGGATCTCCAGTGTAGCGGTGCCGTACTCCAGCTCGTATTCTACGGAGACTGTTTCACGGGGGAGCTTACCCTTTTTGCGGATCAGGACAAGGGGCTTGTGCAGGTTGTAGGCAATGGGCGCGCCGAAGCAGAAGCCTCTGGACTCAGCGCCGGCTACAACATCAAAATCCACATCCTTGACCAGCTCCTGCATTTCATCAATGGCCAGCCGCAATCCGTCAGCGTCCTGCAGGACACTGGTGATGTCACGGAACATGACGCCGGGCTCCGGGAAATCCGGGATCGTCAATACATAATCTTTTAATTCTTTCATGGGTAACTCCTTTCGTGGAAACCTCCTCGTTGAAATTTCTTTCGTTGAAACTCTTTGCAGGTGCTCCGCTGCCATTATATACATTAATGGTGTTGTTTTTCTTCTATTATAAATACGGATTGATTTCATAACAAGACCTCATCGCAAGACTCCCTTCAAAAACAGGGACCCGGGCATGCGAAAACTGTAGCGATTCTTATTATTGGCAGAAGTATATGGATAATGGTATAATAAGCCAAAGGGAAATCCTTTAGAAAAACAAGACAAAAATGGATAAAGGAGGCTGCTATGAAATTTTATAAGTGCGAAAAATGCGGTAAGATCGCGGTTCTTTTCCGTGAGTCCCAGTGCCCTACAAAGTGCTGCGGCGAAGCCATGGTCGAGATCGTTCCCGGCACCGTTGACGCGGCAAGAGAGAAACATATCCCGGATATCGTCAAAGACGGCAGTGTCATCAAGATCAGCGTTGGTTCCGTAGAGCATCCCATGCTGGACGCGCATTATATCGAATGGATCATCGCGGAGACCAATAAGGGCTTCCAGAAGAAAGATCTCAAGCCCGGCGACAAGCCTTACGCCGAGTTCGTTATGGCAGACGGCGAAGAGCTGGTTGCCGCATATGAGAGCTGCAATCTGCATGGCATCTGGAAGGCTGAGGCATAAGCCCGGACCATCCGCATTCATCGGACTGTAGAGACAGTCGGACAATTAAATAAACAGGAAATATACGGCAGGACGCTGCAAAAAGGCTCCTGCCGTATATTTTTGCGCGGAATGATGAACAGAAGCCGGTAAAAAAGATTGAGATATACAGTTGAAAGCAGGTTTTCCGGTCGTGCCGGAATCCCTGACGGATACGCAATGGATTGTTTGTGTATCTGTCAGGGATTTTTTATATGTATAAAATTTGGATGAATCAGGCTTCTCCGTGTATAATGATTGACATAGGCGCTTTAACACCATACGGAACTGAATCATAAGGCACAGCGGAAAAGAGGCGCTGTCGAAAGGAGAAGGAGCATGAAGGTTTGGAAAAATCATCTGGCAGTCTGCGTGCTGATCATCGCTGTTCTGCTGCAGAACACAGCGGCGGTAATGGCGGCTGAAAACAGCGGGACAGATCCGACCGGCGATCCGACGGTACAGTCGGAGGAGGAAGTACAGATGCCGGAAGAAGAGAATGAGAATGATGAGGCAGCGGAAGAGCAGGACCCTTCCGATGCGGAAGAGGAGGATCTGGACCTGCCCGAAGAAGATTCCGCGGAGTCTGCCGTTGAGGAAGCGGCAGACGGCAGTGATACAGCTGCGGAAGCAGAGACAGACGAATCCCCCATGGAAGCGGAAGAGACCGATGAAGCGGTCCCTGTCGAAGCTGCGCCGGAAACTGCTTCCACAGATATGACAGCGGCGGAAGAGATCGCTGAGGATTCCATTGAGCCCCTGCTGGCGGCGACCACCATCTCAGTGAAGGATGCGGCTTACGGCGCGAAGGGAGACGGGACTACCGATGATACCCGGGCAATCCAGAAGGCACTTAACGTCGCCCGGGGCGCGTCCGCGGACAAGCCTCTGACAGTCAGGGTGCCTGCCGGCACTTACAAGATCAGCACGAGCCTCTGGATCTATTCCTATACAAATCTGGAACTGGCATCCGGGGCGACGATCCAAAGATCCGGCACCTCCGTCATGCTGATCAACGGCGAGAAAGGAACAGGCGGCTATGACCAGCTGATCGATGTAACGATCCAGGGCGGCACCTGGGACGGCAATATCAACAGCAGCTCCGCCTCCCAGGTGAGCGATCTGATCTATCTCTGGCACGGCAGGAATATTACCATCCGGGATACGACGCTGAAGGAATGCGTCGGTACCCATCATATTGAACTGACCGGCATAAAGGACAGTACGATCTCCAATGTCACTTTTCAGGATATGGTCCGTTATTCCGGGATCAGCTATCCTGCTCTGGACGGGGACGGTACAGGCAATACGGCGCCCGGCAGCGATGAAGCCACGGATATTTCGGAGGCCCTGCAGCTGGACTACGCCTCCAGCGCGACCAGCGGTGCCGCGGCCCCTCTGGATGGTACCATCTGCAAAAATATCACGATCAGCGGCTGTACGTTTACCAACTGTTTTTCGGGTGTAGGCAGTCATCACGCCAAGGACGGCGGCGCGGCCGCGGATATTACCGTCACCGGCTGTACGTTTGACAATATCGGCTATGCCTGTGTTTTCTCCAGAAGTTTTAAGAATCTGCAGATCAATAACTGTACGGCCAACAACGTATCCGAATTCCTGTACGCGGCCAACAGCACAGACGCTGCTGTTAAGAACTGTACGATCACCTGCACCGGGGCATCCAGAAAAACAGCCAATTCTCTGCTGAACACCTTCAATATTCTTGGCTCCAAACTGACGATGACCGACTGTACAGTGAACGGCATTGACCGTGACTTATTAAATCTGAATGACGGGTCGACAGGCGTGCTTACCAATAATACAGTTACATGGTCCAAACCCTGTATCGCGACCACGGTGTTTGTGTCATCCGGATCCAATCTGACAATGACGGGAAATAAACTGACCAATAATGGATCCGGCAAAGACTTCAACACGGTTCAGTGTCAGGAATCCTCTACGCTGACCGCCAAAAACAATACCATTACCAACTCGGAAATGGCGGCCTTCCGAATCAAAAGCGGCGCTACAGCGACACTTACCAATAATACGATCACCGGATCGGGCACCAACGGGATCAGTGCCGAGGGGGCGGCCATGAATATCAGCGGCGGCTCGATTAAAAACACGACTAAAAGTGCCGTGGTCTTCCAGAGCGGCAGCTCGGGGAGTCTTTCAAATGTGAATATCCAGACAGCCGGCAGTAACGGTGTGACTCTGTACAAAGGAGGAAGCGCCGCGGTCGGCAAGGTCTCGATCACGAAATGCCGGATCTACGGTTCCGTCAGCAGCGGAATCTTTGCCAACAGCGGGACCCTGACGATCCAGGGCAATGTGATCAAGCCCAAAAACTATGATACGACATGGGGGATCCAGCTGGACGCCGGTCCGACAGGCACCGTCACGAGGAACGCGGTCGGAGGCAAGGGGATCACCAACGATTCCAAAGCTTCCGTGAACAGCAATGCCGCCGGCAAGCTGGCAGGCAAGTTCATGGTCATCTATTATTCCAGTGAATCGGCCAATCCTTCGGGGATCTGTTCGCTGATCACGTATGGGACCAGCACAGCCCTGAAGACGGTCTCCCAGCTGTATATGTCCAAATCCGGCTATGTCTTTGCGGGCTGGAAGGCCTACAGGGATGATAAGGACATGTGGTACGCGGATTCTTCTTCCGGCTCCGCCTGGGTCAAACTGACCAATGGAAAGCTGCCTTCCGGATATACCTATCACCTGTACGGCAACGGAGCCAAAGTGGCCAAGACTGCTCCGGCAGGCAGTATCGTCAGCATGTACGCGGTCTGGGAGAAGCAGCAGTTCGTGATCCATTATCATAAGACAGAATCCGATTCTGCCGCTTCTGTAACAACGACCGTGCCTTATGGGACCAATACCGCTACCAGATCGACTTCCTCCCTGGGATTTGCCGGAAGCGGCAATACTTTCAAAGGCTGGATGGTCTACAGGGAAATCGATAAGAAGTGGTACTATACCAATGGTTCCGCGAACGGCTGGTATGCAAAAAACAGTCAGCCGGCCGGCTATTATTTCAAGCTGTATACCGATGGATGTTCGGTCGCGAAGACAGCCCAGTACGGCAAGGTACATTTCTACGGGCGCTGGAATACGGATACCTTCACCATCAAATATCATAAGACAGATTCTGACGGGGCCTCTTCTGTAACGACAAAGGTTTCGTACGGGACCAGTACGGCAACGAAGACGGCTTCGGCGCTGGGCTTTTCCAGGACCGGGTACAGTTTCAAAGGATGGACTGTCTACAGGGAATACGATAAGAAATGGTATTATACCAATGGTTCCGCGAATGGCTGGTATATTAAAGGAAAGCAGCCTTCCGGGTACACCCTGAAGCTCTATACCAACGGGTGCACGGTGGCTAAAACAGCTGCCTACGGAAACGTACATCTTTACGGACAGTGGAAAAAGAAATGACAGGTCCTGACGCGGATATAAGGAAGTGAGAAAATCCCTCCCGGATCTGCCTGCGGTAAGACGCAGGCAGATCCGGGAGGGATCATTTCGTCAGTCAGAGAACAGGCGGGAGGCCTTCGCGAGACGTTCCTCGAACTGGTCATAGAAATTCCGGTCAGGATCATAGGGGATGCCGTAAAAGGTCTGCAGCAGAAACAGATTGATCTTTTGATTGAGTTCCGGGTTCTGTGAGCGGGCAAGCCCGGCCTGGGCGTCCCTGACAAAATAGTGCCAGCGGGATACAAAGGCTTCGTAACGGGGCAGATCAGGAATATCCAGCCATTTGCGGATCCGGATTTTCGTTTTGCCCGGCATGTCGCAGCCGCCCGGAACGATAAAGTATTGAAAACCCTTCCCGTCATATTGACGTCCCAGGGGGAAGAGCCTGCAGAATCCCGGACGGAAGCTGTGGATCCCGCAGCGGCCGTCTTCGCCCAGAAAGCTGCAGCAGCCCCGGTCTTCTTCCATCCGCAGGTGGGGGATGGCCAGGCCCTGCTCGGCGTGCAGGGCAATCCGTACATCCAGCAGATCTTCAAATGTGCAGTTCAGATTTTTACAGAGCATGGCTATATCATAAGGGTCCAGATGGACGGTATCCCCCATGCCCCGGCAGCAGTCGCCGCAGCCTTCACAGGAGATACAGGGGAGCTTTGCCATGTCTCTTGCGGTCATTAGTTTTTCCATAGCCTGTATTATAGACAGAATCCTTTCTTTTGAAAAGTACCCGGATTGCTGTCCGTGGATTGTGCTACAATAGGTGGGAATTGGACTCTGTCAGATTATACCGGAGAAAAATGGATATGTATAGAAACAGCCGAACGCGTAAATATCTGTCCTGTTTGACGGCATGCCTGGTATCCGCCATGGTGGCAGCCTGCGGGGCAGCCACAGGCACTGCCGTGACCGGAGACCGTTTGCCGGAACAGGCGCGGCCCGGAGTCCTGCTGTCCGCGGAGGATCAGGTCAAAGAGAGCAGCATCACGAATGAAGATCTGGCGGACAGTCAGACTCCGGAGCGGCAGGAGAAGACAAAAGAACCGGAGGAGGTCACGATCCTGGCGGTGGGGGACAATCTGATCCATACATCTGTCTATGAAGACGCGGAGACTGCGGAGGGATATGATTTCCATCCCATGTATCAATACGTAAAGGGACAGATCTCCCGGGCGGATATCGCTACCGTCAACCAGGAAACACCGCTGGCGGAATCGGTGTATGCCGTTTCCGGATATCCGGCCTTCAATTCTCCGGACGCGGCAGGAGACGCCCTGATCGATACAGGCTTCGACGTGATCAACCTGGCCAATAACCATATGCTGGATAAGGGCACAAAGGGTGCCCTGGCCACTCTGGCTTACTGGGAAGAGAAAGGCATTCCCGCAGTGGGTTTCTACGCGTCAGAGGAAGACGCGGACCGGATCCGGATTATCGAAAAGAACGGCATTAAAGTGGCTTTTCTGGGCTATACCCAGATTTCCAACAGCCGTATGCCTTCCGGTACGGATTGTGTCATGATCTTTACCTCGCAGGAGGACCGGATCCGAGAGCAGATCCAGGAGGCCAGGCAGCAGGCTGACCTTGTTGTGGTCCATGTCCACTGGGGAACCGAAAATACCTTCCGGGTCGATGCCTCTGTCAGAGCGCTGGCCCAGAAAATGGTGGACTGGGGCGCGGATATTATTGTGGGCAATCATCCCCATGTCCTGCAGGAGCTGACGGTCCTGACAAGGGAAAGCGACGGGACCCGGTGTCCGGTCATTTATTCCCTGGGCAATTTTATCAGTGCCCAGAAGATCGGCTCCAATCTGCTCAGCGGCATGCTGACCGTAAAAGCGGTCCGGGATCCCGCGACCGGCCGGGTTCGTCCCGCGGCCATGTGCCTGGATCCGATCGTTACTTATTATGAAAGCGGCAGACAGGGATTCCGCATCTATCCTCTGGAGGATTTCACGGAAGAAATGGCAGCGGACCATGGCGTGCATGAATTTGATTCCATGTCCCTGGAGAAGCTGCGGCAGATCGTGGATGACGCGGTCCCGGACCGTTACCTGAATACCATGGGAGAACTGGAAGAACCGGAATAGAGCCGGCATGCTTTCCGTTCCGGTACCGGCAGGATCTTCCGGCAGATTTTTCTGTTATGATCAATGAAACAGGTCCATACCTCCATTTTTCGAAACGGCGGTGCGGACCTGTTTATTATTGAGATATTTAAAAATGAGTACCTATTTTATCCGCGGACGCGGACCAGGGCATATTATTTGCTGTCAGAATCTGCGGACTCGTCACCGGCGGGCTTGTCTTTGGCGGACTCGCTGTCACTGCCATCCGTTTCCTTGTCCGCAGGCTCACTGTCACTGCCGGTTTTCTCATCGGCCGCTTCGCCGTCGCTGTCAGCCTTCTCACCGGCAGATTCGCTGCTGTCAGATTTTTTCTCGCCCTCTTTCCGCTCCACCAGATCCTCCAGAGTGATCTTCATCATATCTTCCTGGGTGGGATTTTCCATGGCGGCAACACGTCTGGCCTGGTTGGTGATGATCTCCTCGAACATGTTGCGGATCTCTCTGGCGTTGGCGAAATTCTCCAGCTGCTGGAGCTTTCGCAGGACGATCAGAGAGCGGATCTGATGCTTTACTTCTTCCTCAACGACATAATCGTACTTTTCGCAGTTCATATAGAAGATCTGCTCCAGTTCATCGGTGGTATAGTCGGGGAATTCAATATATTTATTAAAGCGGGATTTCAGGCCGGGATTGCTGTTGATGAATTTCTCCATGGGCGCGGTGTAGCCGGCGACGATGACGACCAGGTCATCCCTGTGGTCTTCCATGGCTTTCAGGATCGTGTCGACAGATTCCTGGCCGAAGGTATCCTGCTCATTGGAGGTCAGGGCATAGGCTTCATCGATGAAGAGGACACCGCCCATGGCCGCTTTGATCTTCTCCTGGGTCTTGAGAGCTGTCTGTCCGACAAAGCCGGCTACCAGTCCGGAACGGTCTGTTTCCACCAGCTGTCCTTTGGACAGGACTCCGATCTGCTTATAAAGCCTGCCGATAATTCTGGCAACGGTCGTCTTGCCGGTCCCGGGATTGCCGGTAAAGACCAGATGCAGGGATACCGGGACAGACTTCAGGCCCTGGTCCTTACGCATCTTCTGGATCTTGACAAAATCCATCAGTTCCTTGACATCCGATTTGATCGATTCAAGGCCGATCAGCTGGTCCAGCTCCTCCATGGGATCCTTCTCAGGCTCCTGCGGCGCTTCCGCTTCCGCCCCGCCGTCGGAACCGCCGGGGCCGGCAGGGATGGCCAGCTGCTCATCCATATCCTTCAGGAGATTTTTGGCTTCGGACAGGGCGTCCTGGGCGTTTTTGACCGCGTCATCCTCGGACAGTGCCGGCTTTTTGGCAGGCGCCTTGGGTTTGTCGGTCACGGGGCGGCCGGCGGGGCGGGCATTGTTTTTCCTGCCGTCAGGCCTGTTCCCGGCTGTACCGCGGCCGGGCCCTTTGCCGGCGCTGCTGCCGGAAGATGTGCCGAACATATCATCATAAAGACTTCTCAGTAAATCATCGTTCATCATGGACAGATCCTCTCATTTGTATGAATCGCTTTGGTATACGCGAAATGTGATCCGCGGCCCTTTTTTAAGGTGCAGTGATTCGTATTTTTCATCTTATACAGATTTTTATAACAGTATATGCAATCCCATGAAAAAATGCAAAAGGTTAGCATTGACTAAAAGCAAAAGCGGTCCATATACTTGAAAAAAATCACTGTAAAGCGCAGTGATTCTAAACAAAACGGAACGTGTGAGGGAGTAGCAGGCATTTTCGGATGTGATAAGTCAACATACTGGCCCAGGGGCCTGGCTTATCTTAAATTTGCGAGACTCATGTATGACAATTGTGCTGTACATGGCTCGGACTGTATCCTTTCGTGACCAGGCGCGGCACAGACTGCGGCCTGGCTTTTTTTTGCCGTATGGGAATGGTGTCAGGACGCCCCATAACAGAGGAAGAATCGATGATCAACGGAATTTGGCTTTTTATTGTAAACAGTATACTGCTGGGCGCGGGCCTTGCCATGGACGCTTTTTCGGTCTCCATGGCCAACGGACTGCGGGATCCCGGCATGAAGACAGGGGAAAATTTCCGGATTGCGGGGACCTTTGCCTTCTTTCAGTTCCTGATGCCCCTGACCGGGTGGTTCTGTGTCCATACCATACTGACGTATTTTACGGCATTTCAGAAATGTATCCCCTGGATCGCCCTGCTCCTGCTGGGCTATATAGGCGGCAAGATGCTGCTGGAGGGCCTGCGGGGCGGGCCGGAAATAGAAACGGACTCCGGGGAGGGGCCTGTCCTGACCGGCCGGGAGCTGGCCGTGCAGGGCATCGCGACTTCCATCGACGCTCTGTCCGTGGGTTTTGCCATCAGCGAGTATTCGACCGGCATGGCTTTTGCCGCCGCTCTGATCATAGGGGCCGTTACCCTGATCATCTGCCTGGGCGGCCTGAAGATCGGCCGGAAAATGGGGACCATGCTGGCCGGTAAGGCTTCCATCCTGGGCGGCGTGATCCTGATCGCCATCGGTCTGGAGATATTTATTTCCAATATGTTCTGATTCTTCACTGCATCAAAGCGGTACAGGTGCTATAATACATATTGTTGAAGTGAGAGCACATCAGGCGGGTCCGATCCCGCCATGCAATACCAGCCTGCTTTCCCGAAACGGAAGCGGCGGCATGAAACCAGAAAACAGGAACAGGAGGAACAGGAGTATGAGCGATTACAGGATCAATACAAAATGTGTACAGGGCGGCTATCAGCCGGAGAACGGAGGTCCCAGGCAGATCCCGATCATCCAGTCTACGACCTTTAAATATAATACCAGTGAAGATATGGGCAAGCTTTTCGACCTGGAGGCTTCCGGTTATTTCTATTCCCGTCTGCAGAATCCCACCTGTGACTATGTAGCTGCCAAGATCGCCGAGATGGAAGGCGGGACAGCGGGCATGCTGACCTCATCCGGTCAGGCGGCCAATTTCTTTTCTCTTTTCAATATCTGTGAAGCAGGCAGCCATATCGTTTCGTCCTCCGCGATCTACGGCGGGACCTTCAATCTGATCTCTGTCACCATGGCCAAAATGGGGATCGAGGCGACCTTCGTCTCTCCCGACGCCACGGAAGAAGAGCTGCATGCTGCTTTTAAAGACAATACAAGGGCCATGTTCGGCGAGACCATTGCCAATCCTGCCCTGACAGTCCTGGATATTGAGAAGTTTGCCAAAGTTGCCCATGCCCACGGCGTGCCGCTGATCGTGGACAATACCTTCCCGACCCCTGTCAACTGCAGGCCCATCGAATGGGGCGCGGATATCGTGACCCATTCCACCACCAAATACATGGACGGCCATGGATCGGCTGTCGGCGGCGCCATCGTAGACAGCGGCAATTTCAACTGGATGGCTTACGCGGACAAGTATCCCGGCCTCTGCACACCGGATGAATCCTATCACGGTATTGTATACGCTGAGAAGTTCGGCCAGGGTGGCGCTTTCATCACAAAGTGCGTTTCCCAGCTGATGCGGGATCTGGGCACGGTACAGTCTCCCCAGAGCGCCTTTTATCTGAACCTGGGTCTGGAGTCCCTGCATGTCAGGATGCCCCGGCATGTGGAGAACGGACAGGCGGTCGCTGAATTCCTGCAGAAGCAGCCCCAGGTCAAGCATGTCAGCTATTCCGGACTTCCCGGAGATCCTTATTACGATATCGCGAAGAAATATATGCCCGACGGCGGCTGCGGCGTCGTTTCCTTCGAGCTTGAAGGAGGCAGGGCTGCCGCGGAGACCTTCATGAAGAATCTGAAGCTGGCGGCCATTGAGACCCACGTGGCGGATGCCAGGACCTGCTGCCTGAACCCGGCAACGTCCACCCACAGGCAGATGAACGAGGAACAGCTGGCCGCGGCCGGCATCCCGGCCGGACTGGTCCGTATGTCCTGCGGCCTGGAGGACAAGGAAGACCTGATCGCTGACCTGCGGCAGGCACTGGAGGCCATTGGCTGATCCGGTTTCCCACGGAGCTTTAACAGAACAGAGATGTTGACACAGTAGATATAAAGGAAGGTAAACACATGCAGAAGATTTATGATTTTTTAAAGGGCGCAGGCACCTATTATCTGGCGACCTGTGACGGCGATCAGCCCAGAGTCAGGCCTTTCGGCACCATTGATCTGTTTGACGGCAGGCTCTGCATCCAGACGGGCCTGGTCAAGGATGTGGCTAAGCAGATGCTGGCCAATCCGAAGGTGGAGATCAGCGCCATGAACGGCGGCAAGTGGATCCGTCTTTCCGCGAAAGCAGTCCTGGATGAAAGGATCGAGGCCCAGGAGCATATGCTGGCCGCTTATCCGGAACTGGCTGCCATGTATAAGCCCGGCGACGGCAATACCGCTGTTTTCGCCCTGACCGAAGGACAGGCGGCAATCTGTTCCTTTACGGAGGCCCCGGAGATCATTACCTTCTGATGTCCGCAAAGGATATTGGATCTGACAGACAAAGAAAAGGCGTCCTGCTGTCTTCCGACAGCGGGACGCTGTTTTTTCAGATATTTGCGCAATGAGTCTTCAGCGGTCCTCCAGCAGCCGGCCGCTCAGGATATCCAGAGTCAGCTGTTCCAGTACCGCCGGGTCAGGCTTTTCCTCCCGCAGGATGTAGCTGTTGGCAAGTCCGGAAAAGCCGCCGGACAGGAAATCCGCCGTATAGGCGCGCCGGTCTTCCGGAGCGTCGGGCAGGAAACAACAGCAGTTCATCAGGGAATCATACATGCTGGTATACAGGATATAAGGAAGATTATTCTCTGCCAGGAGCCTGAGAAAGTCCGCGTGGTCCGTGATATATCTGGTGTAGCTGCGGCAGATCTGCTCAATGGGAGAGATGGACCGGTCCGGATCCATCTGTCCGTCCGGATCATAGCAGTAGCTCTGCTGCAGGGTCCAGGTGATCACATTTTCCTTGGACTGGAAGAGGCTGTAGAAGGTCTGCCTGGAGACGCCTGCCTCCCGGCAGAGGGTACTGATGCTGATCCTGGAAAAAGGGACGTCCTCCATCAGCCGCAGAAGGGTGCAGGATATCTGATTCTGAGAGGACAGGGCCGTTTTATTGGTTCCGCAGTACATGAAAATCTCCTTAAGGTGCCTGATCCTGACAGGGACAGGCCGAATCATAAAATATATATAAATAAACTTGACAGCTGTCTATGTTAATGCTATTATGTCAGCGTAATCTGACAGTTGTCAAGGTTATTATAACAAAGGATGACTCCTGTGGGGAGTCAAATTTTTTACCTGAGTTTTAGCACTCGACGCGTTAGAGTGCTGATAAAATTGTAAGCAATCCATTGAACGCAATCCATGGAATAATATTCCATCTGAGACGGGAGGTGCCTATGGCAGCATTACCTATTTATAACACCGTGGCGGTACCGGATGCCGATATATATTTTAAGACCGATTATTATACGGAAATGACCGGCAAGGCGCCCGGCAGGGATGACCGGATCTTTCTGATCGTGATGAAGGACAAGCAGGCCAGAGAGGAGCTGACCGGCGACAGCTTTTATCCGATCGGCCTGTCAGGCCAGATCAAAGAGGTCAGCACGGAAGGATATATCTGTGTCCGGACCCGTAACCGGGTCAACATTGACGACGTGGTGGTCTACAATGACCACAGCATAGACCTGTCCATCTCCAGAAGACCGGATCTGGATGACCTGGACCGGGAGGCGGCCGGGGAACACCTGAAGCAGATGAAGAGCGCTGTCATCCGCTTTTCGGATAACTATCAGTGGGGGCCGGCCATCCGGGGCTATATTGCCCAGTGGACCAATATGGGAGAGATCGCGGCGGCCATGTCTCCCTGGCTGATGAATACCAACGAGGAACGCTATGCCCTGCTGGCGGAGGATTCTCTGGCCCGCCGCAATGACATGATGGAACAGATGCTCTATGAGAATCTGGAGATGACCACCATCAAAAATGACGCGAAGGCAGCCCAGGAGGAGAGCTACCAGAAGATGTATAAGGAATCGGCCATCCGCAAGCAGATCGAGTATCTGCAGAAGCAGCTGGACGAAATGCATCCGGAAAATGTCTCGGACCTGCGCCGTCTGGAAATTAAAGTGGAAGAATCGGGCATGAACGAAACCGCCCGCAAGGAAGCGGACAAGGTCCTGAACCGGCTCCGTCAGGAGGGCAGTAACGGTACAGAGACGGGTATGCTCTATGATTATCTGGATTTCCTGACCGGTCTTTCCTGGAAAAAGGAAAAACCGCAGAATATTGACCTGGGAGAAGCAGAGAGAATCCTGGAAGAAGATCATTTCGGACTGGAGAAGGTCCGGAAGCGGATCATCCAGCAGATCGCGGTCATGAACCTGCGCCGCCAGCAGTCCGGTTCCATCCTGCTTTTTGTGGGAGCGCCCGGTACCGGCAAGACCAGCATCGGCCAGAGTATTGCCCGGGCCCTGCAGCGTAAATATGTCCGGGTCAGCCTGGGCGGCGTCCGGGATGAAGCGGATATCCGCGGCCACAGGCGGACCTATATCGGCGCCATGCCCGGCAGGATCATGGACAGCATCCAGAAGAGCGGCGCTTCCAATCCGGTCATGGTCCTGGATGAAGTGGATAAACTGGGCATCTCCTATAACGGAGATCCGGCCAGCGCCCTGCTGGAGGTCCTGGATCCCGAACAGAACAGTACCTTTACAGACCATTACATGAACGTTCCCTATGACCTTTCCAATGTGTTCTTCATCTGCACGGCCAATTCGGTGGATACTATCCCTGAGCCCCTGCTGAACAGAATGGAGGTCATCCAGTTCCAGGGATATACACCGCTGGACAAGATGCAGATCGCCAAAAAGCATCTGCTGCCCAAAGCCATGCGGGCTGTAGGCATCCGGGAGGAGAATCTGGAAATGGACGACAGCGTCCTGGAAACGATCATTTCCGAATATACCAGAGAAAGCGGCGTACGCGGCCTGAAAAAGCGCATGGACACCCTCTGCCGCAGCGCGGCGGTCGAACTGGTCCGCGGCAGTGCCGGCAAGATCACAGTTACCCGGGACAACCTGCGGGATTATATGGACGCCAGACCGATCCATCACGGCAAAGTCAAAGAAAAAGCCCGGACAGGTGTAGTTACAGGGCTTGCCTGGACGGCCGTGGGCGGTGAGATCCTCTACATAGAGACACTGCTGACCAAAGGCAGCGGCAAGATCACGGTGACCGGCCAGCTGGGCGATGTCATGAAAGAGTCCGCCCAGATCGCGGTCAGCCTGGTAAGATCGCTGTTTCCGGAAGCGGCAGACCGGTTCCGTGAAAATGACCTGCATATCCATGTGCCGGACGGGGCGACCCCCAAAGACGGTCCTTCCGCCGGCATTACCATGACAACGGCCCTGTCCTCCCTGATTACAGGCATTCCCGTCAGGCCGGATACAGCCATGACCGGTGAGATCTCCCTGCAGGGAGACGTGAAGCCGATCGGCGGTCTGCCTGAGAAACTGATGGCTGCCCAGAGAGCCGGCGTCCGCAGGGTATTCATCCCGGCGGAGAACCTGGAAGACCTGCGGGATGTCGCCGCGGAAGTCCGTGACAGCCTGGAGATCATTCCGGTCGAAAGAGCGGAAGAGGTCCTGACACAGCTGGGCATCATGGAAAGACCGGCAGCGCAGGACACGAAACAGGCCGGCTGAACTGCATAAGCTCCTCCCTTTTATCCCCCGCAGACAGAACGGGAAATCCGCTTTGCGGACTGTCCTGTCTGCGGGGGATTTTTCACGTCCTGAACGAAAGGCGAAATCAGGGATATATTTGAGTACAGACAGGGAACTGCCCGGTGTATTAACAAGACCGGTCCGCATGTCCTGTTTGCTTTTAAAGCGGTCTTGTTTTATCATAAAACATGGTGGATTCCCGCCGGATGCCGGCAGGATCCGCCGTGAATACCGAAATGATGGAGGAGCGGATGGCAGAATATAAAACAGACACAAAAATTACCATAGGGGGCCGGACGATCACCCTGAGCGGCCATGAGAGCGAAGAATATATGCGGCAGGTCGCCGACTATCTGAACGGAAAGCGCAAGAGCTTTGATGATGACACCAGCTATTGGAAGCTGCCGGAGGATATGCGCAATATTATGCTGCAGCTGAATCTGGCGGATGACTATTTCAAGGAGCAGGAGCACGCCTCCGAACTGGAGAGGCAGCTGGATACAGCTAAGGATACCTATAACCGCATGCTGCAGGAAGCCAGGGCGGAGGACCGCAAGAAGATCCACAGCCTGGAGACAGGCATTCAGGAGAAGATCGATCAGGCCTGCGCCGTGGAAAAAGAAAAGCTGCAGTCACTGGAGGAACGTGTCCGGGATCAGGATACGATGATCCGGAATCTGCAGGCCAGACTGGCGGAGACGGAGAAATCCCTGAAGGACAGGGAAGCGGAGCTGCAAAAGACCAGAGAGGCCGGACAGCAGGAGAAACGGGAACTGGCGGCGCTCAGACAGGAGCTGACGTCCAGAAAAGAGACGGCGCTGCAGGCATCCAGAGAAATCGACGCCCTGCAGAAGAGCAGGCAGGAATTCAACGAGATTCTGGGCCGGCTGCAGGAAATCAGAAAGAAACTGTAGACCGAGGGGGAACAGAGCATGGCAGAAGCAAAAGACGTAAAGATTTCAATCGGCGGCAAGACGATTACCCTCAGCGGGGATGTCAGTGAAGAGTATTCTTCCAGGCTGGCGGAATATCTGAACGGTAAGCGCAAGAGCTTTCATGATGATTCCAGCTACTGGAAGCTGCCCGAGGATATGCGGGCCATTATGCTGCAGCTGAATCTGGCGGATGATTATTTCCAGGAGCAGGAGCGGTCAGCGGCCCTGGAGCAGGAGCTGGCACGGATCCGGGAGGAGGACCGCAGGGAGATGGAGGCTGTCAGAGGACAGCTGAACGCCCGGCTGAAAGCGTCCAGTGATGCCGCGGCCAAAAACCTGGAGGAGACCAAAGAGGCCTACAAGAGGATCCTGGATCAGGAAAGGCAGGCCGCCGCCAGGGAGCTGGAGGAGACCCGGAAAAAGGACCGGCGGGCCATGGACAGTGCCCTGAAAGAAGCGGATGACAAGATGGCCGCCGCCAGAAAGGCGGATCAGGACAGGCTGGAGGCAGTCCGCAGGCAGATGTCCTCCCAGCTGCAGGCAGAGAAGGACGGCAGAAAGCGGGAGACAGAGGCCCTGCGGCAGCAGCTGGCTTCGATCCGTCAGGAATATGAGAAACAGCTGGCGGATCTGCAGGCAGCCCATCAGGCGGAACTGGCAGGCGAAAGGCAGAGCGCGGAGGAACAGCTGGCGGAGACCAGAGAGCGCCTGACGAAGGAACTGACGGATACCAGGGACAGCCTGACGAAGGAACTGACGGATACCAGGGACAGCCTGACGAAGGAGCTGCAGGAGACCCGCGACGGGCTCTCCCGGCAGCTGGAGGAGGAGCAGGCCTCCCGCCAGAAGCTGGTCCAGGCGGAAAAGGAAAATCTGCGGGCGGAGTTTGCCCGGGAAAGGGAAAAAGACCGGCAGGAGCTGGAGGATTTCCGGGAACGGATGACCGGTGAACTGGACGCCGCCCAGGAACTGATCAATGAACAGCAGGCGGAGCTGGATCAGACAAAGGAGACCCTGCGGCAGGGAGAGGAGCAGGCCAGGCAGACCGCCGGTGAGCTGAACTCCCGGATTCAGACCCTGCAGGATGAAAAGAAAAAGATGCTGGCGGATCTGGAAGAGAACGTCCGGCTGATCGAGGAGGCGGAAGAAGCCAAAAAGGACCTGCAGGAACAGATCAGCAGTCTGGAGGACCGGCTGGAAACAGCAGACCGGGAGATTGAAGCAGGCCGTCAGGTCGGACGTGACGCAGCGGATATGATAGACCGTCTGGCCGGGACCCGGAAGCAGATGGACCAGATCATGGCAGAGCTGGTCAGGATCAGGCAGAACTTATAAGGCGGCTGTCGGGAAGCAGTGCCCGGAAGTGATCCGGGAGAAAGGAAGATCGGGCCCGTTCCGGGCGGCTGATCAGTGAAAGAATATGATTGCGAAGAAATGGATTTCTGCCCTGCTGACAGCGGCAGTTATGACGGCAGCCCTGGCAGGCTGCGGCGGACAGGCTGTTCCGGAAGAGACGGCGGCCGGACAGACACTGGCGGCGGCAGCGGAAGAAAAACCGGAACCCGTGGAGGTGAAGGCAGGCGTATTTTATTTTTACGAGCAGGACGCTTTTATCAGCAAACTGCAGGATTCGGTGAATACAGCCCTGGAAGAAGCCGGTATCGCCTATGAAAATTATGACGCCGGCAATGATCAGGAGACCCAGATGGAACAGATCCGGGAGGCCATCGACGGCGGATGCAACCTGCTGATCGTCAATCTGGTGGACAAGGGGGCTTCCGCTTCCTCTTCCAGAGTGTGTGACATGGCCGCACAGGCGGAAATACCGGTCATCTTTTTCAACCGGGCCGTAGAGCCGGGCGGCGGAGAAGGCGCTGTCCTCGGAGGCTATGAAAATGTGGCCCTTGTCATTTCAGATCCTGCGGAAGCGGGACATCTGCAGGGAAAGATGATCGGCCGCTATGTGGCGGACCACTATGATGAAGTGGACCTGAATGATGATGACGTGATCACTTACGCCATGTTCAAGGGCGAGGCCGAGAACCAGGACGCGGTCCTGCGCACGGCCTCCGCGGTAGAGGACGCCAATCAGGTCCTGGCGGAGGAAGAACGTCAGGAACTGGTCTACTTTGATCCCGATAACAGTGACCGCTACCAGCTGGATCTGAATGGCACCTGGTCGGCAAAGGCCGCGGAAGAGTATATGCGTACCAATCTGCAGCTGTATACGGAAGCTGACGGCAATATGATCGAGCTGATCATCTGCAACAACGATGATATGGCGGAAGGCTGCATCCGGGCCCTGCAGGAGAAGGGTTATAATACGGCGGACAGTCAGGTCCGGATCCCGGTATTCGGTGTGGACGGGATCGACAACAGCCTGGCCCTGATCGAAGAAGGCCTGATGACAGGTACGGTAAAGCAGGATACCGGCGCCATCGCCGCCTGTATTGCCCTGCTGGCGGGCAATGTCCATAACGGACTGGAACTGACCGCCGGAACAGAATCTTATAAAAAGGATACGGAACACGGTCTGGACAATCTGATCTATATTCCTTACGGAGATACGGTCACCGCCCCGGACGAAGAAGAATAAGACACCGGTCCGCTGCCTCTGCTGAGGCGGCGGATCTTTTTTTTGCGCAGGTGGGCAACGACCTCATGGTAGCGGTCAACGACCTCAGAGCTCGCGGGCCGGCTGGCAAACGACCTCAGAGCTCGCGGGCCGGCTGGCAAACGACCTCAGAGCTCGCGGGCCACCCGCCAGGCGGTCAACGAGCTCAGAGGTGGCAGTCTGCTCTTGTTGACAAATAGTATGATATTTCATATACTTTTAAGGCTGGCGTTTGTACATTTTGTATAGTAACGCCGGTAAATCATATGAGAAAAGATAGGAGAGAGTGGTTGTTTATGAGAGAATGCGGTATTTTATTTCCGGTGTCCTCCCTGCCTTCCAGGTTCGGGATCGGCTGTTTTTCCAAAGAAGCCTACGAGTTTGTAGACTTTCTGCATGAAGCAGGCCAGAGTTACTGGCAGGTCCTGCCTTTTGGACCGACCGGCTTCGGCGATTCCCCTTATCAGTGTGTTTCCGCTTTCGCCGGAAACCCTTATTTCATCAGTCTGGAGGATCTGATCCAGGAAGGACTGCTGACATGGGATGAATGTAACCACAGAGATTTCGGCGCCGACCAGGAGCGGGTGGATTACGGCGCCATGTATAACAACCGTCTGGCGGTACTGCGGACCGCGTTCGGCCGTTTCCGTGAGAAAGGCATGGAGCAGACAGACAGCTTTAAGGCTTTTCTGAAGAAAGAGGCCTTCTGGCTGGAGGATTACGCCCTGTATATGGCCTTTAAGGAAAAATACGAAGGCAAAGCCTGGTTCGACTGGGAAGAAGCGGACCGTGACCGTGAGGCGGGCGCCCTGCAGGCCATCCGGACGGAGAACGAAGATACCGTCGCTTTCTTCTGTTTTGTTCAGTATGTTTTTGACAGGCAGCTGCGGAAGCTTCGCGCCTACGCGGCGGAAAAACAGGTAAAGATCATCGGCGATATTCCCTTCTATGTAGCTCTCGACAGCGTTGACAGCTGGGCACATCCGGAAGCCTTCAAGTTCGATAAGGACCTGGTACCGACCGTGGTCGCCGGCTGCCCTCCGGATGCCCATTCCGCGACAGGCCAGCTCTGGGGCAACCCCATCTATGACTGGAAGAAGATGAAGAAAGCCGGCTATTCCTGGTGGATCAACCGGATCCGCCGCAGCTATGAGATGATGGATGTGATCCGGATCGATCACTTCATCGGCTTTGATTCCTATTATGAAATTCCTTACGGGGATGAGACTGCCGAAAACGGCACCATGCAGAAGGGCCCCGGCATGGCTTTCTTCCGTGCCCTGAAAAAAGAACTGGGTGAACTGGACATCATCGCCGAGGATCTGGGCGAGATCACCCCCAGCTCCGAAAAGCTGCTGCAGGACGCTGGTTTCCCTGGCATGAAAGTTCTTCAGTACGCTTTTGACTGGACGGAGTCCAGCTATTATCTGTCCTATAACCATATTAAGAACTGTGTTGTCTATACCGGCACCCATGACAATACGACCACAAGGGCATGGATCGAGGAACTGAATGACCGCGACCGTGATTTTGCCCGCAGGTTCATCAACTCTGAGAATACCGACTACGGCCGTTTTGTCTGGGACTTCATCCGGGAGGCCTACAGGAGCGTTGCCGATCTCTGCATTATTCCCCTGCAGGACTATCTGGTCAAGGGAAAAGAAGCCAGGATCAATGAGCCCGGTACCCTGGGGACCAACTGGCAGTGGAGGCTGATTCCCAATTATCTGTCCGGGGATCTGGCCAGAAGTATCTACGGGCTGGCAAAACTCTACGGCAGGCTGCCCAAGGAGCCTGTGAAGGAGAAGGAGCAGGAAACAGCCAAAAAGTAAAGGGCAGTACAGGAGAAAGCAGCAAACGGTATGAAAATATCGATTCTGACCATGTGTCCGGAGATGTTCGGTGATTATCTCCGGACACATGCTGTGACCAGGGCGGCCGGCCTGGGCCTGGCGGAGGTGGAGGTCCTGGATATCCGGGACTTCGCGGGCGGCAGCTACCGCCATATTGATGATTCTCCCTTCGGCGGGGGCAGGGGGCTGATCCTCAGGTGTCAGCCTGTTCTTGATGCCCTGAAATCGGTCCGGACACAAGGCTGCCGGACAGCTGCCCTGGTACCGGTGGGAAAGCCCTATCAGCAGGCGGATGCCCACAGACTGGCCCGGGAGGACCATCTGATCCTGATCTGCGGCCACTATGAAGGGATGGACGCCCGGATCTATGACCATGTGGATGAGCTGATCTCCATTGGGGATTATATCCTGACCGGCGGGGAGCTGGCCGCCATGGTGGTCACCGATTCCGTGATCCGCCTGCGCAAAGGCAATCTGAAAGCAGGCAGCGCGGAAGAGGAATCCTTCGAGAACGGCCTTCTGGAATATCCCCAGTATACCCAGCCGGCGGATTTCCGTGGACAGACGGTCCCTCCGGTCCTTCTGTCCGGCCATCATGAAAAGATACGGCGCTGGCGTCTGAAGGAATCCCTGCGGCTGACCCTGCGGCAGAGGCCGGACCTGCTGGAAGGCAGGCGGCTCAGTCCGGAGGAAAGCGGTCTGCTGGAGGAGATCAGGGCGGAAGAAGGGACGGAAGCGGGGAAATAATTCCGGTTGCCATTCTGATTTCATCTGCTATAATATACGGGTATTTCAGGAAAACGACCGGCAGCGGCAGGCACAGAACAGGCCCTTCCGCTCCGGCAGGTATATTTGGAGGAAACAGAATGATCAATCCCATGACGCTTTTAAAACTGGGCAGGATGAAAAATGAGTTCACAGCCAGACATCCCAGGGTCGCCGCTTTTATCAGAAATGAGCTTCTGACCGGCGTTCCGGAGGACACGGTCTTTGAGATCAGCATGACCAAGCCCGGACACGATACGGTGACCTGCAACATGCTGGTCACAAGAGAGGATCTGGAACTCCTGCAGGAACTGCGGCTGCTGCGGGAGAATGAAGCCGGGGACGAGTAAGGCGGCAGGCGCCCTGCGCGGCGTTTTCATACGGGTTCAAAACGGGCTGCGATTAGGCGCGGTCCCCAGCAGCAGGCGGAAGCGGTCCGAAAGGACCGCTTTTTTGTTTCCCGCGCGGGGTTTCCTGTATAATATTTATGAAGAAAACCGGCAGAAAGTCAGCCGGCAGAGCAGGCGTACGGAATGTGGGCCCATGGGCGTTTCTGCCCGGAGCGGGACAACTTATTAACAGAGAAGGAATGGAGAAACGGATGCGGAAAGAAAAGATCAGGATCTGGGAAGCGGAAGAATACAGTTACGGTATGGCCTATGGATTTGTGCCCAATCTGACCGCTTATTTACATGAAGAGGCAGACGGGCCCAGGCCCTGCATGATCGTAGTGCCCGGCGGGGCTTACAGTTTCGCCTCGATCCGGGAAGGTCAGCCGGTAGCGGAGCGGTTCTACGGGATGGGCTATAACGCCTTTGTCCTTACTTATACCTGCAATCCCCTGCGTATGGAGCCGCTGCGCCTGCAGCCCCTGCGGGATCTGGCCAGAGCCGTCCGTCTGCTGCGGAAGGAAGCGGACCGGCTGGAAATCGATCCGGACCGGATCGCCGTCTGCGGCTTTTCAGCCGGCGGCCATCTGACAGCCTCGCTGGCTGTCCATGGCAGGGACGTGTATGAAGACAACCCCGTTTACAGGGATTATAGCTGCAGGCCCGACGCCCTTGTCCTGTCCTATCCGGTCATCACGGCAGAACCCGGCCTGACCCATGCGGATTCCATAAAGGCGCTTCTGGGCTATAACAGGCCGGAAGAAGACGCCGCGGCCGCGGTGATCTCGAGGAAAGGGGCCCTGCCAGGCTGCAGGACCCCTGAGGATGAGATGCGTTATATGTCCCTGGAGACCCAGGTCTGTCCGGATACGCCGCCGGTCTATATCTGGCATACGCTGCCGGACGATTCCGTGCCGGTGGAAAATACCTTCCGGTTTGAACAGGCCCTGCGGGAGAAAGGAGTGCTTCATTCCATGCACATTTATTCCCACGGAGTCCACGGCCTGTCTCTGGCCGATCAGGCATGGGCGGACCGGGCCTGCAAAGCGGATTATACCCTGGAGCAGGTCGGCCGCGTCATGGAGCAGCTGGACGCGGGCCATATCCCCATGAAGGAAGAAGAGAAAGACTTCTGGATGCGGGAATACCTCTACGGCCCCTATGCCGGGGAAAAGGAAAAAGGCGTTCCGGTACCGGAAGTACAGGGCTGGCCGGAGATGGCCCATGATTTCCTGCGCTATGTTTTTGGTCTGGACCGGGAGCCTGTACAGCAGACCTGAGGCGGCGTTTCTCCCGTCCAAAAAGATTCCGTCAGCGGAGGACCTCTTTCTTATTCCTCCCTGCGGGAGCGGAGGATCCGGATGCCGTTGACTTCAATTTCATCGACGACCGGAATGATCAGATATTCCATCCCGTCGATGACCCGGGTCCTGATCATGTCGGTCATATCCCCCTTGACACTGATCTTCATGCTGGGGGATTTGACCTCCAGCGTGGAGGAAGTCCGTACATTTTCGGCGGTCAGAGCCTTTCCGGGACCGACCGCTTCATCAAAGGCCTCATCAAAATCATCCATGATCTCCCGGCTGGCGCCGTTGTCCGTCAGGATCCTGCGCATATCGGCTTTTTCGATCCGGACCGGTTCGGGATCATCTTTGCTTTCCTCAATCAGGCGGTTGATGGATTCCGTGACGCCTTTGACATTTTCAAAATCACAGTCACGGCCCAGGGTCTGTTCCACTATGGAACGGAAGACGTTCTTCTGGTCTGATTCCGGCATGGGAAGGGCCGCGCCCAGAATCTCATCGGTGAATTCCGGGTGCCGTTCTTCTTCCTTACGGGTATAGTAGAGCAGGGAATGGATATCCGGCATCCGGTCATTATAGGCCGGGAAGAGGAAACCCAGATCCGGTTTCTGCACAGCCCAGTCGCCCCGCTTATCCACGAACATGCCGGCGTCCGGATCATAGCAGAGGCCTTCCTTGAGCTCTGTCACAGGACAGATACTGCAGAGCAGGAAAGAATAGACAAAGTCGGAAGCGTCTTCCAGTTCCTGGTTGTCCGAGGTTCTGGCCGGAATGTCGTAGAGGCCGTGGACCAGAATGATCAGATATTTGCCGGGTGCCTGATAGGTCTGTACGACCCGGTCAAAAAAAGTCCGGACCAGGTCTTCGTCCTGCAGCTGTGACTGCTGCAGCCGGTACAGGAATTCCTGACGTCCGCCTTCCATTTCCTCTTCTGTAGGGAATTCCATGTTGAAGAGACTGCGGCCCGGCTTGCCGGTCAGAGTCTTTCGCAGCAGTTCCAGATATTTTTCCACATTTTCCTCCTGCATGGCCAGGAAGGTCTCTTTCATTTCCATCAGGATGTCGCCGTTGTCATTGACATAACAGCCCCGGATCCGGTCGATCCGGCAGTTATTGACAGTCAACAGTTTCCTGATCTCAGCGATCGCTTTCTTATCCATATCGTTTTATTCCTTTTATGTATGAAATGTTGTAAGAATTACAGGTAATAACCGTTTTTTGCGCCCTCTCCGGTTTTCGGCGGAAAACAGGCAGGCTGCTTTCAGGCAGGTCCTGCGGCGTCCTGGCGGGATCCGGCTGCCTAAAAGGAAAGGTACCTGACTGTTGTATCATGTTTTGAGGGGATTGTCCAAGCCTATGTTATACTATGCGTAAGCAGAAAAGCTTTTTGGGCGGAAACAGGCAGACAGAAAGGCGGTGAGGGAACGGCATGGACAGAATCATATTTCATGTGGACGTAAACTCGGCCTTCCTGTCCTGGTCCGCCGTGAAAAGACTGCGGGAGGATCCGCAGGCCCTGGACCTGCGTACAGTCCCTTCCGCCGTGGGAGGGGATGTAAAGACCCGGCACGGGATCATCACAGCCAAATCCATTCCAGCCAAAAAGTACGGTATACAGACCGGGGAACCGGTGATGAAGGCCCTGCAGAAATGTCCGGACCTGATCCTGGTACCCGGAGACCGTAAAACATATAAAGAGTATTCCCGCCAGTTCATTGCCATTCTGAAAAAATACGCTGAAGTGGTCGAACAGGTCTCGATCGATGAAGCCTATATGGACATGACAGGCGCGGCGGGCAGCGCCGGTTCCCGGGAAGAGGAGAGGCAGGCTGTTCTGGAGATTGCCGCCGGAATCCGGAAAGAGATCCGGGAAAGCCTGGGATTCACGGTCAATGTGGGCATTTCCTCCAATAAACTCCTGGCCAAGATGGCCAGTGACTTTCAAAAACCGGACCGGACCCATACCCTGTTCCCGGACGAGGTGGCGGGGAAGATGTGGCCCCTGCCCATACGGGAACTGCACGGCTGCGGCGGCGCGACAGCAGCCCGCCTGAACACCCTGGGAATCGTAACGATCGGTGACGCCGCCGGGACAGATCCGGAAATCCTCAAAGGGGCCCTGGGAGAAAAGGCCGGCGCCCATATCTGGCGCGCTGCCAACGGAATCAGCAATTCCCCCGTCCGGGGAACCCGGGAGAAAGCCAAGAGCTATTCCAATGAGACGACCATGGCAGAGGATATTACAGGGCAGAATTACGGGGAGCGGATGCCGGCTTATCTGCGGAAGCTGTCGGAAAGTGTGGGCGGCCGGATGCGGAAGGATGCTGTCAGAGCCTATACCATCGGTGTTATCGTCAAGACCGACCAGTTCCACAGGCATACCCGGCAGAAGCGGCTGGACAGATCCACTTCAGACCCGGCGGTCATCGAAGCGGCAGCCCGGGAGCTGATGGACCGCCTGCTGACGGGAGAAAGCGGCCTGTTCAGCCGGGGACGGACCATCCGTCTGGTCGGTGTCAGCGCCGCGGGCCTGGACGACAGCCCCTATGAGCAGATGAGCCTGTTTGACTGGCTGGGAGATCCGGAAGAATCAGGGAAGAAAGGTACCCCGGTACAGAAGCAGGATCCGGTACACGAGCCTTTCCCGGCCGGGGAAGTCCAAAAAGCCGGCCGGACGGCCGCGGAACAGATACTTGATTCGGAAGAAGAAAAAGCATATAATCCAACGACAGCAGCCGCGGAAGACGCAGCGCCTGTCCGGGGGGACAGGGACCGGGACTTCGCCGCGGATGAAAAAAGGCGCAGGCTGGATGCCATGATGGATACGATCAACCGGCGCTTCGGACAGGACACCGTCCGAAAGGGAGGGTCCCGGTAAGCCGGCCCTGTAAGTCCGGACAGGCCGGACAGTCTCATTTTAGAGACCTTTCATTTTTAGAGGGCAGGAACTGTGATAGAATAGAAATACCGTATATTTAAGAAAACAAAAGACCGGAGGCATGAAAAATGAGACAGATTTCTGTATTGGGTTCCACAGGATCGATCGGGACCCAGACACTGCAGGTCGTAAGAAATAATAAGGATATCCATGTGGCCGCCCTTGCGGCAGGTTCCAATGTGGACCTGATCGAGCAGCAGATCCGGGAATTCAGGCCGGAACTGGCGGTCCTGTGGGAGGAAAAAAAGGCAGAAGAATTAAAGCTCCGGGTCGCGGACCTGGACGTAAAGGTATCCTGGGGCATGGAAGGCCTGATGGAGGCTGCCTCCATCCCGGCAGCAGAGACTGTCGTCACAGCGGTAGTCGGCATGATCGGTATCAGGCCCACCATTGCGGCCATAGAAGCGGGCAAGGATATCGCCCTGGCCAACAAGGAGACCCTGGTCACGGCAGGCCATCTGATCATTCCCCTGGCAAAGGAAAAGGGCGTAAAGATCCTGCCCGTTGACAGCGAGCACTCCGCGATCTTCCAGTGCCTGCAGGGAGAGCGGGGCAACCATATCGATAAAATCCTGCTGACTGCTTCCGGCGGCCCTTTCCGGGGCTGGACTCTGGAACAGATGAAAAAGGTACAGCTGGAGGACGCCCTGAAGCACCCCAACTGGTCCATGGGGCATAAGATCACCATTGACAGTTCCACCATGGTCAACAAAGGCCTGGAGGTCATGGAGGCCAAATGGCTCTTCGGCGTGGACATCGACCGGATCCAGGTACTGGTCCAGCCCCAGAGTGTCATCCATTCGGCCGTCCAGTTCGATGACGGCGCGGTCATCGCCCAGCTGGGTACGCCCGATATGAAGCTGCCCATCCAGTATGCCCTGTATTATCCGGAACGCAGATATCTGCCCGGCGACAGGCTTGATTTCGGAAAACTGGCCAGGATCACCTTTGAGGATCCCGACCCGGTCAATTTCCCGGGCCTGGCCCTGGCCCTGCGCGCCGGCAGGACCGGCGGGTCTATGCCTACTGTCTTCAACGCGGCCAATGAACGGGCGGTTGCCATGTTCCTGAAAAAGCAGATCGGCTATCTGGATATCGCACGGATTATTGAGGAAGCCATGGATGCCCACAAGGTCATCGCCCATCCGGATCTGGACCAGATCCTGCGGACGGAGCAGGAGACCTATGACTTTATAGCCGCAAGATGAGCAGAGGAGCGGGGCGCGCGGAAAACAGCGTGCCGCCCGGTTCCATACAGAGGATACGAATATGATTCTGGATAGAATAAAAGGACCGGAAGATGTCCGCAGGCTGACCTATAAGCAGACGGAGATCCTGGCGGAGGAGATCCGGCGGTTCCTGATCGAGACGACCAGCCGGACCGGCGGCCATCTGGCCTCCAATCTGGGCGTGGTCGAACTGACCATAGCCATGTACAGGGTATTCAATTTCCCCGAAGACAAGGTGGTCTGGGATGTCGGACACCAGTCCTATACCCACAAGCTGCTCAGCGGCCGCAAGAGCGGTTTTGATGAGCTGCGTCAGTACGGCGGCATGAGCGGATTCCCCAAGCGCAGGGAAAGTGAATATGACGCTTTTGACACAGGCCACAGCTCCACCTCCATTTCGGCGGCACTGGGCATTGCCCAGGCAAGGGACCTGCTGGGCCAGGACTATAAGGTCATTTCCGTGATCGGCGACGGGGCCCTGACAGGCGGCATGGCCTATGAAGCCCTGAATAACGCGGGCCAGCGGAAGACCAATTTTATTATCATTCTCAATGACAACAACATGTCCATTTCCCGCAACGTAGGCGGCATGCATACCTACCTGACCGAGCTCAGGGCGGACGCGGGCTATCATCAGCTGAAAAAGAGCGTGCAGGAGCGGCTGGAACGGATCCCGGTCGTGGGTAATTCCATGGTCGACGGCATTATCAAGACCAAGAACAGTATCAAGCAGCTGGTCATCCCGGGCATGCTTTTCGAGAACATGGGGATTACCTATCTGGGTCCGGTGGACGGCCATGATATCCGTCAGATGGTCCGGATCCTGAAAGAGGCGGAAAAGATCGATCATACCGTTCTGATCCATGTGCTGACCAAAAAAGGCAAGGGCTATGACCCGGCGGAAAGACATCCGGAAGCTTTCCACGGGGTCAATCCCTTTGATATCATGACCGGACAGCCTCTGGACCAGAAGAAAACAGTCACTTATACAGGTACTTTTTCCGAGGAGCTCTGCCGGCTGGCCGCGGAGGACGAGAAGATCGTTGCCGTAACGGCCGCCATGCCGGACGGGACAGGCCTGAAGCGTTTTTCCGAGGAATTTCCCGACCGCTTTTTTGATGTGGGCATCGCCGAGCAGCACGCGGTCACTTCGGCTGCCGGTATGGCGGCAGCGGGACTGAAGCCGGTGGTGGCGGTCTACTCCTCCTTCCTGCAGCGGGCCTTTGACCAGATCATGATGGACGTCTGCCTGCAGGAACTGCCGGTCGTCTTCTGTATTGACAGGGCCGGCCTGGTCGGCAGCGACGGCGAGACCCATCAGGGCATTCTGGACCTGACTTATATGTCCGCCATTCCCAATATGACGGTGATGGCGCCCAAGAACGCGCCGGAGCTCAGGGCCATGCTGCGCTTCGCGTTCGAGCTGAACAGGCCCGTGGCGATCCGCTATCCCAGAGGGAATGCCTATACGGGACTGGAAAGCTTCCAGACCCCTGTTGCCTATGGCAAAAGTGAGATGCTCTACGAAGAGGATACCATCGCTCTCCTGGCCGTAGGCAGTATGGTCTCCACAGCGGAACACATCCGGGAGAAGCTGCACAGGATCGGCTGCCGCTGCAGCCTGATCAACGGCCGCTTTATCAAGCCGGTGGACTTTGAGATGATCGACCGGATCGCGGCCGGCCACCGGTATCTGGTCACCCTGGAGGAAAATGTTCTGCGGGGCGGATACGGGGAACAGGTCCTGGCCTATGTGGAGAGCAGATATCCGGATCTGCGCGTGATCTGCGTCACGCTTCCGGACGCCTATGTCGAACATGGCAATGTGACCCTTCTGCGCAGCGTTCTGGGGATTGACAGTGATTCGATCATGAAACAGCTCTGTGAAGAGATTCCCTGTCTCCGGGAGAAAGCGTCCGCGGAGGAGGAAGCAGAGTGAAATATGTGATTTCTGATATTCATGGCTGCTATGACCAGTTCCGGGCACTGACGGAGAGAATCGGGATCCGGACATCGGATACCCTTTACATTCTGGGGGACTGTGTGGATAAAGGACCGGAGCCGGTCCGGGTCCTGCGGGATCTGGCAGCCAGGGACAATGTGGCTGTCCTGATGGGCAACCATGACGCGGCTGCTCTCAAAGTCCTGCGCGGCCTCCCCGAGGGCGTCAATGAAATGAATTTCCGCAGTCTTCTGCCCCGGAGGGACCGCCTGCCCTACATTTTCTGGATGCGGGACGGGGGGCGGATCACTGCGGAGCAGTTCATGGCCCTGCCCGGCGCGGAGCGGGAGCGGCTCCTGGACTTTATGGGGAGCTTTCTGCCCTGGGCGGAGACAGAGGCCGGCGGCCGGCATTATGTTATGGTCCACGCGGGGATCCATGGCTTCGCCCCGGACCGCCCCATGTCTTCCTATTCCATGAATGATCTGATCCTGCACAGGGCTGATTACGGCAGACGTTATTTTACGGAGCCGGACCGGATCCTGGTGACCGGCCACACACCGACCTTTACCATAAGGTCCGACGGTCAGTCCCTGGTCTATCGGGAGCAGGGGCATCTGGCGGTCGACTGCGGCTGTGTATACGGCGGCTGTCTGTGCGCGGTCTGTCTGGACAACCTGCAGGTATGGTATCAGACCTGACACTTGCATTTACGGGGGTGAGATGTCATAATTGTCTTGCGCTATATTCGGAACGGTTCCGAAACGGCAGCAGGTCATCAGTAACATGAATCAGGAGATAGGAAACCTATGTCCGCTGGCTGGTGTCTGCCCAGCCACGCGGATTTTTTTGTGTCAATCCGCCGCGGCGGGCGCGGGCAGCCGGAAACCCACAAAAGAAAGGTGGAAAAATGAAAAAGAGATTTGCAGCAGCTGTACTCGCTGTCCTTATGACAGCCTCACTGACGGCATGCGGCGGGAAGTCCGCGGGAAGCGGCGAAGCGGCCGCGGGCACCGGAGAAGGAGGGACCTTTATTTACGGTCTGTCGACCGAAATCAACAATTTTGATCCGTTCACATCCACGACCGCGGACGCCAAGAGCATTTACTACAACATTTATGAAGGCCTGGTCAAGGTCAATGAGGACGGTTCGGAGTTCCTGCCCGCTGTGGCCAGCGAAGTTACCCGGGACAGCGATTCCGCTTATACCTTTACCCTCCGTGACGGCGTGAAATTCCATAACGGTCAGGAAGTGACCATGGAAGATGTCACCTACTCCATCGATCTTGCAATCAAAAGCAAGATCAACGGCTTTGATAATATCAAGGATTACAGCGTTGACGGCAATAAGATCACCATCAACCTCAATACGCCGGATATCGGCTTCCTGGCCTACATGGTCCAGGCCATCGTTCCGGCCGGATCCGATGATAACGGAGAACTGGCCCTGCAGCCTGTCGGCACAGGCCCCTATGCCTTCTCTGACTATGAAGTACAGGACCATGTGACCCTGGTGAAAAACAATGATTACTGGGGAGAACCTGCCCATCTGGATGAGGTCGAGGTCCGTTTCCTGGCAGACCAGACAGAGCTTCTGACCGCTTTCCAGGCCGGCAGCATCGATGGTTTCAGCGCCTACGGGGGCATTGTATCCCAGCTGGAAGAAGGTACCTACAATCCTTACTACAGCAATTCCAACGCGGTACAGGTGCTGGCTCTCAACAACGCGGTCAAACCTTTTGACGATGTCAGAGTCAGACAGGCGGTGGCCTACGCGGTCGACGCCGATGAGATCAATGAACTGGTCAACTACGGCCATGCCGTGATCGTCGGAACGCCTGTGATTCCCGGTCTCGCCAAATACTGCAATACAGAGACTGCCGATGATTACGCGGTGGATACGGCCAAAGCCAAAACGCTTCTGGAAGAGGCAGGCTATAAGGACGGCTTCAGCTTTACGGTCAAGGTTCCCAGTGTATATCCGGTCCATGTGGATTCCGCCCAGGTCATGGTCAATCAGCTGGCCAAGGCCGGGATCACCATGAACATTGAACAGGTAGACTGGGCCACCTGGCTGGACAGCGTCTATACGAACAGAGACTATGAGGCAACGATCATTTCCCTGGACGCGGCGACAGCCTATCCTGCCGCTTACATGAGCAGATATCAGTCCGACGCCGGCAACAACTTTATCAATTACAAGTCAGATGCCTTTGACGCCAAGTATAAGGAAGCCATCACGTCGACCGATGAAGACGCGCAGACAGGGCTTTTCATGGAAGCCCAGCAGATCCTCAGCGATGAGTGCTGCAGCGTTTTCATCGAAGATATTTCCACTGTCAGAGTCTGGGCGCCTGCTTTTGAAGGATGTGCCGACTCGCCGCTTTACGCGATCGACTTCGCGTCCGTTTCCAAAGTCCAATAAGACTGCGGGACCGTTTTCGGGCCCGGTCTCAGCCATGCTGAGGCCGGGCTGGTTTCTGTTTCAGAAGAATTACGCCGCGGCAGGTCCGCCTGCCCGGTACCAGCGTACGGAGGATGACCGTGAAATATTTCATCAGAAAATTCCTGATCCTGATACTGACTGTATTTTTGATTTCTCTTATGACATTTGTGGCCTTTCATGTGATTCCGGGAGATCCGGCCAGACTGATCCTGGGCACTTCGGCCAGTGAGGAAGCGGTAGAGGCCCTGCGGGAGAAGCTGGGGACCAATCTGCCGCTGACTGTCCAGTACAGGAACTGGATCGCGGGATTCCTGCGGGGAGATTTCGGTACTTCGATCAAATACCGCATGCCTGTGGCGGCCCTGATGCATGACAGGATTCCCGTGACGACCCTGCTGGGCGTCATGGCCCTGGTCCTGATCCTGCTGATCGGGATACCTCTGGGCATCTTTTCGGCCAGGGTACGCAATACCCCGGGCGAGCATGTCCTGAATTTCATTAACATTCTGGGAATTTCCTTCCCGAACTTTTTCCTGAGTATTATCTTTATCTGGATCTTCGGGCTGACCCTGCACTGGTTCACGCCGGGGCGCTATATCACCTTTGACCGGGACTGGGCAGGCTGTCTGCGCTTTATGTTCTGGCCGGCCCTGTCGGTCGCCATACCGCAGACGGCGGTCCTGGTCAAATACGTGCGGACCGCCATGCTGGAACAGCTCCGGGAGGATTATGTCCGGACCGCCAGGGGCAAGGGCGTGGGAGAGACGGCCATTCTCTATGTCCATGTTTTCAAGAACGCCATTGTGGCGGTGGTGCCCCTGATCGGCATGATCATCGCCTCTGTTCTTTCCGGCAGCATCATCATTGAACAGGTATACGGCATACCGGGCATCGGAAAGCTCCTGATCTCTTCCGTGACATCCAGGGATTTTCCGCTGACCCAGACCCTGGTCGTCTATATCGCGGTCATCATTGTTGTCATCAATTTCCTGGTAGATATCGTGATCCAGATCATTGATCCCAGGATTCGGCTGGCTGACCGCAGCTGAGGAAGGAGGAAGTCCCGTGAAAAAAGGAACCATCGAGTTCAGGATCGGCTTCACGCTGACAGGGATCATTCTGTTCCTGGCCATCCTGAGCATCTTTTATACCCCCTACGACATCAATGCCATGGACAAGACGGCCAGGCAGCTGGCCCCATCTCTGCAGCACCTGTTCGGCACGGACAATTACGGCAGGGATATATTCTCCCGGGCCATCACCGGCAGCCGTTTTACCCTGCTGGTGGCCCTGTCGACCGTGGGCAGCTGTACGGTCATTGCTTCGGCCCTGGGCCTGATCAGCGGATATCTGGGCGGCCCCGTAGACGAGATCATCATGCGCCTGATCGACGCGATCAGCTCTTTCCCGGATATTCTGATCGCCCTGATCGTTGTGACCATCCTGTCCTACGGCAAATACACCATTGTCATCGCCCTGTGCGTGACATTTGTCCCCAGTTTTACCAGGATCGTCAGGACCGCCACTCTGCAGTTCAAGAACGCGGAGTTCGTCCGTAATCTGCGGGTGTTCGGCGTATCGGACCTGCGGATCCTGCTGGTCCATATTTTCCCCAATACCTTTCCCCTGCTTCTGTCCACGATCGTGATCGGCCTGTCCAATGCCATTCTGGCGGAAGCGGCCATGAGCTATCTGGGTCTGGGCATCCAGCCCCCTACGCCCAGCTGGGGCAGGATGCTGCAGGAATCCCAGGCGATCATTTACAATGCCCCCTGGGCGGCCATAGCGCCCGGTATCATGATCGTTATGACTATTATGGGACTCAATTCGATCGGTGAAGGAATCCGCAAGAGATATCTTGCCTGAGGTATACATATATGAAAGAAACGCTGCTGAATGTTAAACATCTGACACTGGGCGTTACGGAAAGGGACGGTTCCGTCAACAAAGCGGTCGACGATATTTCCTTTGAGGTCAGAAAGGGTGAGATCCTGGGCATCGTGGGAGAATCCGGCTGCGGTAAATCCCTCACGGTCATGACCCTGATGGGCCTGATGAAGGATGATGTTTTTGTCATGGACGGGCAGATCCTGTTCGGACAGGATGATCTGGTCCGGGTGACCCCGGAAAGAAGGAGACAGATCAATGGCAATGATCTGTCCATCATTTATCAGGAACCCATGACCAGCCTGAACCCCCTGATCAAAATAGGCAGGCAGGTGGGAGAGCCCCTGCGTCTGCACAGAAAGGACCTGTCTGAGAAGGAGATCGACCGTATGGTCCTGGAGCTGCTGACGGAAGTGGGCATTCAGAATCCCGGCCAGATCATGAAAAGCTATCCCCACCAGCTGTCAGGCGGCATGCGCCAGCGTGTCATGATCGCCATGGCCTCTATCTGCAGGCCCCGGATCCTGGTGGCAGACGAACCGACCACTGCCCTGGATGTGACCACCCAGGCCCATGTGCTCAGCCTCCTCAAACGGGTCAATGAGGAATTCGGGACCACCATCCTCTTTATCTCCCATGATCTGGGCGTCATCAACCGGGTCTGCGACAGAGTCCTGATCATGTACGCGGGCAAGATCGTGGAACGGGGAAAAACAAGGGATATCCTGAATCATCCGGCCCACCAGTATACCAAGGGGCTGATCCGGTCCATTCCCACAAGAGACCAGAAGGGAAAGGACCTGATCTGCATTCCCGGCAGAGTCCCTTCCACCATGGATCCCAGGGAACCCTGTCCCTTTGCGCCCCGCTGCGGCCACACCATGGAGGCCTGCAGGCAGACCTTCCCGGAATGCCGGGAGCTGTCCAAAGACCACATTGTTTACTGTCATATGTTTGACTGATCCGGCAGCCGGACAAGGGACTGCCATTCAGTGCGGGAGGAAATCGCATGGATAACACAAAGCCTGCCGGAGAGGATATTCTGCGGGTAGAGCATGTCAGCAATTATTATTCGGACAACGGCCTGGGAATCCTCCGGAGCCGGAAGCGCAGCCAGGTTCTGCAGGACGTCAGCCTGACCATCGGCAGGGACGAGTTCTTTGGCCTGGTGGGAGAGAGCGGCTGCGGCAAATCCACCCTGGGGAACGCCATCCTGGGCCTGATTCCCTATGAGGGGAAGATCACCGTGGCCGGTCTGGAATATGGCAAGGTCAGCAGGAAAGAGTTCACCAGGCACATCCAGGCGGTCTTCCAGGACCCCCTGAGCGCCATGAACCCCCGCAGGACCATAGGGGATACCATGAAGGAGCCCCTGATGGCCCATGGAATCGGGACCCCGGAGGAGCAGGAAGCGGCAGTCCGCGCCATGCTGGAAACAGTCGGTCTGGACGCCTCCTACGCGGACCGTTATCCCCGGGAACTGTCCGGCGGACAGCGGCAGAGGGTCTGCATCGGGGCGGCTCTGATGCTGGAACCCGAGCTGATCATCGCGGATGAGGCAATCTCCGCCCTGGATGTATCCGTGGGTTCCCAGATCCTCAACCTGTTCCGGACCATTGATGTAGAACGGGATTTTTCCATGCTCTTTATATCCCATAATCTGAACGTGGTCTATTATCTGTGTGACCGGATCGCTGTCATGTATAAGGGCAGCATCGTGGAGATGGGGACCGCGGACGCGGTCTATAATGACCCTATGCATCCTTATACAAGGCTTCTGCTCAGCGCCATTCCCGATTACGCGTCGGAGGATGACGGGGACAGGGCCCTGCTGGAACGTTTCCGCCCTCCTGTGGAGGGATCCTGCGCTTTTTACCACCGCTGTCCCCATGCCACGGATAAGTGCAAAAAAGTACCGGAACTGCGCAATAAAGCCTACAGGGGCGAGGAGGAACACCTGGTCCGCTGCTTTTATCTGTAGATCCGCGGAAGACGCCCGCTTCAAAGCGGCAGGCGCAGGCGGCGGGCAGTGCTTTTTGCTAATCAGGAAAGGAGTAGAATATGATCCTTGCAATAGATACGGGAAATTCCCACATCGTACTGGGAATCATCCACCAGGACGGCAGTATCGGTCCCACCATGCGGATGGAGACCAATCTGACCAAAACAGAGTATGAATACGCGGCGGATATCAAGATCATCCTGGAACTGGGCGGGGTGGATCTGTCCAAATGTGAGGGCGCCATTATCTCTTCCGTTGTCCCTCCGGTCACAACGGTCCTGAAGAAGGCTGTTAAAATCCTGGCGGGCATGGACGCCCTGGTCGTTGGGGCCGGCATCCGTACGGGCCTGGATATCGGCCTGGACGACCCCGGCACGATCGGCGCCGATCTGGTCGCCACCGCGGTGGCTGCCAAGAATTTCTACAAACTGCCCTGTATCATCATAGACATGGGCACGGCTACGACCATTACCGTAGTAAATGAGAAGGGACGGTATATCGGAGGCTGTATCATGCCCGGTGTCGCCATCTCCCTGAACGCCCTGACCCAGGGAACGTCCCTCCTTCCCAGTATCGATCTGGTCACCCCCCAGAAGGTGATCGCGACCAATACCATCGACGCCATTAAGACCGGCATTATCTACGGAGCCTGCGGCCAGCTGGATGGCGTTGTGGACCGTTTTAAGAAAGAACTGGGAGTGGAGACCAGCGTCGTGGCCACAGGCGGCCTGGCCGGCCTGATCTGCCCGGGATGCCGCCACGAGATCACCATCGATCCTGATCTGCTCTTCCGGGGCCTGTATGTGATCTGGAACAAGAACCACCCCAAAAAACGCAGAACATGAGCGCCGTGATGCAGATATACGCGGCTCCCATGGAAGGGATTACGGGCTTTATTTACAGAGAGACCCTGGCAGAACAATTCGGGGGCTATGACAAATACTTTTCTCCCTTCGCGGCCGCGACACATACCCGCAGTTTCAAGCACAGGGAACTGGAGGATATGGACCCTGCCCATAACCGGAATCAGGTCCTGGTCCCCCAGATCCTGGCCAGCCAAAGCGGGGATTTTATCTGGGCTGCCCGTTTCATGGCGGATCTGGGCTACAGGGAAGTCAACCTGAATCTGGGATGTCCGGTCGGGACAGTGGTCCGCAAGCATAAGGGAGCCGGCATGCTGCAGGATCCAGGTCTCCTGGACTGCTTTCTGGAGGCGGTTTTTGATGGCTGCCGGGACAACGGGCCCGGAATCTCCCTGAAGACCCGGATCGGCCTGGAGGATACAAAGCAGGCGGACAGACTGTTTGAGATCTATGCCCGTTATCCCCTGGCGGAACTGATCGTCCATCCAAGGACCCGGGAGCAATATTACAAGGGCCTGCCGGATCTGGACAGGTTCGGAGAGCTTCTGCAGGTCTATGAGGACCGCGGCGGGAGAGCTCCCGTCTGCTATAATGGGAATATTTACAACGAGGAGGATATGGCGGAGATCCGCCGCCGTTTCCCGTCGGTCCGGTCTGTGATGACGGGACGGGGCATGCTGCGCAATCCGGCCCTGGCCCGGCAGCTGAAAGGGGGACAGATTCTGACCAAAGCGGAACTGCGCCGCTTCCATGACAGCCTCTACGCGGCTTATCAGCAGGTCATGCCGGGCGGCGGGCCCCTGGTGAACCGGATGAAGGAGCTCTGGACCCATATGGCCATCCTCTTTCCGGACGGCGGCAGGCAGGTCAAAAGCATTTACAAGGCCAGGTCTCCGGTAGAATATGAAGGGGCGGTCCGGGTCCTGTTCAATACCTGCCCCATGGTCCTGCCTGAACGGGGCGGCCTGGACCCCCTGGGATATAATGTGACCTGAAGCAAATACAGCGCGGATACAGCCTGTCCGGATCTCCTGCCCGGGAGATCCGGACAGTTTTTGTCCATGTGGACCGGAAGGTCCGGTACGGCGCTCCGCAGGTGATATTAAGAGTATGCAATCCCGGTTTTTTTGTGTATAATAGTTGGGTGAATACCTGTATACAATCCAATGTCTGACCGGCAGCCTTGCCGGAACGCAGGAATGGACGCGCGAAGACAGCGCGCAGGTGAATAAATGAAACAAAGAAAGGCGGAACAGAAGATATGATCAAGCTTTATGAAGGCGGCGTATATCTGGTGAACGGAACAGAGCTTATGACAGACGCGGCGGAAGCGGCAGCCGCGGCCGGCAGGCCGGTCACCAGGGAGCAGGCGTCTGAAGGGACGATCGCATACGGGATCCTGAAATCGCATAATACAACAGAGGATATGGACCATCTGCGGATGCGTTATGATTCTCTGACCAGCCATGATATCACTTATGTGGGCATTATCCAGACCGCCCGGTCCTCCGGCATGAAGGAATTTCCCATGCCCTATGTCCTGACCAACTGCCACAACTCCCTGTGCGCCGTCGGCGGCACCATCAATGAGGATGACCACAAATTCGCTCTTTCGGCAGCCCATAAATACGGCGGCATTTATGTACCCACCAATATGGCCGTCATCCATTCCGTCAACCGGGAACTGATGGCAGGCTGCGGCCGCATGATCCTGGGTTCCGATTCCCATACCCGCTACGGGGCTCTGGGTACCCTGGCGGTAGGAGAAGGCGGCGGAGAGCTGGCCAAACAGCTGGTGGGACGCACCTATGACATGACCCGTCCCGGTGTGGTAGCCATTTATCTGACCGGCAGCCCCCGCCCCGGTGTAGGCCCTCATGATGTGGCGCTGTCTCTGGTCGGCGCTACCTATGCCAATGGTTATGTCAAAAATAAAGTCATGGAATTTGTGGGCCCCGGCGTTGCCGGCCTGCCCATTGAGTACAGGAACGGGATCGATGTCATGACGACAGAGACCACCTGCTGGTCCTCTGTCTGGGTGACGGATGAAAAGACAGAAGCTTATTTCTCGGTCCACGGACGTCCGGAGGCTTATCGGAAGCTGGAGCCCGCCCCGGTCGCCTATTATGACGGCTGCGTATACGTGGATCTCAGCGCAATCGAGCCTACGATCGCTCTGCCCATGCATCCCAGCTATGCCATGCCCATCCGGGAACTGCTGGAAAATCCCGCGGATATCATGCACGAGTATCAGGAAATGGCCAACCGCCAGATCAAGGGAGCTGCCATGGATCTGGATTCCAAAGTCCGCGGCGGACAGATCTATGTAGACCAGGGTATCGTTGCCGGCTGCTCGGGCGGAACCTTTGATAATATCGTGGCAGTCGCGGATATCCTGCGCGGTCACAGCTGCGGCAGCGGCACCTTTACCATGTCGGTCTATCCGGGTTCCATGCCTGCCTACAGGGAACTGATGAAGAACGGTGCCCTCTATGATATCGCCGGTTCCGGCGCCATTATCCGGGAATGCTTCTGCGGTCCCTGTTTCGGCGCGGGCGATACCCCTGCAAATGGTGAGTTCTCCATTCGTCATACCACCCGAAACTTCCCCAACCGGGAAGGCTCCAAGCCCGGTGAAGGCCAGATGGCGGCCGTCGCCCTTATGGATGCCCGGTCGATCGCGGCGACAGCTGTCAATGGAGGCAGGCTGACCCCCGCTACGGATCTGGATGTGGATTATACTACCCCCGATTATCATTTTGACAGCGGCGTGTATGAGAAGCGTATATATAACGGCTGGGGCAAGGCCGAGCCGGAATATGAGCTGAAGATGGGCCCCAATATCAAGGACTGGCCGGAGCAGCCCGCCCTGAGCGAGGACCTGCTCCTGAAGGTGGCCTCCTATATCACGGACCCTGTGACAACGACCGATGAACTGATCCCTTCCGGTGAGACCTCCTCCTTCCGGTCCAACCCTCTGCGGCTGGCGGAATTTACCCTGTCCCGTAAGGATCCCGATTATGTCGGCAGGGCCAAAGAGATCCATAAGCTGGAAGAGGCCCGTGAAGCGGGCACGGATCCCGGCGCGGAAGTCGCCGCTGTATATGCCGCCCTGGACCGGGCCGGCGTTGCCAATGATCCGGCGGCTACGGTCATCGGATCCACCATTTACGCCAATAAGCCCGGTGACGGTTCAGCCCGTGAACAGGCTGCCAGCTGCCAGAGAGTGCTGGGGGCGGCCGCCAATATTGCCAGGGAATACGCTACCAAGAGGTACCGGTCCAACTGTATCAACTGGGGCATGGCGCCGCTTCTGACAGAGACGCCGGAAGTGCTGGCCCTGGGAGACTATGTATTTGTTCCCGGCATCCGCGGCTATATTCTGAACGGTGTCAACGACTTTGATGCCTATGTCATCAAGGCCGACGGCAGTGTACGGAAATTTGCGGTTTCCACCGGAGACCTGACAGAGGATGAGAGGCAGATCATCGCGGACGGCTGCCTGATCAACTATTACCGCAGTCACTGACCGCGGCCATCCTGCCGGCATACAGCAGATGATAAAGAAAGGTGAGGCTCTTTGCGGAGCCTCACCTTTTTTCGTATACGTATTTTCAGTTTTTCTGCAGGGGAGAAAGATCAGGCGTCGTCATGAGCGGCTTCTTTCTTTTCCTGCTCCTTAATGCGGGCCGCGGCCATCTCGATGCCTTCCCGGCCGTCTCCCAGCAGGCGCCCTACGCGGCTGATCGTGGCAGTGGAAGCGGAGGTGGCTTCCGAGATCGTCTGATAAGTCTGGCCATCCAGCAGCCGTGTTCCGACGTCAAAACGCTGGGCCAGGGAATTTAATTCATTGATGGTACAGATATCTTCAAAGAACAGATAGCATTCCTCCATGTTTTCAAGGCTGAGCACAGCCTTAAAAAGCTTTTCGACGGTTCCCCTGTTGATATTTCTTTTCATAGTCACCCCTTCCGAAAGGACCGGCCGGCATCCCCTGTTCATTGCCGGTACCGTTGATATTACCCCACGTTACAGATCCGTCCCGGACCGGCACGGTTCTCTGTACGCATCTATATTTTAATACTTTAAAGTGCTGACTGCAATGCGGGAACCTGTTTTTTATGTGAGCTGCGGGAACAAATGGGACATTTTTATGGTCTGATCCGCGGACAGGACAGGCGTTGTACATTTACAGCTGTCCGGACCGGAGCCGGCGGCGGATATGAACAAAAAGAAGATAGAAAAAGAACATAATTTTTTTTCATAAAATGAAAATTTGTGCTTGAAATCAGAATCGACATCCCTTATAATTTAACACTGTAAAGCGTTTAAGCATAAACGCGCTAAACTTTAGCTACAGGGAGGATATTATTATGGTAATCAAGGTATTGATGCTGATCATCTTTTTCGCAGTCATGATCGGGATCGGATTCTATTGCAGGAAGAATTCCACAGATGTAAACGGCTTTGTCCTGGGCGGACGTTCCGTCGGCCCCTGGCTGACAGCTTTCGCGTATGGTACATCCTATTTCTCCGCCGTTGTATTCGTAGGCTACGCGGGACAGTTCGGATGGAAATACGGCATCGCGGCCACCTGGGCAGGAATCGGCAATACCATTCTGGGATCTCTCCTGGCCTGGGTCATTCTGGGCAGAAGAACCCGTATCATGACTCAGCATCTGGATTCCGCCACCATGCCCCAGTTCTTTGAGGCCAGATTCGGCAGTTCATCCCTGAAGATCGCTGCCTCTGTCATTACCTTTATTTTCCTGATCCCTTATACAGCCTCCCTGTATAACGGCCTTTCCAGATTATTCGGTATGGCGTTCAGTGTTGACTATACTGTCTGCGTCGTTGTAATGGCAGTCCTGACCGGTATTTATGTCGTTGCCGGCGGCTACATGGCCACCGCGATCAATGATTTCGTGCAGGGTATTGTTATGTTATTCGGTATCACTGCAGTCATTCTGGCGGTCCTGAAGAGCCAGGGCGGTCTGCTGGCAGCCCTGGACGGGCTGGCAAGGGTCTCGGATGAGACCGTATCCACCACACCCGGTGTGTTTGCTTCTTTCCTGGGACCCGACCCCCTCAACCTTCTGGGCGTCGTGCTCCTGACTTCTCTGGGTACCTGGGGCCTGCCTCAGATGGTCCAGAAGTTCTATGCCATCAAGAGTGAGAAATCCATCTCCACTGGTACCGTGATCTCCACCTTCTTTTCACTGGTGGTAGCGGGCGGCTGCTATTTCCTGGGCGGCTTCGGCAGACTGTTTTCCGATAAGATCGATATCGCGGCCAACGGCTTTGACTCTGTCATTCCGACCATGCTGTCCGGCCTGCCGGATATCCTGATCGCCATTGTGGTCATTCTGGTCCTTTCCGCCTCCATGTCCACGCTGTCCTCACTGGTCCTGACTTCCAGCTCTACGCTGACACTGGACCTGCTCAAGGGCTACATCGTAAAGGAAATGGATGAAAAGAAACAGGTATTCATTATGCGCTGCCTGATCGTTGTATTCGTAGCGCTGTCCGTAGTCATCGCCATTATCCAGTACAAGTCCAATGTCACCTTTATCGCTCAGCTGATGGGTGTTTCATGGGGCGCTCTGGCAGGCGCTTTCCTGGCTCCTTTCCTCTATGGTCTCTACTGGAAGGGCGCGACCAAGATCAGCTGCTGGTGCAGCTTCCTGTTCTCGACCGTAGTCATGCTGGCCAACATGCTTGTAAGGCCCAGCTTCCCGGTCCTGCTGCAGTCCCCGATCAATGCGGGCGCCTTCTGCATGATCGCCGGCCTGGTCATTGTGCCTGCTGTGTCTCTGTTCACGCCCAAGCCCAATAAGAAGGTCGTAGACGACGCCTTCGCCTGCTATGACCAGAAGGTCATCGTTACCAGAAGCCATATGCTGGGTGATGACGAACAGTAAACATCCAAAGCAGAAACAATCTATCATGACCGTATCCTTTGGAGAGACGAGAGCATATGGAAAGCCGCGTGTGGTCCGCAGATCACACGCGGCTTTCCTTTGCGGCCATGTCCATGAAAAGGCCCCCGGATCACGCGGTTCAACCGCGGATCCGGGGGCTTCTGTTTGTCAGAAGATCTTGCTTTCAGATCAGATATTGGTGATATCCTCCTGGGTCAGGACACGCAGGCCCTTCTTGGTCAGGCGGGCTTCCGCGCCCTTGGTATCGGCGACACGGAAGATCATATAAGCGCTCTTGACATCGCTGCCGCCCAGGAAGGCGTACATATACTCAATGTTGACCTCCGCTTCGGAGAAGATGGAGAGCAGCTGGTCCAGTCCGCCGGGGACATCGGGGATCTTTACAGCCAGGACAGAGGTGAGTTTGGCAACAAAGTCCGCGTCCTTCAGGATATTGACTGCTTCAAAGACGTCATCCACGATGATACGGGCAATCCCGAAGTCCTTGGTCTCCGCCAGGGACAGGGCGCGCATATCGACCTTTTTAGCAGCCAGGACGCCGGTCATTTTCTTCAGGGTACCGGGCTTGTTCTCAAGAAATACGGAAATCTGCTTAATGCTCATATTATTCCTCCCGTCTCAGATCTTTCTCTTGTCGATGACACGGACGGCCTTGCCTTCGCTGCGGGCGATGGACTTGGGCGCGACCAGTGTGACCTTGGCCTTGATGCCCAGCATGGACTTCAGGCCGTCAACGAGCTGCTTCTGGTTCTCGGCGATCTCACCGACGTTATCAGTGAACATTTCAGGGGTCATCTCGACCTGGACATCCAGGGTATCGGAGTTGTTCTTACGGTCAACGATGATCTGGTAGTTGGCGGCATAGCCATGATTGAGCAGTACGGTCTCGATCTGGCTGGGGAATACGTTGACGCCGCGGATGATCAGCATGTCATCGGAGCGGCCCATAGGCTTGGCCATACGTACATGAGTACGGCCGCAGGAGCATTTCTCACGGGTCAGCCTGCAGATATCTCTGGTACGGTAGCGGATCATCGGGAAAGCTTCCTTGTCGATGGCGGTAAAGACCAGCTCGCCCTGGCTGCCTTCCGGCAGGACTTCTTCCGTCTCAGGATCGATGATCTCGGCGATGAAGTGGTCCTCATTGATATGCATGCCCTTCTGGGCGGAGCACTCAAAAGCCACACCGGGACCGGACAGCTCTGTCAGTCCGTAGATATCATAGGCCTTGATGCCCATGGTATTCTGGATATCCCGGCGCATTTCCTCACTCCAGGCCTCCGCGCCGAAGATACCGGCCTTCAGGGGAATATCATCGGGTCCGTATCCCATCTCCTTCATACGCTCGCCCAGGAAAGCGGCATAGCTGGGGGTACAGCAGATGATCGTAGACTGCAGGTCCTGGATGAACATGATCTGACGGTCCGTATTGCCGGAGCTGGTAGGGACCGTCAGGCAGCCGACCTTGTGGGAACCGCCGTTGAGTCCGGGGCCGCCGGTGAAGAGGCCGTAGCCGTAGGAGATCTGGCAGACATCCTCATTGCTGCCGCCGGCCGCTACAATGGCGCGGGCGCAGCAGTCTTCCCAGAGGTCAATATCATGCTGGTTATAGAAAGCGACAACGCGCTTGCCGGTCGTGCCGGACGTGGACTGGATCCGTACACAATCCTTCAGGGGCACGCCGACCAGGCCGTAGGGATAGGCTTCCCGCAGGTCCTTTTTGGAAAGAAAAGGCAGCTTGTGCAGATCATCGATGGATTTGATATCATCGGGCGTGACTCCCTTCGCTTCCATCTTTTTGCGGTAGTAGGGAACGTTGTCCCAGACATGCCGCACCTGTTTTACGAGTTTCTCGTTCTGAATGGCGATGATCTCGTCACGGCTCGCGCATTCAATGGATTCCTGGAAATACTTTTCCATAGTTAATGTTACCTCCCTCATATATAAATTAATAGTGTCTTCACAATCAGTAATCCCTTCCGAGGGCAAAAGCCTTCTTGTTCATTGCAAGGAATTTAGGAGGTACATTCGCTTCCAGGGAAGCCATCCATGCATCCTCAGGCAGGTCGAAATAATGGGAGAGCCTGCCCAGCAGGACGATATTGACGGCCTTGGAGGATCCGGCTTCTTCCGCCAGCTTCAGGCAGTCCAGGGCGTCTACTCTGGCGCCGCTGGCCTTGAGTTTGGCTTCCAGATCCTGCGGATACTCTGCCGCGCCGGTAATGACGGGCATGGGATCGATCATCTGGGTGTTGGTCACGATCTGTCCGTCCTTTTTGAGATAGGAGAGCCATCTGGCGGCTTCCAGGATCTCAAAGGATACGATGAAATCCGCTTCGCCCCGGTCAATGATGGGGGAATGGACCTGATCACCGTAACGGACATAGGTAACAACGCTGCCGCCCCGCTGGGACATGCCGTGTACCTCGGATACTTTTACGTCATAGCCCCGGGACAGGAGCAGGTGGCCCAGCAGCTTGCTGGCCAGGAGGGATCCCTGTCCGCCGACGCCGACGATCATAATATTCTTTGTCTCCATATTCAGGCCTCCTTTCCGCTGTCTTCCAGCGCGCCGAAATGACACAGCTGGCTGCAGACATTACATCCTACGCACAGAGTGTTGTCAATGTGCGCTTTGCCGTTCCTGATGGAGATGGCGGGACAGCCGACACGCATACAGGACTTACAGCCCACACACTTGTCCGTATTGACCCGGAGCGGCGGGTTGTGCCTGACATATTTAAGCAGGGCGCAGGGACGTCTGGAGATGATGACGGAAGGAGCGGGAGCGGCCAGTTCCTGCTTCAGGACGCGGTCGCATTCCTCCAGGTCATAGGGATCTACCACGGAGACCCTTTCAAAGCCCATGGCCCGGCAGAGGGCTTCCAGATCGATCTTACCTGCCGGATCGCCTTTGATATTATAGCCGGTGGTAGGGTTCTGCTGGTGGCCGGTCATGCCGGTAATGGAGTTGTCTACGATGATAATGGTCGAGTTGGACTGGTTATAGGCCACGTTGGCCAGGCCGGTCATACCGGAGTGCATAAAGGTGGAATCGCCGATGACAGCGACCGTCTTTCCTTCGCTTTCGCTGCCGCGGACCTTGTTGAAGCCGTGCAGCGCGCCGATGGAAGCGCCCATGCAGAGGGTCATTTCAATGGCGCCCAGCGGAGGGACAGCACCCAGGGTATAACAGCCGATATCGCCCAGGACAGTGCACTTGTTCTTCTTCAGTGTATAGAAGAGGCCCCTGTGGGGACAGCCGGCGCACATGACGGGAGGACGGGCCGGAATGGCGTCCTCGATGGAATAGGCGCTTTCCTTCTTCTGCCCGAAGGCTTCCGCGATCAGGTTCTGGGAGAATTCGTCGACCATGGGCAGGATCTCCTTGCCGGTGACGGGAATGCCCAGGGCGCGGACATGGTTCTCGATGATGGGATCCAGTTCTTCCACGACGTAGAGTCTGTCCACTTTGGCCGCGAAATTCCGGATCAGGTCCACGGGAAGGGGATTGGCCATACCCAGCTTCAGGATGCTGACAGTATCACCAAAGACCTCTTTTACATACTGATAGGAGGTGGAGGCGGTAATGATACCGATCTCTGTGCCGCCCATCTCGACCCGGTTCAGGGGGGATGTCTCGGCATAGGCAGTCAGCAGACGGGTCCGCTCCTCAACGATGGGATGACGCCTCTTGGCGTTGCCGGGCATCATGACATACTTGCCGATATTCTTTTCATAGGGACGGTCCGGAACGACCCGTTCGCCGATGGGGGCCAGGGACTGGGAATGCGCCACCCTGGTGCACATCTTCAGCAGGACGGGCGTGTCGAACTGCTCCGAGATCTGGTAAGCGGTTTTGGTAAACTCCAGTGCTTCGGCGGAATCCGCGGGCTCCAGCATGGGAACCTTGGCGGCAATGGCGTGGTGACGGCTGTCCTGCTCATCCTGAGAGGAATGCATGCCGGCATCATCCGCTACGCAAATGACCATACCCGCGTTCACACCGGTATAGGACATAGTATAGAGGGGATCAGCCGCGACATTGAGGCCTACATGTTTCTGCGCGCAGAAAGAACGGCGGCCGGCCAGACAGGCCCCGAAGGCCGCTTCCATGGCTACCTTTTCATTGGGAGCCCATTCGCAATAGATGTCATCGAACTTCACTGCTTCTTCAGTGACTTCTGTACTGGGGGTG
>ONRU01000056.1 GCA_900320325.1 uncultured Lachnospiraceae bacterium
ACGGACAGAAGGTCCATGTGGATTATTACAAGATGCTGACAGACGGCTCCGGCATCAAGGAGAAGAACAAAGGCGGGACCTACACCCTGGATTTCTTCTCGCCGGATCTCTTCCTGCCCAGAAGGGCCTGCCACAGAAATATCATGGGCCTGGATGTGGTCGCGGACGGTATGGTGGTCCGGGTGACCGGAAAATCCATCCAGTCCGGCTACGCGAAATTCGGGCAGGCCGCGGTGAGTGAAAAAATGGCAATGAAACGCCTGAATACGGTCGTTTCCAGACTGACGCCCACCCGTGATGAGAAGGGTAAGGCCAAAGATACCGCGGATCAGTATCTGACCGGTAAACCCATCTATTTCCAGCGCGGACCCAAAGACAGGGAAATCATCGCCATTTACATGGAGGAGTAAGGACAGAAGCCTGCGGACGGACCTTTTGACCGGCAGGATCAACTATATCAGAAAGGAATAAACGCTATGGCAATGAACAGAGTACCGACCCTTGTAGTCGGAATCGGAGGAATCGGCTCTCAGATCACAAGTGAACTCAGCAGGCTGCTGGGGCCGGAGGACAGGAAATATGTAGGCCTCGTATGTCTGGACACAAATGTCAGTGACCTGAATCGTCTCAAGGAATTCGATGTCAAATCCGTTCAGATCAGTGACGACCGTCTCGTAAAGGATTTCCTCAAGGACCACCATGAATATGAAAGGTGGTTCCCTGTCAATAAGTTCCTGGTCAACAGGGGCATGCTGCAGGGGGCCGGCCAGGTCCGTACCATTTCCAGGCTGGCTGCCATAGCGGCGGAAAAGAACGGCAGTTTTAATGTGATCCGCAATGAGATCGACAGGATCCGGCAGATCCGGGACAACGGCAGTCCCGGCAACATGACGGTCATGGTCGTCGGTTCCATTACCGGCGGCACCGGCGCCGGCATCTTTATCCAGCTGCCTTATTTTATCCGCCACGCCGTCAAAGAGATGGCCGGGATCGAGACCATTGTCATCCGCGGTATGTTCATCGGTCCGGATATCACGGCCCGGGAGCAGCCTTCCCCGCTGAACGCGAAGGCGGTCCGGGTCAACGCCTATGCCTGCCTCAAGGAACTGAACGCCTTCTACCTGGCCCAGAGCGAGCCGGATAAGGACAACCTTCTGGAAATTGAATATTATGACAAGATCACCAAGAGTGAACGGGACAGAAAGGCCAGAGAGGCCCTGCAGTCCCGGCCCAGGCTGACCTCGGAGGATTTCTTCGGCGCGGATATGACCCGGATCGAGAATGACACAAAGATCATCGAAGGGGACAGCTCCAGCATTCCCTATGACTATCTGTATCTGATCGAAAGCAGCAGCGCGGAGGGCAGTATCGGCAACGCTTCGATCTCTTCCGTGATCCAACAGGCCGCCCACATGGTATTCACGCTGATGTTTACGCCGGTACAGGACAACGCCCTGTCCGTGGAAGACAACATGGTCCTGGGGGCCATGGCTCATAACGGCATGAACCGCTACGCCAGTGCCGGCCTGACCCGGATGATCTATCCTTCAGATCTGGTCAAGGAATATGTGACCCTGCGCAGCATCAAGGACCTGATCGGCACGGAATGGCTGCTGATCGATCGTAAGTATGAAGACGCTGTCAAGCAGGCCCAGTCCCTGCAGCGTTCGGACGCTACAGTGGAGATCCCTACAGCGGAAAAGGAATTTCCCATCCTGTTCGAGGAAGAGACACGGCCGGGCGCGGGCGGCAAACTGGGACACCTGTTCAAGGACGCCTTCCTGGAAAATCCGGAGGATCACAGCTATTATTCCAGGGCCAAAGGCTACGTGGGCCTGATCGAGGATATGGTGGATGATATCCTGCAGTCTGATGAGGTCGTGACAGCCGCTTCCGCCTGCGACCTGGAAGTCAACCGTATGAATAATCAGGATGACGCAAGATCCGCCATCAGCGCGGTGGAGACGGGACTGGAGGAATATGAGCGTCTGGCCAGGAGGCTGGCGGTATCTGCCCGTTTCCGGATTGCCAATGAAATGTTCCCGCCCAGCATGGATACCATGCGTATGAAGAAGGATTCCCGGGTCTGCATCTACAATCTGCTGGCCGGCGTTCATCCTGTCGCGGCCAGATATCTCCTTTACAGCCTGATCAACGAACTGAAAAGCAAGATCAGCGATCTGGAAGGCACCCTTACACTGGACTACGCGGCCTTTGATTTTGATCCCAAAACGGAAGGCACCCAGGGTGCCTCTGAGGCCCTGGACAATTTCATCATGAACAAAGGTCTGGGCGGCAGACATCTGAAAAAGAACCTGAAATGGCTGTCCATTCAGCTGAACCAGGATTCCAAAAAACACAAGGAGCTGATCACAGACTATCTGCAGAACAGCCTGATCTTATCCACATGCCAGATCCTGGTCGACCGGGCCCGCAGCCTTGCCGTCATTTATGAGAACTTCTTCAAAACGATCGGCACCAGGATCAAGGACAACGCGGACAGGATCACCGTGATCGAGAACAGTTACCGGGATAACCCGCTGGGTCAGAAGGGCATTTACTGCTCCAAAGAAGCCTTCCGGAATATTTACGCGGAATACTGCCAGAGAGGGGAAGTCGCGATTCCCGAAGAGACAAAAACTGCCATCTTCATGGAGATTTTTGATATTCTGTGCGTAGACTTTGAAAACGCCGGAAGAGAACTGACCCAGGTGCAGAAAGAGCATGACGCCGGCGTCAAGGCCCGCAAGCTCAGCACCATTTTCACCACTGCCATTGAGGATACCATCCATACAGATGTGGTGAAGAACGCCTCCGATATCGTGGATCTCAACATCCTCCAGGCCCTGTCCAAACAGCTGACACTGGAAACAGGCCTGAGCGAAAGGAACAGCAGGGATTTCGACAGGGAGCTCAGCGCCTATATTCGGTCCCAGATCTCCCAGGCCATGTTCATGGCCTCTCCCATGCTGGCTGTTGATACGTCGGCCAAAGAGGAGAATACGGAGTCGGTCTATCTGGCCCTGCATCCGTCCTGTGCCAGACAGAAGAACGGACAGCCTGACCCGGGCGCGACCATGGAGGACTATATCGAACTGAACAGCCCTTCCCTGGACGGCAAGCGGCCGACCATCCTGATGGATGAGGAGTTCAGCCCCAATGAGATCGTCTGCTTCAAGACCAAGTATATGTTCCTGATCGAGAAGCTGACCAAATATAAATATGATTCCGAGAACGCCAGAGCTTACAGGGAGCGGATCCATAACCTGAATATGACCCCTCAGGGAGCGGAAATGGCAGCGCAGAACAAGGTCGTCAATCCGCACCTGAACCGCTTCTGGCATGAAGAAGCCTATCTGCCGGATATTGATCCGGCCATCCGGGCCAGAAATGTCATGGACCGCAAGAAAGCCTTTATCTACGGCCTGGGACTTGACCTGTTCCGGCGCAGCAGGGACGAAGACTTCGGCAGCAGGGTCGTATGGAACTTCCTGTACAACAACCGCTGGATCACGATCTTTGCCAAAGGCAACCTGATCGGCAACAGCTATAATGATCTCTATGAATCTCTCCGCTTCAACGGCCGTGTCAAGGAACTGATCCTGGAGAACGCCGCCCGTTATATGCAGCAGGAGAAGGGCTATTCCGACGCGGAAGAGATCATGGACCGCATGATGGATTATTATCTGATCGAAGATCTGACCCAGATCTCGCCGGAAAAGAAGAAAGCGGAAAAGGTCTTCCAGTCCGCCGGTGTCGATACCCTTTTCGGCAGCGATGACGACGGCACGGTCCCGGAGGATGGAGACAATGTGGACGCGGATGAGAATATCCTGGATATTCTGCTGAAGATGCGCCCCGGCATGGATAAAAATGAATGGCTTTCCCTGTTCACGGCAATCCATGAAGTGCTGAATGATTTCCTGAACTATATGCTGGATGACAACCGGTCCAGAGTCAGGACAGCGGCCCTGGCCATCGTCAAGCAGATGTATGTCAACAGTATACCGGGCAGAAAGCAGCTGGCGGGAGAACAGCTCTCCACCGCCGAGACCGCTGTCCGTGCCCAGGTCGATATTCTCCTGAACGAGATTAAGAACAGCTGACCGCGGATGGGAGAAAGGAGCCCCGCATGGAACGATGTTTCAACTTTCTGGTCAATGTTGACCAGTGCCTGAATATGTCGAATTTCGATATGTTCTTTTATAAACTGCAAAGTTCCAGTCTTTTCCATCTGAATAATGTACAGTTCAACAGTGAGGACCCCGCGACCTCACTGTTGGGCGCCGCGCGGGATATCCGCATGCATCTCAACAAGTTTCCCTTCCAGATGAGCAGCTACCGGATCGTGGTGACCATGCGGCGCCCTCTGCCGGACGACAATACTGTTCCGGATTGGAAGGAGACCATGCTGTACCGGCTGCTCCGGGTCTACTATGCCCTGGAAGAGGCCAATATCTTTATCAATTCCAGGGAGCTGATGGACAGAACCCTGCACTTCATCATGCTTTACGATACAGATATGACTGTGGAGATCAAGGATTTCGGGACTTACGACATGCAGAACGACTTCCGGATCCTGCTGGGTACCCTGGGACTGGAAGACAGGCTGTATACGGATGACAAGGAATTTGTCGCCCTGCTCCGGGAAAAATACTCCAATATGCCGGAAGAGGACGAGATCCTGTCCAATGTCATCCATGATTTCCTGGCACAGTTTGAAAAGGGCCTGACGGATACGGAAGAAGTCCTGGAACGGAACCGGAATATCCGGGAGACCTTTACTTCCGGCGGCGTCTATATGGAGGACTGCCGCCTGATCCTGGAGGAGCATATCAAGGCCAAGATCGACCGCTACCTGGTGACAGAACGTCATATTGACAAGAACAACCGGGAAGAGAACCTGCTGGAGCTGCTGCGGGTGGTCGAGTATCTGAACCGGGATCTGTCAGACCGGGCCAATGTGGGCCAGGATACGGTGGCCCGGTCCCTGTACCAGCGCTGCTCGGATACATGGAAGCAGACGGTGGAGGACAGGACTTTCGCTTCGTCCTACGCCAGAAGGCTGCGTTTGTATGAGGCCAGGCTCCTGTCCCAGCAGAACAGCCTGGAACGGCCCTATGTGGACAGGCTGCAGGTCAGTAATCTGCCTAAAAGGAACAAGCCCGCCCCTGACGCGATCGATGTCCGGGACAGCAATCTGAGTACGGATATGAATGACAGGTCCGGCAATGCCCTCAAAGACACATTGAAGGACTTCCGCCGTGTCAGGTGGGCTTCCCGCAAAAAGGACGCCTGGACGGAGACGGTAGGCAGGATCAACAGGGCCGTGGAGACCATGAGCCGTGACCTGCACAATTACGCGTCCGAACTGAGCTCCATTTATTCAGGAACTCTGGAAGAACGCGGCAGTCAGTTCCGGATCCTGCGGCTGACCCATTATAAGGCGGACCGGCAGACAGCCAGAGAGGCAGCGGCCGTGGAACATGAAAGGGAGCTCCTGCTGACGGAACTGAAAGGTCCGACCATGAATCCATCCCTGCAGTTCCAGGACCAGCTCAATATGGAAAATGTGCTCCGGCAGACAGACCAGGACGTCACCTTTTATACAGGCTGCATGAAGAAGATCCATTTCACAGCCTTCGCGGGATTTTTCCTGTCTGTCGCCCTGCTGACCCTGCTGCATTATTCCTTCCTGCATACACCGGTATTCAGGGACAGCCAGAGAATCCTTGTATGGGTCATTTACTGTACCCTGATTCTGCTGTTCATGCTGGCCGCCTGGCGCAGGCCCTATCATTACTACAACGGCAAGATCGAAAAATGTCTGAAAAAGCTGGAAGAAGCCATGGATACCTATATCTCCGGCTATTACGACAAGGCGAGGAACTTCCGCGCTTATATCAATGAACTCAACCAGCTGGATGAATGCACCAGATATCTGCGGCTGCTGACGGAGACCAACAATGAGTCCATGCTGCAGGCCAGGCTTTATCTGTGGAATAAGGTACAGGTCCGGCTGCACCTGGAGAAACTGAGCTTTTTCAGGGGCCTGTTTGAGTACGGGCCTGTGGAGGCTTCCGGGGAAGATACCGGAGCGGCCTTTGAAACACCTGAATCCAGACTGGATCAGGATGTCATTCACAACCCTTTATTCTGGCCATAAGGAAGGAATCTGTTTTGAGCAACCTGCTATATTTTTTCATTTTCATGGTGCTGGCCGCGGTCCTGTTCTTCTGTCTGCACAGGCTGATTGTCGGGCTCAGCTACGAATATGATCAGCGGTATCTGCACTGCCGGTATCTGGCGGCGCTGGTCCTGTATACCTTTGTGTTCTGGAACGCCTATACCCTGATCTGGCCGGAGCTCCTGGTCGGATGGACCATCAACCGTCCCGGCCTGCAGGATTTCTGGGACATGATCCTGCCCCAGCGTATGTACAAGCTGGCCTTTTATGTGCTGATGGCGCTGGGCGTGAATCTGCTCTATCTGTGCTCAGTCATTGTGCTGCTGGCCCTGGTCCGTTTCTTTTTCCGTAAAAAACAGGATTTTATCGATCTGACGGAGATCTACGGCCCGGGCAGGCTCCTGCATCTGGCCTGGTATCCGGCCAACCGCTGCTATGAAAGAAATGAAGACGGCGATATTAAGATCACGGAGGAGGGCTTCAACTGCGGACTCTGGGCCGGCGGTCTGAAGACCGCCTATCTTGTCATGTTCTCCCTGCTCTTCATCGCCGGCTATCTGGGCATTATTTTTCTGCCCAGGAGCAAACAGGATCTTTTCTATCTGATCGCCCTGAGCCTGTATATACTGCCGCTGGCGGGCTATCTGATCATTGAGCAGATCCAGTTCATGCTGCACGCGGATATTGAAGCGGAAGCGGGATCCTTTGCCGCGGAGGAAGTCGAGGAGATCCAGCTGGGCAATATTGACAACCTGGCGGCCATCTACCGGCACAGCTTCGAGAAGTCCGGCGCCCTGCTCTTTGACGGCAATATGGATGAGGATGTCGTCGGCAATGTGGGCCTGAGCAGCAATGACCTGGGCAACCAGCAGCTGGCGGACTGCAGATATCCGGATATCCTTGCCATGCTGGACCGGCAGCTGCGGGAATCAGGCGTACGGCAGAGCGACAATTTCCAGAATGCCCTGGTGGCCCTCCTGAATGGAGAATCCATCAATGTCCGGGATAATATCCGGGGCGAATTCATTTCCTACCTGGGGGTCTATCTTAATTTCAATCTTTCCCAGGGGAATAAGGCCGTGATCCTCTGCGAAGACAGAGATTCCGCCGCCAATATGATCCGGTCCCTGAAGCAGAGCATGTCCCGGATCAACAGCATTTTCAGCGTATGGAAGATCTGCGGGATCGTGGAGGCGGATTCGGATGTGGAAATGGACATTCTGGTCTGTTCCACCGATGATTTCCTGGATTTCCACATCACGGACAAAAGACGGAATTTCCTCTCTGATCTCTTCTGTGTATGTATCATGCGCGGCATGTCCATGTTTACCCAGGATCCGATCCGGGTAGCCAGATTATTCTCGGATATTGATAAGTCCAACCGGGATCTGCAGTATATCATGCTGTCGGATGTGGACAATGATGATCTGCGGACGGCCTGTGAATTCTATATCAACCGTGAAATGCTCCCCTTTAAGAATGACAGCGTCTCCTCCAATACCCGCGTCATGGTCTGGAAGCATGAATCCGCCCACCGCCTGCAGAAGTGGCTGGGACTGGGAGATGATCATTCCAGATATATGGGAACGGCCCTCCCGCTGGCTGTCGTTGGAATCAAATATGACATGCCCCGGGTCAATATCGTCCAGGGACGCAGAAATGGCGTATATACCTTCCGGGATGCAACGGCCATGGATCTGATGGAAGTCGAGAAATATATGGGCAGCCGGATCAACCTGCGCAGTACGATCCGTTTCAATGAATATGAAATCCTGGAGGAATCCAATATATGTGAAGTCGTCGCTTATGATGAAGACTGCAACATGATGAATGTCCTCTGGCAGTGGGCCAAGTACGGCGGTACCATCGGGACCCTTCTCCATATCGTATCCCCTGCCTATATGCTGCGGGAGTTATTCACGGACAAATACCGCACGTATCTTCTGGGCGGCAGTCTGTTCGAGGCCTTTGTACCCTTCCATCAGGCCCTGCGGACCAGCCAGATGGCGGTCATGCTGATGGAGCTGTGCGACAACGGCGTTACGGAAGAGTATCTGATGAGCAAGAACGAAGAGTTCGGCTGGGGCTGTCAGGATATACTGAGCCTGCTGGCAGATATTCTGGAAAATGTCATCCGCTCGGAAGAGGTCCACAGCGTTATGGAAAGCTTCCAGTTCCGGGAAGAGCGTGCTTTTGTACCGGAGGAAGGCGGTTTTGTCCGCAGTACACGGATCACCCTGACGGACGAGCATATCCGGGCCAGAATGCTGGATAAGATATCCTACGCGGTCCTGCAGGAGCGGGGAGAGCAGGAGAGGAAGATCCCTGTCCTGAAAGGCAACCTCCTCAATTATTATCTGCGTGATCAGTATATCTCTGTCGACGGTTATCTGAATTACGTCTGCGACGTCAGGAACGGCAAGATCATTGTAGAACAGCGCATGCCCCGGGATCTGCCGGATTACTATACCATGTGTGATTACGAGATCAGCATCAGGGCGCTGGAAGACGCCTGCAATGATACAGAGACCCTGGACTGGGATCTGTTCCGGGGGAATGTCCGCAAGAATATTTATGGATACTGGTCCTCCAACAACGGTATGGAATTTATCGGCACCGGCAAAGGAAGGATCAACAATCTCTGTGATAAGGCCGGACAGCCTGTCAGTGTTACTTTTGAAGACACGGCGATCCTGCGCCTGCGGATTAAGGCGGAGATCCTGCACGGCTGGGGCCTTGAGACTTCCAGGCTGGCAGTACTCATGATGAATGAGATCTTCAAGACCCTGTTCCCCAGGAACTATCAGAATATCTGCGCGGTGATGGCAGACAGTCCGGAACGGGATTTCTGGGAAAAGATCCTCAAGGACAGAGAGAAAGATCCCAGAGACGCCCTGCAGAGCGTGGTCCCCTTCCTCAAAGGCGGGAAATCGCCGGATCCGGCCTATATTGACCTGTATGTACTGGAAACGAGCTGTATGGAATTCGGCCTTGTCAAAACACTTTATGAGAAACGTGAGAGGCTGCTGATGATCATGCATGATTATCTGGAATGGTTCCTGGAGAACAATCCTTCCTGCGCCGGGATCAGGGACAGGGATCCGGCTCCGGAAGCGGAACCCGATCCTGAGCGGGAAGATACCTGGGACAACGCGCTGATGTGGCAGGAAGAGGCGGCGCCTGACCTGACGGGAACCGACGCGGACTTCTTCTCTGATATGGCCGGGGACAGTCCGGAACTGGAAAAAGAGAAGAATGACGATGGCAGCAATGACAGGAAAGCGCCCGACCGGGGCGGATGGCTCTGTTTTGGCATGGACCAGGTACCCGGGGAGATCGCGCCGGCTGTGCTGCAGAGCGTTCTTTCGGTGCAGCTGCCGCATGTAAAGGAAAAAGACACAGCGGAAGAGGAGCCTGTAAAGATTCAGCCTGAATTTGCCTGTACTTTCTGCGGAAAGCCTTCCCTGTTCATCACACTGATGGCTGACGGCAGAAGGATGTGCAATGACTGTAAGGATCACCAGCTGACCCAGAAAGAGGAAATACGCACCCTGTTCAGGGAAACTCTGCGGTTTATGGAAGAGACCGGACATATACGAATCCGGAAAAATATCAATGTCCGCTTCCAGTCGGCTGAAACGATCCGTCAGGCCGCGGGCGGCGTCCCTTACGGCAGAGTGCTGGGCTTTTACAATAACCGGAACAAGCAGCTCTGGATCGAATCCAGAGGCCCCCGGATCGCGATCCAGGATACCCTGCTGCATGAGCTGACCCATACATGGCAGTTCGATAACCTGAACATGCGGGCTCTGAATGCCAGGCTCAGCGAAGAGGATCTGCTGGAATTTCTGGAAGGGGCGGCTGTATATACGGAAATCTATATGCTGGAGAAACTCAATGAGAAAGATTACGCGGCATATATCCGGAATGTATCCCTGAACCGCAATGATGAGTATGGCAGAGGTTACCGCAAATTCAGTGAATTTGCCCGGCAGCGGTCGGCTGCCGGAGGATTTGCCACGCCCTTCAAGGCGATGAAAGAGATGGAAGAGGCCCTGATCGGAAAAAAGAAGGCCAAAGAGAAGAAGTAAGATAGGATTTCTGAAAGGATCTGTTTCATGAGAGGTAATAAAAAGTCTTACAGAGTGACCGGTTTTGTACTGACAGTCATCATGGCAGTGTCCCTGCTTGCGGCAGGCTGTTCCTATGAGGACGCGACCGTGGACAGTTTTGTGAGCAAAAGGCGTCCCAAAGAACTGGATTACTGGCTGCTGAACAATGAAGAACTGATCTTTGACCTGACGACAGGATATACCGGCAAAGATGATCCTCATAAATACCTGGAAAAAGCTGCGGGAGGAAAAGAAGCAGGAGGATGCGTCGACTTCTGAGACCGCGGAAGAAGCGGATACCGGGGATACGGCAGAGCAGAGCCAGCAGGCGGATACCGGGGATACGACGGAGCAGACCCAGCAGGCGGATACCGGAGATACTTCCGGTGACGCTGAAGAGGAAAAGGAACCGGAATATCCGGTCATCAATACCTATGAAGAGTTCCGGGACTGTTTTCATGAGGCCATCACGAATGTGGACGAATCCTGTGCTTTCTATACCACGGACGTCGATTACAAAATGATGCTGGACTGGATGCAGCCTGCTCTGGATGAGATCAAGAGTACGGATTTTTTGAACAACACGGGCGGTGATCTGGAATATTTTTATGTCGGTATCTATGGAGGAGAAGGCGTTTTCACGCTGACATGGAGACGTGACAAAGAAACGATCCTGCGGGAAAGAGAGGAAGCGGACGCCGAAGCGCAGAGGGTCGCGGACATGATCGGTACCGGAGGATCCGAATATGATATTGTCTATAAGGTCAATCAGTATCTGATCGATACGGATGAGTACGCGCCCAAAGACAACAGCGCGCCGAAAGGAATTCCCTATAAATCCCACTGCGCCTACGCGGGACTGGTCAGCCATGAACCCTGCTGTGAGGGATACGCCTTCGCGGCCGGCCTGGTCCTGCAGAAGCTGGGGATAGAATGTATGTCTGAATGCGGGGACGTCATTGAGAATGACGGATCCGTGGGAGGCGGCCATGCCTGGAACCTGGTCAAAGTGGACGGGAACTGGTACCAGCTGGATATCTGCTGGAATGATGTCTGCGGCCGTTATGACGCGGAGAACGGGTGTCTGACCTACTTCCTGGTGGATGATGATTTCATGTCCGGCACAAGGGTCTGGGAACGGGATAAGTTTCCGGCCTGTGATTCAGGCACCTATTAGGAAACGGCAAAAGGTCCCGGCAGTCAGTCACTGTCGGGGCCCAGTCCCGCTTCTTCCAGGAACTGGCGCATGGCGTCCGCGTACTCTGCCGGTTTCATCATGGTGGCCATGTGACCGCCTGTCACGGACAGATCAAGGACGGCGCCGGGCATGAGGCGGACCAGGTCCGCCTGCATTTCCGGGGAAAAGGTCGTATCATCCGCGGGCAGCCGCAGCAGGATACGATGTCCCAGAAAGAGATAATCAGAGGTCCCGGCCGGTTTCTGAAAGAGCAGGTCAAAGAAGAGGCCAGTCAGATGGATATCCTCCCGGGCCGTATAATCCCGGTAGATTTCCCGCAGCAGGCCGTCCATGTAGATCCTTTCCTCCTCTGTGACCCCGGAGAAGGAGTGTTTCAGCAGACGGATCCGGACCGGCTTCATGGCCGGATAAGGGACCAGATGGAGCAGGGCCATGATCATATCGCGTTTGGTCCGGGGATACCGCTCCCGCAGGCGGGTCAGCGTTGCCCTGCTGAAAGCCGCTGTGGAAAAGAGGATCAGCGCTTCTGTCATTTCCGGCCAGCTGCGTACGAACTGCTGGGCCAGATAGCCTCCGAAGGAGGAACCGGTGACCACGCAGGAGGAGATCCCGAGGGATTCCATCAGTCCATGGATGGCAGAGTCAGCAGCTCTTTGTTGGTCCTGCAGCTGTCCGGATAATTGAAAGTCAGGATACGGTAGTCCTTTTCCAGATCATTGACATAAGGGAACCAGAGCTCCTGACGGCCCAGGCCGCCCACGAACAGGGCCAGGACCCTGGATCCGTGTCCGCAGAAGAGATAACGGAACCTGTGGCCGCCGATCTCCGTTTCTTTGTAAGTATGTGTCTTCAGGAACGCTTCCAGTCCCTGTTTATAAGATCTCATTGTATGTACCTCCGGATCCGGACCCTTTCTGTACCAGAAAAGCCGGATCATTTTTTGAATTTTCCGCAGATTAAAAGTCAATGCAGACAGGAGCATTGATTCAGTAATATAAAAATAACTTTACCATATTATATAGTATCAGAGAGGCCTGCGCTGTTAATTCAGCTGATTTTTTTAACTTGCAGCAGGCTGAAGCGGTATCAAAAGGGCAGCTGTGGCATACTGCCGCTGCCGTCAGGGAAACGGAATTCTTCAGAGAACGAGGATGCTGCCTGACAGAATCCTTAACCCGCAGTGGAAAAAGCGGCCCTGAACCTGTATAATTCATTATGTATTGTCCCTCTGTCCGGATCCGTATATGGAGGGATCTATTTCAGATCAAAGATCAAAAGAGCAATAAAGGAGTGTGAACAGATCGTGGACGCGAATAAAGGAAGACTGATTCAGATGACCCTGTGCCTGATCCTGGTGGTCGTAGCCTTATTGAAATATAAGATCAACTATCCGGATCATATCCTCTACGCGCTTGTGGCCGTTGTGATCCTGGCGGATATTTATATCTCCAAAAAGGTACGTGACGGGAAAAAGTAGCGGACGGGGCATTTCAAAACGGCGCAGCGCCGGATACGGGTACAGCCGGACATCACAGGCGGCACTGAAAGCAGTAAGATTCATACACAGGACAGCAGCTTATGAAATATGTATTTAAAAAAGGGATAAGAAAGGAAGCTACAAAGCAGATGGAAGATATCTGCAGGCTCTTTTTCCGTCATATCCTGGATCATGTGGATCACAAATACATCGTCAGCCTGTCGGAGATCGTCCGGCAGGAGGATCTGTATACCGTATATAACTACAGAGGCCTGTCCGACGAAGGCAGGGAGATCATCCGCAGGTCTCTGGAAGAAGATCTGGCAGGAAAGACCTACAGGGTCGAGAACCCCTTCAGTCCGGACTCCTGTATCGATTATTTCCTTTCTTACTTCTACAGGCCGGCAGGTCAGGAAGATACAGGGGATTTTATCATTATCCTGCGGCTGGAACATGAGGACTACAGCTCGCTCATCCGGGAATATATTGAATACCAGATCCGGTACTGCTTCCGCTTCCTGTTTTCTGAAATGTTCAATCCCGGTGACAATGAATTCTCGACCCATGACCTGGATACGCTGATCCTGAGCATGATCAACCTGAACTGCAGATCTTTTATAGATTCCTCGTTCGGGATCGGTGACAGCTCGGATCAGAGGCTTCCTTCCGCGGGCGTGGTCCCGCTGCTGGAAGAGATCAGTTCCATGACCTATGAGAATAAGGACCTGTCCGGACGTTATGTAGCCATTGTGCCGGAGATCGGGGACGAGTGCGATATAACACTGGTCCAGGATACAGTGGTGGCCATGCAGAATGTCCGCAAAGTCCGCAAGCTCCTGGAGATCACCTATTATAACGCCAGGATCCGCAAAGGTCTCTATCTGGTCTATAACAAGAACCGGTTCGTGGGATTTATCCAGCCGGAACGCCTGTATGACCGGGTCTATCACCTGATCCACTTCAGCCGGAAGGGCGTCTGGCAGGTGACCAGGCATAATAAGGGAATTCCCGATGACAGCCTGCAGCTGGGCGGCAAGTATCCTCTTGTCATCACCATGAACCGGGATGACCGGAAAGAACTGATCCTGGGCCAGTTCCTGGAGCTGTACCGGGACCTGTTCGGCAGCGGCAATGATGAGGACCGCCTGTCGGATATCATTATCCGGGCCAGCAGTCAGAAGAACGGGACCATCCTGGCCATCATGGAAAACGCCAGGGAGGAAGCGGTCCGCCTGCAGTCGGCGGGATTCCGGGTCTCCATACGGGACCAGAATACCATGTTCACCCAGCAGGTCACTTCCATTGACGGGGCCGTCATTCTGGACCAGAACGGGATCATCTACAGTATCGGCGCCATTCTGGACGGCAAGATGCCGCCCAGGCAGAATAACAACCCCTTTGACCTGTCCAGGGGTGCCCGTTATAACTCCGCCATTAAGTATTCCTATTCCTCCAAAGGGCGCAGGCATCTGATCATCGTCTTTTCCGAGGACAGGGACATCGATTTTATCATCAACGGTTATCCGGTGGCCAAATACGACGCGAACGCGCACCGGCTGCCATGATTCACTTTTGTCAGGATTTACTGTTGTCATAAGAGTTCCGGAGACCGAAAGGCCTCCGGAATTTTGCTGTGAAGCTGCACCTCTATAAAAAATCGGCTGTCATTTCTGTTTTTTCTTGTAATGCGCGGACTTTTCAGAGATAATAGAGGTTACGGGGGTGTACCAATGACTCATTCAATCAAAAAAATTCTGACACTGATTCTTATCTTTATTTTGACCGTTTCGGTCTATCCCGCGACAGCCGCGGCGGCGGCAGAGCGCAGCGCGGCCGCGTTTCCTGAAGGGACTTACGTGATCGTCAGCGCTCTGGGCAAAAACAAGGTCCTGACAGTGGAAAAATCTTCCAAAGAAAAAAGGGCCCGTCTGATCCTCAGCACCAATAAGAACACAAAGTTCCAGACCTTTAAGGTGAAATCCGCCGGCAAGGGCCTCTATACGATCACCTGTACCGGGTCATCCATGAACGTGGATGTCCAGGGGGGATCCTCTGCCGACAGGGCCAGGATCCAGCAGTTCACGCCCAATTCCTCCAAAGCGCAGAAGTGGGCCATCAAATCCTGCGGGTCCGGCTGGTATAATATCTGTTCTTCCATCAGCGGCAAGCCCATCGATATCAAGGGCGGCAAGTCGGCGGACGGTACGCCTGCCCAGCTTTTTAAGGCAAATAAGGGCAACGCCCAGAAATTCCGCTTTGTAAAGGTGGAAAGCCTGAAGAAGTCCAACGCGTCCGGGACCGGTCTGGCCGCTTTGAAGAAGTCGCTGGACGCCAGGGCCGGCAAGGAATCCGGAATCTGGTCCTACTGCGTCGTCCAGACCTCGTCCGGAAAAGCCATCAGCCTCAATGACAGAAAAATGACGGCCGCCAGCCTGATCAAACTGTACGTGGCGGGCGCCTATTATCAGGCGGTCAGGGATGGCAGGATCAAAAACGATTATGAGAATACGGTCAGGAACATGATCGTTTACAGCGACAATGATGCCTGCAATAAATTGATTGACCTGGTCGGTATGAAGAATATCAACCAGTTCATCCAGAACAAAGGGTTTTCCAAAACCAGGCTCAACCGCAAAATGCTGGCCAAAGGGGAAGAGAACTATACTTCCGCCAAAGACTGCGCCAGACTTCTGCAGGCGGTCCTGAACGGCAAGTTCGTTTCCTCCGGCGCCAGCGCTTCCATGCTGAAATATCTGAAAGCCCAGACCAGGACCGGCAAGATCCCGGCCGGCGTTCCGTCCGGTGTCAAAACAGCCAATAAGACCGGAGAGCTGGCCTATACGGAAAATGACGCCGCGATCGTCTGGGGAAAGAAGGGACCCTATATCATCGTGATCCTTTCCGACCAGGTGGGCGCGCCGGGCCGGGCCAGGACGGCGATCACCAATATGTCTAAGATGACCTATGAGGCGATCGGCAGATAAACGGGGCGCAGGGATAAGACAGTAAGAACAGCAGGACGGGGCCGTACCCGACTGTCAACAATAAAACGGAAAGGCAGGTAGACCAATGGCAATGTATGTTTTACAGAATGAAGAACTGAAGGTTTCTGTGGCTTCCGCAGGTGCGGAACTGAAGTCAGCCCTGGACCAGAAGACCGGCAGAGAGTATTTATGGAACGCGGACCCGGCTTACTGGAACAGGACTTCACCGGTCCTTTTCCCGGTCGTCGGCAGCTATAAGGACAAGACCTCCTATTATGACGGCAAAGCTTATACCATGGGTCAGCACGGATTTGCCAGAGATATGGAATTTACCCTGGAGAGCAGCAGTGATACAGAGATCTGGTTCGTCCTGCGGGCGGATGAGACCACTTATGAAAAATATCCTTTTGACTTCGAGCTCCACTGCGGTTACAGCCTGCAGGGACGCAGCATCCTGGTCATGTGGAAAGTCGTCAATCCCACAGACGGTAAGATCTGGTTCTCCATCGGTGCCCATCCCGCCTTCAACTGCGCCATGGAAGGCTGGAAGCTGCGCTTTGATACCGACAAAGACCTGACTGTCGGCATTCTTTCCGGCGGCGTTCTGACAGACCGTGAGAAGACCCTGGTCCTGGATAACGGGGAATATCCCATCACACCGGACCTGTTCGATGATGATGCCCTGATCCTGGAGCATGACCAGACCCATAACGTATCCCTGATCGATCCCGAAGGGATCAAACGGGTCGAAGTGGATTTCGAGTCCCATCTGGTCGGCATCTGGTCACCGGTCGGCAAAGCGGCTCCTTTCGTCTGCATTGAGCCCTGGTACGGGCGCGCGGACCGGGCCGGCTTTAACCAGAAACTGGAAGAGCGGGAATACGGCAATGTCCTGGAAGCGGGAGAGGCCTTTGAGAAGAGCTATCTGATCACACTGACCTGATTTGCGGTCATCTTTACTGAAGCAGTCCTGACCTGAATACATCGCAACAGCGAAGAGGCCTTCCGGATCACCGGAAGGCCTCTTCTTATGTGCAAAAGAATGAGAAATCAACGGGACTGGAAACAACCCGTGATTCAGAACTGTGTGAAAGCGGGCGTGTCAGCCGGCGCGTTCAGGTAAGCCTTCAGTTCATCATCCAGCTTGAGCAGGGTGATGGAGAAGCCTTCCATATCCAGGGATGTCATGTAGTTGCCTACAATGGTCTTGGCGATCTTGATGCCTTTATCGGCCAGGACCGCGGCGACCCTGTTGTTGCAGATATAAAGCTCGCTCAGAGGTGTGCCGCCCATGCCGTTGACCATAACAGCGACTTCGTCGCCGGCGGCGTATATGCCTTCCGCCAGAATTTTGTCCAGCAGGGTATCAACAGTCTGGTCCGCGGTGGAAATGCTCTCACGGTGCGTGCCGGGCTCGCCGTGGATACCGATGCCGATCTCGACTTCATCCTCAGCCAGATCAAAGCTGGGCTTGCCGACCGCGGGAACGGTGCAGGCGTCGATGGCCATGCCCATGGAACGGACATTGGCGATGACCTTCTCCGCAACCGCCTTGACTTCCGCCAGGTCCTTGCCGGCTTCGGCAGCGGCACCGGCGATCTTGTGTACAAAGATGGTGCCGGCGATACCGCGGCGGCCGGTGGTCCATGTGCTGTTCTCGACCGCGACGTCATCCGCTACGATGACCTGGGCGACTTCGATGTCCTCATCGCCTGCCATATCAGCGGCCATTTCAAAGTTCATGACATCACCGGTGTAGTTCTTGATGATCAGCAGAGCGCCCTTGCCGCACTCTGTAGCCTGGATGGCCTCATAGACCTGGTCGGGTGTAGGGGAGGTAAATACCGCGCCTGCTACAGCCGCGTCCAGCATGCCCAGGCCGACGAAGCCGCCGTGGGCAGGCTCATGGCCGGAACCGCCGCCTGAGATCAGGACGACCTTGTCTGTCTTCTTATTGCCGGTCCTGGCAAGGACTTCCGTGCCGGGTACTCTCTGTACATAATCAGGATGCGCGGCAATCATGCCGTTGAGCATTTCGTCAACTACATTATCTACATTATTAATTAATTTTTTCATGATAAACCCTTTCTGTCACAATCTCCAGATTCCTGTGACCCGGATGCCCGATGGGCGCTGTCAGTTGGTTATGAAAGCTTCTGCATGGTTCTGGCTTCCAGGGCGGCGGCCAGGACTTCGTCCAGATCCCCGCCGGTCGATGCCGCGACGGCCGCGCTGACCGCGCCTTCCAGTACAGGCGTGTCAGCGATCCGGACATCGATGTCCTCATCGAGAAAATCGATGGCAGTCTCCGCGCTCATGATGGCGGATCCCAGATCGACCAGAAGCAGGACACCCTCACCCCGGTCCGCCTCCTCGATGGCTGTCTGGATCCTGAAAGCGTCGGTCCCGATGCCGCCGTCCTCCATGCCGCCCGCGGCCAGGATCGGTGTTTCGGGGGAAGCCATCTGCATGGCCAGCTCCCGGATCCCCTCCGCCGCCTTGGCACTGTGCGATACAATTACGATTCCTACCATTGCGGTCACCTCTCAATGCTCCTGCGGACTTTCTAAAGGCCTGTTAAAGCTTTGCTGCGAAATCGCGGATGGCTTCCAGCGTATAAAGTGAGGAAGTAGCGCCGGGGTCCTGGACACCGATACTTCTGTCTCCCAGATAGCTGGCCCGGCCTTTGGTAGCCCGGATCGTCTTGGTATATTCTACGCCGGCTTCCGCGGCACTGCACATATCATCCAGACATGCCTTCAGGTCTTTGCCGCTGTCAATGCCGGCACAGAGCGCTTCGTAGGCCGGGATAATGGAATCCAGCATGGTCTTTTCACCCTGCTCCGCCTTACCCCTGAGCTTGATACCGCCGATGATGGCGTCCATCATGGCTTTGGCGTCTTCGGCAGTGACTTCTGTCTTGCCGTTCATGACCTTGCCTGCTTTCATGTAGGCGGTTCCGTACAGAGGGCCGGACGCGCCGCCGACGGTCTTGATCAGGACTTTGCCGGCGTCTTTCAGAACGGCACCGATATCGGTATTTTCCTGATCCAGCGTTTTGAGGACTTCTGTATATCCCCGGGCCATGTTGATTCCGTGATCCGCGTCACCGATCAGTCTGTCAAGATCTGTAAGAAAATCCTTATTCTCAATGATCTTATTGCCGATGACTTCAATACATTCATAAATTTTTGCAGCCATAAGCTAACCTCCAAATATTACATGCGCAGGGACTTTCCGTCCGGGGAGGGACAAGTGTGGGGCTTGCCCGGTACAGGACGGATCCCTGTTCCTATTATAGCAAATATGCACAAAATAATTAATATTGTTCTTTGAGAATTATTAAAATATATCATATGTACGGCTGTTGTTTTTTTGATATTCGTACTATAATCCTTATGATACGTTCAACCTGCGTCTGCGGAAAGGACCTGCCCCGGGCAGGGCGGTAAGAGCATGAAATATAAGGCAGTCATTTTTGACATGGACGGTACGACCCTGGATACCCTGGAGGACCTGCTGGGGGCCCTGAACCATACACTGGGCCGCTTCGGCTTTCCTTTGCATGATCTGCGGGAAATGCGGGGCTATGTAGGCAATGGGATCCGGCGGCAGATCGAACAGGGGGCCCCGGCAGGAACGCCCGCTGAGACCATAGACCGGATGCTGCCGGTCTTTATGGAATACTATAAAGTCCACGGAGCGGAGCATACCCATCCTTATGAAGGAATCCCGGAGCTGCTCAGGCACCTGCGGGACCGCGGGATCCGTACAGCCATTGTATCCAATAAGGCGGATGTTTCCGTCCGCAGGCTGACGGAAGTCTATTTTCCGGGCCTGTTCGAAGTATCTGTCGGGGAAAAAGAGGGTGTCCGCAGGAAACCGGCTCCCGATTCCGTTTTGGAAGTACTTCGGATCATGGGGCTTTCCGTTTCGGACGCGGTCTATGTGGGAGATTCCGAGGTGGATATCCAGACAGCTGACCGGGCCGGCATGGACAGGATCATTGTCGGCTGGGGCTTCCGTGACAGGAAGGACCTGCTGCGGGACGGAGCGGACAGGGTGTTCGGCTCGCCCCGGGAAGTGGAGGAATATCTGCTGGCGGACTGAAAAAGCGTAAAATTTATCCCGGACTCTATGAAAAGACACAGATTTGACACAGTTCCTTTATATGATATGATTTGATGATTGAAGCAAAAAAGGACCCGGGGCGGCATATCTTTGCCGGCCATCGGGAATACTTTCAGAAATATGCTTCATAAAAGGAGGTATTTTTATGGATTTTATGGAGTCAAGAAGACAGGAAAGGATGCAGGCTTATATCAGCGGCGCCGAGCTGGACGCCAGGACCTACAATCTGATCATGGGCGGAACGGTCGTTTACGGACTGGTCATGAATGTACTGGCCTGCCTCTTTCTGACGGATTTTGCCCTGCGCATCCATCCGATCGGATTCCTGGTCGGATATATCGCCCTCTGTATCGCCGGGACCCTGATCTCCGCCAGATCCGATAATCCCGTGATCAGCTTTCTGGGCTATAACCTGATCGTTCTGCCGGTGGGCCTGGTCGTGTCCATTTCCGTGTATTATTACGGGGGCCTTTCCAGCCCGGTCGTATATCAGGCTTTTATCCTGACCGCCTGCATCGCCGTGGTCATGACGGTCCTGTCAGGAATGTTCCCCGCCTTTTTCGCGAAAATAGGCGGCATGCTGTTCGCGTCCCTGTTCGCCGTCATCATCGGCTCCGCCCTCTGCCTGTTCCTGGGCTGGTCCACCTATGGCCTGTCCATTTTCGCGGCAGCTATATTCAGCCTGTATATCGGCTATGATATGTACAGGGCCCAGCGCTACCCCAAAACGGCTGACAACGCGGTCGACTGCGCGGTGGACATTTATCTGGACATCATCAATCTCTTTCTGCGTCTGCTCCGGATCCTGGGCAGGAGAAGGAACTGACGGGAGGATACATGTATGGACCTGAAACGTTACCAGAAAGTAAAAGCGCTGACGGAAGAGATCCGCAGATTTGCCGGTGATCATCAGAGCGCCTACATTTTTGACGGCATCACTTATAAGGCGGAGGATATTCTCTTTGAAGAGGAAGAGGAGTCCGGTGAGACCGCGGCCGCCAATGCCCTGGCCCTGGAAGCCTGCGCGGATCTGGCGGACGAAACTGCCGATACCATCCGGGAGCTGGAACAGGAGACCAGCCCGCGCATACAGCAGCAGCTTCGGGAAGCCATTGACAGGAAGGTCAGTGAAATGATCCGGCTCCTGGAAAGTGTCCGGCCCGGCTGAAGGGAGACGGTCCGTTATCCGGCAGCCTGTCTCCCTGTATAAGAAAAGTGAACAGGGTCCTGCGGAAACGCGCTCCTTACGCGTTTCGCAGGACCCTGTTTTTTAAGCGGATCTTGTAAGGTATTCACGGGACCCTTTCCGGGATGCCCGGAGCCATGCGGGATCTCCTGACGAAAGATCATTCCCGAAGGATAAAATCCAGGAAATAATTCATCTGCTGTTTCCACCAGTACCAGTGGTGGCTGGAATCATAGCCCCAGTAATCGACCCAGGCTTTAATGCCCTTGTCCTGCAGGATCTTCTGCAGCCTGCGGGTGGAAGCGAGAGGAGTATCCTCCCAGTCACCCTGTCCGACGCAGATGGCGATCCGGCTCTTGTTAAAGAGAGGGATATATTTGTGGTCGGCAGGCAGATTGGCCAGGGACTGCAGAGGGGCGTTCATATAGAGGGTGTCATCCATATAACTGCCGTAAAGAAGCTGCGTATCATAAGTGCCGGACAGGGCGATCAGCCCGTTGAACAGGTCCGGTCTGCGGAAAAAGAGGTTGGCCGCGTGATAGGCGCCCATGGCGATGCCGGCCACGGCGATCTTTTCTTCGGTCCCGCAGATCTCGTGGATCCTGGGGACCAGCTCCGTCGTGATATACATGAACCATTTTTCATAGAGGGCTACCCGGCCGGCGGGCGCTTCGGCATGGGCCGTGACAGTCTCCGTATCGATCGGGTCCGGTGTGATGACCTGGATGCGTCCGTCCCGGATCCAGTGGCCGATATTGTCGATCATGCCGAAATTCTCCCAGTCATAAAATCTGCCGTTGCCGCAGGGCAGGCCGATGACCGGCTTGCCGGTGGTGCCGTAGATTTTGAATTCCATATCTCTTCCCAGTACAGGGCTGTATTCCTGATAGTATTTGATTTTCATAAGCGCTCCTTCCCCCTGTCCATAATCAGGAATTAGATTCTTTCCATATTATAATTGTACTACAAAAGCGCCGGTATCAGTCGTTATATTTGAAAACAACTGCAATTTGTTATAAATAATGGTACAATCCATTTTGGAATGTCTGCCCCGCAGGTAAAGAGGAGGACTTCTTCCAGACATCACGTCATCTAAACAGAAAGGATTTTATAATGGATAAAAAGCAGGATAAAAAATACTTTTTCTTTGATATTGACGGAACGCTGACGGACCGGACGACCGGCCTGATCGTTCCTTCCGCCCGGGAAGCGGTCCGGAAGCTGGAGGAAGCCGGCCATTTCGTTTCCCTGGCGACCGGCCGGGCCTTTTACAAGGCGGTTCCCTTTGCCGAAAAGCATGGATTCAAAAATATGGTCTGCAACGGGGGGCATGGGATCTATATTGACGGCAGCCTGCGGGAGAACCGCCCCATCGACTATGACAGGGCCCTGGCCATTTACAGAGAAGCCATCAGCCTGGGCTACGGAGTACTGGCGGCCATGGATGATTCCAAAAAAGTCTATGCCCGGGATTTCCGTTTCATTGAACAGGTCGGACCCAGGCAGGAGCCGACCACATATATCATTGATGATACCTTCGATCCGGCGGACTACGACAAAATCTACAAGCTGTACATTTCGGTCCCGGAAGAGGAGGAGGACAGGCTGACCCTGCTGGATACCCTGGGCCACATGCGCTTTGTGCGGGACTATGTCATGTTCCAGCCGGATGAGAAGAAGGACGGGATCCTTCGTATGCTGGAGCTGACGGGCGGGGATCCTTCCTCCGTAGTCGTCTTCGGTGATGACACCAATGACATGGTCATGTTCGACCCTGCCTTCTACTGCGTGGCCATGGGCAACGGCAGCGAGGAACTCAAGGCCAAAGCGGACTATATCGCGGCCCGCAACCTGGAGGACGGGATCTACAGGGCCTGCCAGGAGCATGGCTGGTTCTGAGGATCAGGGGCCCCTTTTCCCGGAAACAGGCGCAGGAAGACGGGAACGCGGGCAAACAGGGAGAGTTTTAGACCTGACGGCTACCATTTTTACCCTGCTTTATGGTAGAATGGGGAATGGTACAGGAGGTACATTTTAATGAATAAGTATGTAATTTCCAAAAAACTGAATCTGCTGACAGCAGCCCTGCTGGGCCTGTCCGCTGCCCTTGCCCCGCTGACCGCGGCCGCGGCGCTGCCGGATGACAATGGCCAGCTGGAGCTGATCGCCTCCAAAAAGGACGAATGGGCCCTGGAGGACAGCGGCAGCACGGTCTACCGCTATATGATCAGTGACCTGGACGGCAACGGCCGCCTGGAGCACTGCCTTCCGCATTTTCGAAGTCAATGAAGCGGGCACGGACCTGGCGGAATGTCAGGTTCCGGAGGGAAGACCTCTGCCGGATATCATTGTGGATTCGGTCGGTGTTTTCCATGATGAAGAGAACGATCTTTATCATTATCTGTTTACCGATTATGCCAGGAGCGGAGAGGGAAAGCAGACAGACAGCCTGTATTCCCTGACACTGGAGAACGGGACCGTCACGGCAGAGCTGATCAGCTCCATGACGGCAGCCTATAATGAGGCCGGTGATTCCACCGACATTTCCTATCAGGATGATCAGGGCAATACCATTACGGAAGAGGAATACAACAGCCGGATCAGCAGCTATACCAGCAGTCTGATCGCGGGGTATCTGCAGCTGAACTGGTTCGGTCATGATGACCTCAACTCCTCTGACACAGAGGTGATCACCCAGGTCCTCCGGGACGCGGTCTCCCAGGGCGAAGGCGATACCGTATCCGGCACACTGGGGCTGGAATTCTGGACGACCTATTTTACGGAAGTGGATGATGACTCCAACGTCATGCTGGTCTCCGCTGTTTATGAGAATGTCAGGACGGATGAAGAGACAGCCAGGATCTATCCCGCCCTCACCAAGTCCCTCAGTGAATTCTGCGCGGCGGAATGCGGCACGCCCGACTCCATCTCGCAGATCCGGAAGAAAGCGGAAGAGGCTTTTGCGGGATCTGCGGATTCCTTCCTGAGCTTCCAGGATAATGTGTATTACAATGTCCGCAGGGCAGATACAAGGATCCTGAGCATCCTGGAGCAAAGGACATCCTACAGCGGCGGCGACCATGGAGACCAGGTCTGGAAATCTGTCAACCTGGATCCCGCGACGGGCGCTGATATCGAGCTGGGCGCCGTCTTTAAAGACACAGAGGCGCTGAAGTCCCTGCTCGCGGACCGGCTCAGGGCAGCCTATCCGGAAGCGGCCTTCTTTGAGAAAGAGGATATTCTGAAGGATATCGGCGGCGAAGGCCAGGAGCCCTTCACCTGGACCATGGAATCCCAGGGCGTGACCTTCTGGTTCTCCCCCATGGAGATCGCCCCCTTCGCGGACGGCACCCTGAAAGTGTCCCTGCTTTTCGCTGAAAATGAAGATCTGTTCGTGGATACCTGGAAGGAGGTTCCGGCCGGCTACACCATGATGCTGTCGGAGAACCAGCCGGAGATCCTGGATATCGGACAGGACGGCAAGGCGGATACGGTAACGTTCAGTGTGGACGGCGCCATGGAATCCGAGGAGATGACGGTCAAAGTCACCAGGAATGACAAGGAGGTCACCTTCAAGGAAAGATACTATGAATGGAACGGCATTCTGATGCATACCATTGACAACAAAGATTACGTCCTGGTAGAAGGCGTCGGGGACAATGATCTTAGGACCATTACGGTCATAGACCTGAATGAAGAGACGCCCTCGATCGCTTCCACCACGGATGCGGCTTTCGGCGGCAGGTCCGTGCCCGGGGACTATACCTATTATCAGCAGATCCCGGAAAATCCGGAGAACTTTACCATTAACGAGCGGATCAATCTGCTGAGCAGCTACAGCGGCTGTAAAGAAGCCTGGCTGGAGAACGGCGTGATCACATCCGATCAGACAGACTATTACATTGTCGATCATCTCTCCATGACCTCCAAAGAAGAGATCCGGGGAGACCTGGTGGATCTGTATACCGGCAAGGTCATCGCGGCTGACGCGGTCATTCCCAAAGGATCCGTCTTTACCTTCTACCGGACAGACGGAAAGAGCTATGTGGACTTTAAGCTGGAGGACGGCAGGGTCATCCGGCTGATTTCTACGGATTACAATAAGATCCAGGACAGGAACGTGGAAGAGCTGTTCGACGGTGTCCGTTTCGCCGGATAAAGAGACAGCCGGGCGATCTGTGACGGAAGCAGGCGGCAGGATAGGACCGGAAAAGGATATCCTGCCGCTTTCTTTATAGTAAGCAGCAGTTTAATAATCTATAGCAGCTGTCAAATGTAACATCGGGACTGACAGAAGAGAGAAAGAGGGAGAAATGATGGAGACTGGAGAAATTCTGATGGAACTGACAGAGCTGGCCCGCAGGAGACCGGAGATCCGGAAAGCCCTTCTGCAGACTGCCGACAGCGACAGGCCCCTTTCAGAGCTTTGCAGGATCAGTACGGAGCTTGGATATCCTCTGTATGAAATGGATCTGATCTCAGCCGGCGAGGACTACTACGCGGCCATGCGGCGCAGCACCAACGGCGGCGGTGAGAATTCACCCATGCTGGAAGGCGAGGATGATTATTATGAGCTTTTTCTTTCCGACCTGCGGCAGATCGGAAAGTGAGGAGGAATCAAAAAGGGCAGGGAACAAAAAAGAAGACGGCAGAGAACCATGTGTGTGTCTCCGCTGTCTTCTTTTTTGATTCTGTTATTGTATTGTTTCCGCGGACTTTCAAAGCAGGTCGGCAAAGGGATTGTAGGTCAGGGGGCTGTCCGGATCACGCCGCCGGCGTTCCCCCGTCCGGTCTCCTTTGCGGTTTCTGTCGCCGCCGGAACGGGCCTGGCCTTTGCGGGTGTTCTGGCGTCCGGATTCCTGACCTGGTCCGGGCTTGCGGCGCCGGTCACGGCTGCCGGAACTGCGCTTTTCCTTTCTGTCGGAACCGGCCTGTTTACCGGTGCCGGGCCTGTCCTCCCCGCTGTCCTCCGATTTCATGGTCAGGGCGATACGGCCCTTTTCCATGTCGACAGAAAGCACGCGTACATCTACAATGTCGCCGACTTTGACCACGTCCAGAGGATTGGAAACATAACGGTCGGAAAGCTGGGATAAGTGGACCAGTCCGTCCTGGTGGACGCCGATATCCACGAAGGCGCCGAAATCCACGATATTGCGGACAGTGCCTTTCAGCCGCATGCCGGGCGTCAGGTCCTTCATATCCATGACATCACTGCGCAGGACCGGGCCGGGCACGTTTTCACGGGGATCCCTGCCGGGTTTTTCCAGTTCGCTGATGATATCGTTCAGGGTAAATTCTCCCAGGCCGATCTCCCGGGCGACCCTTTCCGCGCCGATCTTCTTTACAGAAGCCGCGATGGTACGGGTCCTGCCGCTTCGGATATCCTCCTCACTGTAGCCAAGGCCGATCAGCAGCTTTTTGGCCGCGTTGTAGCTCTCGGGATGCACACCGGTCATATCCAGGGGCTCTGCCCCGTCCCGGATCCGCAGGAAGCCGGCGCTCTGCTCAAATGCCTTGGGTCCCAGTTTGGGGACCTTCAGCAGTTCCCTGCGGCTGCGGAAAGCGCCGTTGCTTTCCCGGTAGGCGACAATATTTTTGGCAATGGTCTTATTGACGCCGGAGACAAAGCCCAGGAGGGCAGCGGAAGCTGTATTGACATCCACTCCGACGGAGTTGACGCTGTCTTCCACAACGCCGGTGAGGGCTTCACTGAGCCGGGCCTGGTTCATGTCATGCTGGTACTGGCCGACGCCGATGGCCTTGGGATCGATCTTGACCAGCTCGGCCAGGGGATCCTGCAGTCTTCGGGCAATGGAAGCGGCGCTCCTTTGTCCGACATCGAATTCCGGAAATTCTTCCGTGGCCAGTTTGCTGGCGGAGTAGACGCTGGCGCCCGCCTCATTTACGATCACATACTGGACGGGCAAGTGCGTCTCCCGGATGAAATCAGCAATGATCGCTTCGGATTCACGGGAGGCAGTCCCGTTGCCGACAGAGATCAGGTCGATCTTATATCTGCGGATCAGCTTTGCCAGCTCTGCCTTGGCTTCGTCCACCCTGTTCTGGGGCGCGGTCGGATAAATGACCCTGGTATCCAGGACTTTGCCGGTACTGTCAACGACTGCCAGCTTGCAGCCGGTCCGGAAGGCGGGATCCCAGCCAAGGACGGTGTGGCCCTGTAAAGGCGGCTGGAGCAGGAGCTGCTTCAGGTTGCTGCCGAAAACCTTGATGGCGCCTTCCTGGGCCTTCTCGGTCAGCTCGCTGCGGATCTCGTTCTCAATAGAGGGCGCGATCAGACGCTTATAGGCGTCCCGGACAGCTTCGGTCATATAGGACGCCGCGGCAGGGTTGGATACGGCGCCGGTCTGTTTGTCCAGCCAGGCGTGGATCTCATCGACAGGAGCAATGACCTTTACGGTCAATATCTTTTCCTTTTCCCCGCGGTTCAGGGCCAGGATCCGGTGTCCGGGAATGGACCGGACCGCTTCCTGGTATTCATAATAGTTTTCATATACAGTTTTGGCTTCGGGATCTTTGGCTTCCGAGGACAGGAGGCCTTTTTCAAAGGTCAGGTCCCGGATCCGCTTACGGTATTCCGCGTTGTCGGAGATCTCCTCCGCGATAATATCCATGGCCATGGAAAGGGCGGTCTTCACGCTGTCGACGCCGTTTTCGGGATCTACGAATTCTTCCGCCTTTTTCTCCGGAGAGACCGGGGTCTGCGCGGACCGCAGGTACAGGGCCAGGGGCTCCAGTCCTTTTTCACGGGCGATCATGGCTCTGGTGCGGCGTTTGGGCTTATATGGTCTGTAGAGATCCTCCAGTCCTACAGATGTTTCCGCCGCTTCGATCTGCGCCCTGAGTTCTTCGGTCAGTTTGCCCTGCTCTTCAATGGTAGACAGGATGGTCTGCCTGCGCTCTTCCAGGGAACGCAGGTAACGAAGCCTTTCATCCAGGTTTCGAAGCACCTCGTCGTTCAGGGCCCCATGGGCTTCCTTGCGGTATCTGGCAATAAAGGGAATGGTATTGCCTTCGTCGATCAGGCCGACGACGGCTTCCGCCTGCCAGACTTTGATGTTCAGTTCCTCTGCGAGTTTTTTTAAAATATCCATGCAGATGATTATAGCACAATTGGAGGCGGAGGGAGACAGGAAGTTTTAAGATTCCGGACGGGGAAGAAGGCCGTGAGCACGATGTTTTTTCTTAAGAATCTCAGCAGGGGTCACTTGATTTTATTGCGGATTCATAGTATTTATAATAAGGTTAGAAAGTCAGATACCATAAATCGGAGGAACGAATGAGCTCTGGATTTAAGAAAACAGATAAAAAAGGCGCTCCGGTGCCTGAAATAAATCAGCCTGCCGCGGAGACAGCCGCCAGGCAGCCCGGGACAGAAGTGCCGGCAGAAACCGCGGAAAAAAAGCAGTCATCCGGATGGAAGGAGATCGTGTACCCGCTGCTGGCGGCCCTTGTGATCATCGGGCTCTGGTTCGGCAATATAGTCATCATGTCCGTCAACAGTAAAGTATTCCTGCAGAATACCACCATGAACGGGCAGGATATTTCCGGTATGACCCCGGCGGAAGCCGCCGGTCTGATCGTGGATGCCTATCAGAACTCTTCTGTCAGCCTGATGGAGGACGGAAAGCCGGTCCTGACCGGGGATCTGAAATCCTATGGCTTCGAACTGGATGAGGAAGGCCTGCTGAAGACCATGGAGCAGACCCTGCAGGAGGAGAAATCCTCCATTGGCTCGATCTTCAACAGCATTACGGTCGGCAATGAGATCGGTTCGGATGTCCTGTGGAACTATGACGAGAATACCTTTAAGGACAAGGTCCGCGCTTCTTCCCTGACAGCGGCCAGATTCCCCAGTGAGAACGCCTACATAGACTACAGTGAAAAGGAAGGCAGATGCGTGATCGTGGATGAGGTCTACGGCAACGAATTTGAAGACGCTGACCTGCAGGCCTGGATGAAAGACAGCCTGGATGAGATCAAGGACGCGCCGGACCACGATTTCCAGCAGGAACTGCCGTTCCCGGAACAGATCTATAAAAAGCCGGCGGTGACCAAAGACGACGCGGACCTGATCGCGGAGACCGAAGCGGTCAATCAGTACAGCGGCGCCAGGGTGAACTACGAATTCGGTGAAAAAACGCAGGTCCTGGGCTTTGATACCATATGGTCCTGGTTCGACCTGCAGGGCGGTGAGGCGCACCTGAACGATGATAAGGTCACGGAATTCGTACAGGGCCTGGAGGACAGGTATAATACCAGATACCGGGAGAGGACCTTCATCAATCATTACGGGAACGAGGTCCATTTCTCGCCCGGAGATAATGAATACGGCTATACCATCATTGAGCAGGAGGAGATCGACAGACTGAAGGAGGATATCCTGTCCGGAGAGGAAGTCAGCAGAGAACCTGTCTATGATGAAGAGAACGCCTGGGGCAATCCCTATTATCTGGGACGGAACGGCGAGGATGATCTGGCAGGCACCTATGTGGAAGTCAATCTGTCCGCCCAGCATCTGTGGTTCTATAAGGACGGAGAAGTTTTCCTGGAGACAGACATTGTCAGCGGCGATATAGCCAAGGGACGCAGTACCAAGACAGGCGTATTCCCCCTGGCCTATAAGGAGAGTCCTTCGATCCTCCGGGGCGGCAACGGCCCCAACGGGTATGAGACCAAGGTCCAGTACTGGATGCCCTTCTATGAGGGACAGGGCCTGCACGACGCGGACTGGAGGGGAGCCTTCGGCGGATCCATCTACAGAAGCAACGGATCGCACGGCTGTGTCAATCTGCCCCCGTGGGCCGCGGCAGAGATCTATCATAATATTTCCGCCGGTACAGCCATCCTGATCTACTGGTAAACCTTCCGGTAAACACAATTATAACGATTTGTATATGTTATCCCGCAGTAATGCTGTCCGGCGGACAGCATGCTGTGGGATTATTTTTTTTCGTAGTAAATAGATGACTTTAACATATCATTTTATGGTATAGTTAAGCAGAGCGCAGGACAGGTGTGTTGTCCTGTGCCGTAATCTATATCAGTCACAGAAAAGAAGAGGAGGTACAGATGAATAGAGCTAAACTTACATCTTTACTGTTGATTCTCTGTATGGCGGGATCCGGCGCGGCGGCCGGGCTTTCCAGCTTCACGGCTTACGCGGCTGAAGAAGAAACTGTCATCACAGAAGACGTAAACGAAGAAGAAGAAACCGCGGAAGAGCCTGCGGAAGAGGCGGTCGTGGAGGAGCCGGCGGAAGAGCCTGAAAAAGAGGCTGTCGCGGAAGAACCGGCAGAAGAGCCCGCTTCTGAGACAGCGGAGGAAGCTGTCTCAGAAGTAGCAGAAGAAGTAACAGAAGCAATATCCGGGGAAGCGGAAGAAGCGCCCGCGGCCGCGGAAGAGGCTGAGGAAGTACAGGAAGCGCAGACCGAAGAATTTCTGGCTGAAAGCGCTTTCCCCAATAATTCCTGGATCGATGATAATACCAGGTATTATTACAATGAAGAAAAGGGCTTTGCCAAAGGCTTCAAGACCATTGATGGCGTCAAGTATCATTTTGACGAAAAGACCGGTATTCTGGATGTCGGATTCTTTACTTTCAACGGCTTTTACTATTACGCCAGTGAAACGGCTCCTGTAGGCAAACTGGCGACCGGTTTCAAGACCATCAGCGGCAAACGGTATTATTTCTGGCCCGATACTGCAGACAACCACTACATCCACACAAGAACCAAAGGCTGGTTCACCGTGAACGGATTTAAGTATTACGCGGATCCCGATTCAGGTGTTCTGGCGACCGGTTTCAAGACCATCAGCGGCAAACGCTACTATTTCTGGCCCGAGACCAAAGACGGCCATTATTCCGCGACCATGGCCAAGGGCTTTATCACGATAGATGGTCAGAAGTATTACGCGGATCCCGCCAACGGACAGTTTGCTTCAGGCTTTAAGACCATCAAGGACAAAGGCTACTATTTCTGGCCTGCCAATAATACTCCGTCCGGCAAAAAGACCTACGCGATGGCCAAGGGCTGGTTCACTTATAATGGCTTCAAATACTATGCGGGTTCCGACGGTGTCCTGGCTACCGGTTTCAAGACCATTGACGGCAAGGGCTACTATTTCTTCCCCAAGACCGAGAACGGCAACTACAGCAAGACCATGGCCAAGAGCAAATGGTTCATAGCCAACGGTTTCAAGTATTACGCGGGTTCCGACGGAGTCCTGTATAAGGGATTCAAGACCATCAGCGGCAAGAAGTATTACTTCTGGCCCGACACTGCCGACGGCCACTATAAATCCACCATGGTCAAGAGCAAATGGATCACCGTCAGCGGCAAGAAGTATCATGCCAATTCCAGCGGCGTCCTGGCTTCCGGTGTGACCAGCATCGACGGTACCTCTTATTTCTTCAATAAGAGCAATAACTCCCTGGAGACCGGACCCAAGTGGATCACGGACGGATCCTCCAAGTATTACTGTGATTCCGCCGGCAAGCTGTACAGCGGCAAGAAAAAGATCGGCAGCTACTACTACATCTTCAATACATCCAGCAAGAAGCTGCAGACAGGCCTGATTTCCTATAATGGCGGACGTTATTACGCGGACAGCAACGGCAGACTGCAGAGCGGCAAGAAGACTGTCAGCGGCAACATGTACATCTTCGCGGAAAGCACCAGCTTCAAGGCAAGGACCGGCTGGATCAGCTACAACGGTAACAAGTACTATGGAAATTCCAACGGCGTTCTCAAGACCGGATGGTTCACGAGCGGAAGCAGTCTATAAGTTCAGCAGCTCAGGCGTTCTGCAGAGCACGCCCAGCTCTTCCGGCAGCTCCTCCAGCTCCGGTACCAAGTCCAACGCGACTATCCGGACCCTGCTGATGAACTACGCCAACAACAAGAACAACACCAGCTACAGCATTTCCGCCCAGCTGGAGGCTTCTTCCTATGGCGGCAACACCAACATCCGCGTATTTGACCTGTTCGTCAACAGCGGCAATACCTATATCGGCAATGCCAAGGTTGATGTCACGACCGGTGATGTACTCTTCACATGGGTCAACACAGCGTCCAGATATGTCAGCACCACCAGGATCGGTACCACCGGCGTTCTGTGGTAATTCAAAGAACATAAAGGCAGCGGAATCTACAAGTCCCGGCCCCGAAGGGCCGGACCGCAGTCTGTAACACAGGCAGGCCGGAAAGATCTTTCTTTCCGGCCTGTTTTCAACCGTTTATTTCCTGCCTGTTAACGGGCTTTGCAGTGGTATTTGTGCCCGGGAAATGATACATTATAGGAGTGCGGTAATTATAGAAGCATCAGCCCGCGGATATCAGGGGACGACGGACAGAGGGATCCGGAATCAGGACCGCGCGGGCATATGGAATGAAGGAGGGTTTATGATGAGA
>ONRU01000168.1 GCA_900320325.1 uncultured Lachnospiraceae bacterium
CCACGGCCTGACCAGACCTATCGTGGAAGGCGCCATCGCCCGCTGCAAAGAGGCCCGTGAGTTCATCATGGCAGACTGCATGACACCCGCCATCGCTGAGCCCCGTCCCGAGGTCAGCAAGTACGCGCCCAAGATCAACTTCATGCAGATCGATCCCGAGAAGATCGGTGATGTTGTCGGCCAGAGAGGCAAGACCATCAATGAGATCATCAAGAGGACCGGTGTGCAGATCGATATTGATGATGACGGCAAGATTTCCATCTGCGGCAATGACGCTGCCGCCATGGCAGAAGCCCAGAAGATGATCACCATCATTACCACCGAATTTGAAGAAGGCCAGGTGCTGGACGGTGTCGTAGTCAGCATCAAGGAATTCGGCGCTTTCCTGGAGTTCGCTCCCGGCAAGGAAGGCATGGTCCACATTTCCAAGATCGCCAACCGCCGCATCGAGCATGTGGAAGACGTCCTGACACTGGGTGACAAGGTCACCGTTGTCTGCCTCGGCAAGGACAGAATGGGCAGGCTTTCCTTCTCCATCAAGGATGCTCCCAAACAGGGCAGAAAAAACAAAAGGTAATCGGAAGGGCAGGCAGCCCGCGGGCCGCCGCGTCTGACTGAACGTAGAGGGATGCCCGCTGTCAGTTCAGCGTGCGTCCCTTTTTTTTCGGCAGGGTCCGGCCGCAACGGGCCATGGAAACACAAGACAGGAACCGCGGGGGCCGCAGGCCGGCCCCTGCCAGCAAGATACAGGAGACATACATGTCAACCATTTCCCAGGAAATCGCCAGAAGGCGAACATTTGCCATTATCTCCCATCCTGACGCCGGCAAGACGACACTGACGGAAAAATTCCTTCTGTACGGAGGCGCCATCAATCTGGCGGGCAGTGTCAAGGGCAAGGCGACCGCCAGGCACGCGGTCTCGGACTGGATGGAGATCGAAAAGCAGAGAGGTATTTCCGTGACCAGTTCGGTCCTGCAGTTCGAGTATGACGGCTGCTGTATCAACATTCTGGATACGCCCGGACACCAGGATTTCTCGGAGGATACCTACCGTACGCTGATGGCGGCGGATTCGGCCGTCATGGTCATCGACGGCGCCAAGGGCGTCGAGCCCCAGACCAAGAAACTGTTCAAGGTCTGCACCATGCGCCATATCCCTATTTTTACCTTTATCAACAAGATGGACAGGGACGCCCGGGACAGCTTTGACCTGCTGGAGGACATCGAGCAGAATCTGGGCATTGAGACCTGCCCCGTCAACTGGCCCATCGGATCCGGCAAGGGCTTCAAGGGCGTTTATGACAGGGAACAGAGCCAGATCATGCTCTTCTCCGGTACCGAAAAGGGTACCAAGGAAGGCGAGGAAAAGCTCATTCCTTTTGATGATGAGGAAGCCACCCTGCGGGAACTGGGCGAAGATCCGGATGCCCAGCTGCGGGAGGAGATCGAGCTTCTGGACGGCGCCAGTGCCGAATTCGACCTGGACCGGGTACGGGCCGGCATGCTGACCCCCGTCTTCTTCGGATCGGCCCTGACCAATTTCGGCGTGGAGACCTTCCTGCGGCATTTCCTGCAGATGGCCCTGCCCCCGACCCCCAGGGAGTCGGATCAGGGGAAGATCGATCCCGTCGAAGGACCTTTTTCCGCTTTTGTCTTCAAGATCCAGGCCAACATGAACAAGGCCCACAGGGACAGAGTCGCCTTTATGCGGATCTGTTCCGGTAAATATGACGCCGGCATGGAAGTACGCCACGTCCAGACCGGCAGGATCCAGCGCCTGTCCCAGCCCCAGCAGCTGATGGCCAGTGACCGCAAGATCCTGTCCGAGGCCTACGCGGGCGACATCATGGGCGTGTTCGATCCCGGCATCTATTCCATCGGCGACACGGTCTGCGCCCCCAAAGAGAATTTCCGCTATGAAGGCATCCCTACCTTCGCTCCCGAGCACTTTGCCAGGGTCAGGCAGGTGGATACCATGAAGCGGGATCAGTTCGTCAAGGGCATCTCCCAGATCGCCCAGGAGGGCGCTATCCAGATCTTCCAGGAGTACAATACCGGTATGGAGGAGATCATCACAGGCGTCGTCGGCATGCTGCAGTTCGATGTACTGAAATTCCGCTTGAAGAGCGAATACAACGTGGACATCATCCTGGAGACCCTGCCTTATGAGCACATCCGCTGGATCGTCAATAAGGATATCGATCCCATGAAGATCGTGGGT
>ONRU01000021.1 GCA_900320325.1 uncultured Lachnospiraceae bacterium
ACAGGCCGGAGGAAACGGCAGAACGCGCAGGGATACAGGAACAGAGTCCGGATGGGGACCGGGCAGAAAGAAGGCGGGGCATGGCATTACAGACCAATTCTTCCAAGAATGATACGACAGTTACCATCGGGGGCAAGACCTATACCCTGAGCGGCTATGAGAGCGAGAACTATCTGCAGGAGGTGGCTTCCTACCTCAATACCAAGATCGCGGAGATCCGCAATGACAGAGAGCTGCAGAAGCTTCCCTTTGAGATGCGCAATGTGCTGCTGCAGCTGAATATCGCGGATGATTATTTCAAGGCCAGGTCCGAAGCGGACAAGGTCCATGTCCGCATGGGAGAGAAGGACCAGAACCTGAGCGATGTCAAGCATGACCTGGTCGCGGCCCAGATGAAGCTGGAATCTGCCGAAAAGAAGAACCGCAGTCTGGAAGCGCAGCTGCAGGAGGCCCTGGACAGGATCGAGCAGCTGGAGCAGCAGGACCGTGCCGGCAGCCGCAGAGGGGCCAGATTTGAGGTGGGACTGGGCCAGGAACAGGCAGCGGAACCTTCCAGGACCGGCCGGAAGAACAGAAACTGATTTTAATAAGGGCGGGGGCGTATTGTCACCGCTTTTTTTACATGACACACGCCTCGGCTGGTCGGACAGCATCGGAAATCCGGCAGGCCGGAGCGCCATATGTGACAGGAACAGACTATGCGTAAAACAGAACTTCTGGCTCCCGCCGGCAGCAGGGAGAGCTTTCTCGGCGGCCTGGCGGCAGGAGCCGACGCTTTCTACCTGGCCGGACAGAAATTCGGTGCCAGGGCCTACGCGGACAATTTCACAGAGGAGGAGCTGGTCCGGACCATCCGGGAAGCCCATATTTTCGGCAGAAAGATCTACCTGACCGTCAATACCCTGACCCGGGAGGATGAGCTGCCGGAACTGACGGCTTATGTCAGCAGACTGTATCTGGCAGGCCTGGACGGCGTCATAGTACAGGACCTGGGCGTGATCGACGCCCTCCGGGAAGCCTGTCCCGGCCTGCTGCTGCACGCCAGCACCCAGCTGTCGGTCACATCTCCGGAGTCCGTCCGTCTCCTGAAAAAGATGGGGATCTGCAGGGTCGTTCCGGCCAGGGAGCTGTCCCTGCGGGAACTGGAGCAGCTGCGGCGGGAAGAGGAGATCGAGATCGAAGCCTTCATCCACGGCGCCATGTGCTATTGCTATTCCGGCAGATGCCTGCTGTCCGGATTCCTGGGCGGCCGCAGCGGCAACCGGGGCAGATGCGCCGGGACCTGCCGCCTCCCCTACCGGATCCTGGATCAGGATGGAAAACCGGCCATGCCGGACGGCCGGAAGAAGGAATATTATCCCCTGTCCATGAAGGACATGTGCGTCCTGACCATGCTGCCCGAGCTGATGGACGCCGGGATCGACTCCTTTAAAATAGAAGGAAGGATGAAAAAGCCGGAATATGCCGCGGGCGTAACGGCAATCTACAGGAAATATATCGACCGTTTTGGACAGTGGGACCGGGACGGCCGGAAGACGCCCTGGAAGATCGGGGAAGAGGATCTGGAGCAGCTGCGCAGCCTTTACATCCGGTCTGAGATCGGGACCGGCTATTATCATACGAAGAACGGCCGCGGCATGCTTACCATTGACCTGCCCGGTTACGCCGGCGCGGAGGAACGGGTCCTGGAGCAGGTAAGAGCCCGCTATCTGGACCGCGCCCCGCAGAAGCCGGTCGCGGGCTTCTGCCGTATGGCAGCGGGAGAGCCGGCCGAACTGACCCTCCTGTGCGGCGATACCACTGTGACAGTGACCGGTCAGACCGTACAGCCGGCTGTCAGCAGGCCTTCCACTCCGGCACAGATCGGAGAACGCCTGCGGAAGACCGGCGGCAGTCTCTTTTATTTCGAAAGTCTGGAAATGGACTGCGGGGAGGATATTTTTATCCCCAACGGGGCTGTGAACGCCCTGCGCAGGGAGGCCCTGCAGCAGCTGGAGGACGCGGTCCTGGCACAGATGCCCGAACATGACCGGAATGGTCAATACTCCGGGAACGGGCCTGCTGCGGGGATAACACCGCAAATTCCACAGAAAAAGATACCGGAAACAGCGGAGAGGACAGCATGTGTTTCTGACGCGGGCCATGACCGGCGCGCGGCTTCCGGCCATCCGGTCTGGGCCATGGTCACGAACCAGGACCAGCTGGACGCGGCCGCGGCTTCCGGAGCGGACCGGATCATTACGGACGCGGCGCCCCTGCTGCGGGTACCGGAAGGATACAGGGACCGGATCTGCCACGCCATGCCACCCATCCTGCGCATGGAATACAGAGACCGGCTGGCCCCATATCTGCAGGCGGATAAAGTCATGGCCAGAAATCTGGAGGAGCTGGGCTGGCTGCGGGAGCAGGGCTTCCGGGGCGAGATCACGGCAGACGCTTCTCTGTATCAGTGGAACAGCAGGGCGGTCTCCCTGCTCCGTCCTCTGACAGACCGGACCGTCCTTTCCCTGGAACTGACTGCCGGCCAGATCCTGCAGGTGCCCGGCCTGGCAGATCCGGAACGGGCTGTCCTGACCGTCTACGGCCGCCTGCCGCTGATGGTCAGCGCGAACTGTATCCGGAAGACGGAAGGACAGTGCCTGCTGGGGACCGGCGGCAGGGCAGTTAACAAAGATGGACTCTTAAAAGGGGAGAAGACCCGTGCTACACTTGCCGGTGATGAAGGCTTCTGGTCTCTGAAAGACCGGAAAGGGGCCCGGTTCCCGGTACGATCCCTCTGCCGCTTCTGCAGCAGTATCATGTATAATTCGGTGCCTCTCTCCCTGCATCAGTATCTGGAACATCCTATATTTGAACAGACAGGACCGGTGCTGCTGTCCTTTACGACCGAAACGGGCGCGGAAACGGCTGAGATCCTGGCATGGTTCGGGGCCGCCCTGGCCGGCAGACCGGCCGGTAAAGAGCCGCCCCTGCAGAATGGATATACAGGAGGACATTTCCGCAAAGGCGTCCTCTGAGCCCCGGACGGGACCGGGGGCCTGCGGAAAGATTGGAAGACTATGAATTTTCTCAATGCGTATGCCTTAACTTTATCGTGTTTTGTAAACGCGGGAGCCATGGTGCTGTATACCGTCATGGCTTTCATTGCCATATTTAAAAAGTCCGATTCCGCCATGGGCTTTACAGGAGCCATCCAGATGCTGGCCTGGACTGTCTTTATCTTCAGCGCCAACCTGACTCTGATGATGACGGTACCGGGCGACGGGACGCCCAACGCGTCCTACCTGTTCCTGGGTGTGGCGGAATGGTTCGTGCTGCTCATGCTCATGCTGCTCTACAGGACGGCCTGGAGCCGGGGCCATATGCTGCTGATGCAGAATATCTGCATGCTGCTCAGTGTGGGCTATGTCATTATCTCCAGGATCGATATCACCAGGGCGGTCAAGCAGCTGATCATCTCCGGCGTGGGCCTGGTCATCTTCATCCTGATGCCGCTTTTCCGCAAACATATGGAGAGCCTCAGGAATTATAAATATATCTACGGCCTGCTGGGAATGATCAGCCTGGGCGGTGTTTTTCTCCTGGGTGCCATGGTCAACGGAGCCAACCTGTCCCTGACCATAGGCGGCTTCGCCTTTCAGCCGTCGGAGTTTATGAAGATCGTATTTATCCTCTTCATGGCCAGCGCCCTCTGCGATACGATCCGGAGCAAAGACGTGGTCCTGACGGGATTTTTTGCCCTTGCCCATGTCGGGATCCTGGTCCTGTCCAGAGACCTGGGGTCCGCCATGATCTTTTATGTGATCTTTATTATGATGCTCTTCCTGGCGACCGGCAGATGGAGATATGTGTTCGGCGGCCTTCTGGCGGGGGCGGCCGGCTCTGTCGTATGCTATTTCCTGTTCAGCCATGTGCGGGTCAGGGTGGATGTATTCATGAATCCCTGGAACAGCAACTATATTGACAACATGTCCTACCAGATCACCCAGTCCCTGTTCGCCATCAGCTACGGCGGACCCTGGGGCGCGGGCCTTGGCAGGGGCATGCCGGAAAGGATCCCCTTTGTGGTATCCGATTTCATCTTTTCCGCGGTGGCGGAGGAGCTGGGCCTGATCTTTGCCTGCTGCATGATCGCCCTCTGCATCAACTGTTTCCTGGATGCCCTGCTGCTTTCGGAGACCTATTCCAACCGCTTTTTCCGACTTTATACCTTCGGCGCGGGCGTCTGCTATCTTTTCCAGACCTTCGTGACGGTGGGCGGTGAGGTCAAATTCATCCCGCTGACAGGTGTTACCCTGCCCTTTGTCAGTTACGGCGGCAGTTCCGTCCTGTCCAGCCTGATCATGTTCGCCATGATCGGCGCCATTTTTATCCTGCACTCGGAACGGGAGGACATGTTCCGTTACCGCTATGAAAGTGAGAGAGCGGCTTACGAAAAAGTACCGGCCCGCCAGGACGAGGACCCTGACGACGGTTTTTACAGAGGATTCAAGCCCGCGGATGATATATCCCGCTACGACAAAGATCCCGACGGGACAAATCGAGGGCAGTATTACAGATAACGGGAGGAAAACCGATGAAGATATCTGATACCGGAGACAGGGACAGAAATCTTTCCAATGATCCCAGAAAGGCCAGAGGACAGATCGTTTTTGTGACGATCTTCTTCGCGGCTCTGTTCGCGGTCATGCTTACCTGGGCCGTATGGTATTCCTGGGACAAGAGGGAATTCCTGTTCAATGAACAGCATAACGGAAGAGACACGCTGCAGGAGGAAAGGGTCACCAGAGGTACCATTTACGCCAGGGACGGCAGGACCATCCTGGCCCAGACCATGGAAGAGGGCGGCCGTACCTACAGGTATTATCCTTACGGCCGGGAATATGCCCATGCCGTAGGCTACTCTGTCCTGGGCGGCGCGGGCGTGGAGAGCGCCTGCAAATATGACCTGCTCCATACCGGCATTTCTGTTTCCGAGCAGATGGAGCTGGACCAGCGCCTGGAACGCTATCCGGGCAATAACGTCATTACGACCCTGGACCCTGCCCTGCAGGACTCGGTCGTGGAAGCCCTGGACGACTTCGGCTATGAGAAAGCGGCTGTCATTGTGACAGACCCCGGCACAGGCGAGATCCTGGCCATGGTCTCCAGACCGGACTTTGACCCCAACAATATCGAGGAGGACTGGGACAGCTTCGTCAATGCCGATGAGGAGGACGGGGAAGATACCGGTATCCTGCTCAACCGTGTGACCCAGGGACGCTACCCGCCCGGTTCCACTTTTAAGATCGTGGACGCCATCGAGCTCCTCCAGGAGGATGCCAATGCCATCAACAGTTATTTCTTTGACTGTGAAGGCAGCTGGACCTGCGACGGGGAGACTGTCAAATGCTATCACAGTGAGCGCCACGGGGAAGTGGACCTGACGGAAGCCTTCGCTGCTTCCTGTAACTCGGCGTTTTCCCAGATCGGCGTTGAGGAGATCGACCGCGGCAGAATGATGGCTACACTGGACAAGCTCATGTTCAACCAGAAACTGCCCTATGACCTGCCTTGTGAGCGCAGCTATGTGGGGCTGGATGAAAATACCAACACAGAGAGCCTGATGCAGATTTCCATCGGACAGGGAACGACCGTCATGACGCCCCTGCACATGAACATGCTGACCTGCGCCATTGCCAACGGGGGCATCCTGATGAAGCCCTGCCTGATCAAAAGCGTGACAGACAGCAATGACACAGCCATTAAGACCACCAGGCCTGAGGAATACGGCAGCCTGGTCTCTGCCGGCGTGGCCGCCAATCTGACCACCATGATGCAGGAAGTCTGCCGGACCGGTACAGCCTACAGAATGAAGGATACCCCTTATTATGTGGCCGGCAAGACCGGTTCCGCGGAATTCGGTTCCAGCCTGGAATCCTCCCAGACCTATTTCGATTCCCACGCCTGGTTCACAGCCTTTGCCTGGGACGGCGACGGCGCGGATTCCCGCAGGATCTGCCTGACCATCGTCCTGGAAGAGGAAGGCACCGGCAGCGTGGCCGTACCGGTCGCCCGCAGGATCTTCGACGCCTATTTCCTCAACTAAATGAACCGGGCGTCAGACCCGTTGGTTCACAATGAACCGGACGTCAGACTTGCCGGTTCAGTGAACCGGGCGTCAGACTTGCTGGTTCACCGCCTGCCGGTTCCCTAAAATTCTCCTTGCGTAACAATCGGGACTGTGCTATTATGTTCTATGTTTGTACGATGACGTACCGGAGAATAACAAACAGCAGCAGGGCTGCCAGTTTTTTGCAGAAGGTGATATTTAAATGAGTGGAATCCGTATTGCATTATCCATACTTGTTATTATTGTCAGCATAGTTTTGACGACCGTCATTCTTATGCAGGAGGGCAAATCCCAGGGTCTCGGCGCGCTGCAGGGTACCCAGGATACCTATTGGGGCAAGAACAAGGGACGTTCCGCGGAAGGTCTGCTGGTCAAGTTCACGATCGGCCTGGTCGTCATGTTCTTCCTCCTTGCGATCATCATGAATACACAGCTTTTCTGAGGAAAGCGGCTGTATGGACTGGATGTGAGGCGCCCCTGCAGAGGGGCGCTTTATACGTAGTTCCGGACACACCTTAAAAGCGGGAGTGCTTAGCCATGGCGAGAGAAGCGATGAAGCTGGTGGCCAACAACAAGAAGGCCTACCACGATTACTTTATAGAAGAAAAATACGAATGCGGGATCGAGCTTTTCGGAACAGAGGTCAAATCGATCCGCATGGGCAAGTGCAGTATCAAGGAAGCTTATGTATCCATCGATCATGGAGAAGCTTTCATTGAAGGCATGAACATCAGCCCTTATGAAAAGGGCAATATCTTCAACCGTGAGCCCCTGCGCAAACGCCGCCTGCTCCTGCACAAGAGAGAGATCCTCAAGCTGGCCGGCCAGGTCCAGACCAAGGGCTATACCCTGATGCCCCTGCAGGTCTATTTCAAGAACGGCCGGGTCAAGATCGAGATCGGTCTGGCACGGGGCAAGAAGCTCTATGACAAACGCCAGGATATCCGGAAGAAGGATATGAAGCGGGAAATGGAAAGGGACTATAAGGTTTCTGTCAGATAAAAGAGTCAGGGAAAAGGCTCAGATAAAAAGCCCCGGATCAAAGGGAACGGGCTGATTTGACATTCCCGTTTATTACTGCAATAATAGATATACAGAAATGTTCGCAAAGAACATTTTTATTTGGAAGTACTTTTTGTATTCCTGTTATGAACATGGGTTAGTAAAGGTTTCGACAGGGGTTCGGAAGGTGGAGAAGCTATCCGTCGCCGCACGTAAACGGCAAACCTAAAAATAAACGCTAACGATAATAGAGTAGCACTGGCCGCTTAAGGCCATGCCGCCCGGTGAGCACCTGCTCTTGCCGGTAACGGCATCATGATGGCAGGAAACGACGCAGACTAAGCTTTGCCTCTGCGGGCGTATGATGAAGCTACCTGCATGCCGGGATTGACTGTTTTCCCGGTCTGCGGGGAACAGGACCGCTTCGGGCGGCCCGGAAAAACCGTCTATGATAGTAGAAGGACATTGGAAGGGCTTTTGGACGCGGGTTCGACTCCCGCCTAATCCACTCATTAAACCGCGGGCGACCGCGGTTTTTTGCTGCCCGGAAATTGAAAAATCCCCGGGAAAGCCGCAGGTAAATGGTGATGTTTCGGGCTAATAATGCTATAATAAAAAGTCACTGAAATCATGAAAGCGGCCGCTTGTATCCATGCCGTTACCGGGCGCCGGAAATGACAGGCGTGGAGAGATCAGAAACACACCATTCAGCGTCGCTGAAGGAGAGGGAATATACAAATCGTTATAACGATACAGATACAGATGAAAGATGAAAGGGAGAATACATGACAGAAAAACTGCAGCTTGATCAAATGGATCAATATCAACTGATCGAACACAGATGGTTGGAGGATCCGGGCCTGGACGGTTACCTGCTCCGCCATGTAAAGACCGGGGCCAGGATCGTCCTCCTGCCCGCGGAGGATGAGAACAAGGTCTTCTATATCGGCTTCCGGACCCCTCCGGAGGATTCCACCGGCGTGGCCCACATTGTGGAGCATACCGTCCTGTGCGGATCCAGGGATTTCCCGGTCAAGGATCCTTTTATTGAGCTGGCCAAGGGCTCTCTCAATACCTTCCTCAATGCCATGACCTATCCCGACAAGACCGTCTACCCGGTCGCCAGCTGCAATGATACGGATTTCAAAAACCTGATGCACGTGTATCTGGACGCGGTCCTGTATCCCAATATTTACAGGGAGAAACGCATTTTCGAACAGGAAGGCTGGCACTATGAGACAAAGCCGGATACCGGCGAGATTACCATCAACGGCGTTGTCTACAATGAGATGAAGGGCGCCTTATCCCAGGGAGATGATGTCCTGGGCAGGCAGATTTATGCCAGCCTGTATCCGGATACCCCCTACTTCCATGAATCCGGCGGCGACCCGGACGAGATTCCGGACCTGACCTATGAGCAGTATCTGGAATTCCACAGCAGATATTATCATCCGTCCAACAGCTTTATCTATATGTACGGAAACATGGACATGATCGAGCGTCTGACCTATCTGGACCGGGCGTATCTGTCCCGCTTTGACAGGATCGACATCGATTCCGCCATCGGCGTCCAGGAACCTTTTACGGAAGTCTGGGAATCCATGGACGAATATTCCATTATGGCCGATGAGGATCCGGCCGGCAAGAGCTATCTGTCCTGGAACACCTCCCTGATGGAGAACGGCCTGGACGGCAAGCTGGTCACAGCCTTTAAAGTGCTGGACTATACCCTCTGTGACGCGGAAGGCGCGCCCGTCCGGAAAGCCCTGCGTGACAAGGGGATCGGACAGGACGTCTACAGCCTGTTAGAGCTGGGCATGAAGCAGCCTTCCTTCTCCGTGATATCCAAATATACGGATCCGGAACGCAAAGAAGAGTTCGTTTCCACCATCGAGGAGACCCTGCGCGGACTGGTCGCGAACGGATTCGACCGCAAGGCCCTGATGGCCGCCATCAACTATTTCGAATTCCGCTACCGGGAAGCCAACTTCGGCAGCTATCCCAAAGGTCTGATCTACGGCCTGGGCCTGCTCGATAGCTGGCTCTATGATGAGAAGCAGCCCTGGCTGTCCCTGGAGACCGGCAAATACTTTGACATCCTCCGGAAGGAGATGGAGGAAGGTTACTTCGAGCGTCTGGTGCAGAAATATCTGCTGGACAATACGCACCGCAGCATCATTGTCCTGCAGCCCCATCCCGGTCTGGCCGATGAGAAAGAGGCGCAGCTCAAAGAGAAGATGAAAGCGTACGCGGCTTCCTTGACAGAAGAAGAGAAGCAGGCCATCATCGATAAGGAAAAGTCCCTGCGCGACTGGCAGGAGACCCCGGATACAGAGGAGGCAAAGGCCGCCATTCCCATGCTGGCCAGAGAAGACCTGTCCCGCAAAATACAGCCCTGCGTCAACGAGTTCGGTGAAGTCTGCGGCAGGCAGTTCATTTCCCATCCCCTGTTCACCAATAAGATCCATTACCTGAGCCTGCTCTTTGATATCAGCAGGATGCCGGCCCGTTATTTCCCCTATCTGGGCATCTTCCGCATGGCCTTCGCGGCCATGGATACCAGGAGCTTTGGCTACGCGGAACTCAACAATGAGATCAATATCTATACAGGCGGTATTATCGGCGCAGTCAATACCTACACCCGGTCCGACGGGAACGACCCTTACAGGATCATCTTTGAAGTGGGGGCCAGGTTCCTGCACGGCAGCAGAAAAGACGCCTTCCGGATCCTGGAAGAGCTCCTGTGCGGAACAGATTATTCCGACAGGGCCCGTCTGGTGGAGATGCTGGAAGAAGAAAGAGCGGGCATGCGGGCCGAACTGGCCGGCGCCGGCCACGCGACAGCGGCAGTCCGGGCACTTTCCTACTTTTCGGCAACGGCGGCCATTATGGACCAGGTCAGCGGCATCGAGGAATACCGTACGATCGACCGGGTCTGCACGGATCTGATGCAGGAGGGAGAAGCCGGAGAAAAGGCGGCAGCGGACCTGTCCCGTGTCCTGACTGAAATGGCAGCCTGTATTTTCTGCCGTGACAACCTGATCATCGATGATACGGCGGGCCGGGAAGAGCTGGCAGAGATCAGACCGGATCTGGAACAGTTCGTTTCTGCCCTTCCCGCGGCAGGAGAGCGGATGGAAAAGATCTATAAAATAGAGCCTGTCAGAAAGAACGAAGGCTTCCGGGCTTCCGGCTCCGTCCAGTATGTATGCCGGGCCGGCAGCTTTAAGAAGGCGGGCCTGCCTTTCCACGGCGCGCTCCGTGTCCTGAAGGTGATCCTGGGCTATGAATACCTCTGGGCCAACGTCCGCATGAAGGGCGGCGCCTATGGCTGCATGAGCGCCTTCGCCAGAGAAGGCACCTCCTACTTTGTATCCTACAGGGATCCCCATTTGAAACAGACGGTGGAAGTTTTTGAAGGCCTGGGTGACTTTGCAAGGAACTTTGACGCGGATGAGCGTACCATGACCAAATATGTCATCGGCGCCGTCAGCACCATGGACCATCCCATGACCCCTTCCGCGTACGGCCGCTACTCCCTGACCGCGTATCTGACCGGCCTCACCGAGGAACAGATGATAACCGAGCGGACCCAGGTACTGGACGCGGACGCGGAATCCATCCGGGCCATGGCGCCTTATCTGGATGCTATCCTGGCGGCGGACTGCTTCTGCGCTGTGGGTAGTGACAAGAAGATCCGTGAACATGAGGATATGTTCATGACTACAGAGGCCCTGTTCTGAGAACAGTACCTATGGCCGCGTATCAGGTAATATCTGAAGACTTAATGGATCGCGGCTGTCCGGCAACCCAGGCGGCCGCGGAAAGACAGACAGGATATATAAAAACAGGATATAAAAACAGGACATACAGAAAATAGAAGGAATAAAAACAGATTTATGGCAGAAAATGTAAAAAAAGCCGGCTTCGCCACCATCATCGGCAGGCCTAACGTAGGCAAATCCACCCTGATGAACCGGATGATCGGACAGAAGATCGCTATTACATCCTACAAGCCCCAGACTACCAGGACCCAGATCCGTACCATTTATACGGATGACAGGGGGCAGATCGTTTTCCTGGATACGCCCGGTATCCACCAGTCCAGGACCAGGCTTGGGGAATACATGGTCAAGGCAGCTGAGAGCACCCTGCGGGAGGTCGATGTTGTGCTCTGGCTGGTCGAGCCCAAGGCCAAGCCTGCGGAAGAGGACCTGTCCATCCTGGAGCTGGTCAAAGCCACGAAGACACCGGTCATCCTGGTCGTCAATAAAACAGATACGGTCAAAAAGGAGCAGATCCTGCCGGTCATCTCTGTCTATACGGAGGACATGGAATATGCCGCGGTAATTCCCGTCAGCGCCAGGACAGGTGACGGCGTGGAAGATCTGATGCAGAATATTTTTGACCTTCTGCCGGAAGGCCAGCCTTTCTACGATGAGGATATGGTGACTACGGAGACGGAAAGGGAGATCGCCTGTGAGATCGTCCGGGAGAAGGCCCTGCGCCTGCTTCAGGAAGAGGTCCCCCACGGGATCGCGGTCACCATTGAAAGCATGAAATACAGAAAGAGCCGCAGTAAAGACCGGATCTGTGATATAGAAGCTTCGATCATCTGCGAGAAGGATTCCCATAAGGGCATCATTATCGGTAAGGGCGGCGCCATGCTGCGCAAGATCGGCACCGCGGCCCGGACAGATATCGAAAACATGCTGCAGAGCAGGGTCAACCTGAAACTGTTCGTCAAGGTCCGCAGGGACTGGAAGGACAATGAACTGCAAATGAAGAATTTCGGCTACGATCCCAAAAAATACAAGTGACCGGCCAAATGACCGGCCGGAAAGGGGCGGATCTGATGTTGACAATGATGAATTCCAAATCCGGGGGAGGTCCCTTATGAGCCGGACTGACCCGCTGACCGTGACCGGCCTGGTCCTGTCCAGCCGGCCGGCCGGGGAATATGACAGGCGGATCGTCCTGCTGACCCGGGAATTGGGAAGGATCTCCTGTTTTGCCAACGGGGCCAGGCGGCTGAACAATCCGCTGGCGTCCGTGGACAGCTTCTGCTTCGGCACATTCACCCTGCGGGAAGGCCGCAGCGCCTACGCGATCCAGGAGGCCCGGATCACCGCCCGCTTCACAGAAGTCAGGCAGGATATAGAAGCGGTCTGCTACGGATCCTATTTTCTGGAGGTCATGGACTATGTGACCCGGGAAAACAATGATGAATCCCAGATGCTGCTTCTGCTCTACCAGTCGCTGCGGGCCCTGCAGGCGGAGAACATACCCAACCGCCTGGTCAGGAGCGTCTTTGAGATCAAGACAGCAGCCCTTGAGGGAGAATATTTCCCCCCGGGACCGGAAGACGGATTTCTGGAGGCCAGCCTCTATGCCATGCGCTTTATCGTGGAGAACCCTCCTGCCAGGCTCTATACGTTCAAAGTCAGCGAGGAGGTGCTGGTCCAGCTGGAACGGGCCGGCCAGGCGCTGATGCAACGGCTGACCGGACATACCTTCTCCAGCCTGGAGATGCTGGAGCTCCTGCGCGGCCCGATGGCCTGACATCGGTGCCGTCCCGGTCCGCCGCGTCATAATGTGATACCGGACGGGCCTGTACATGACCTATGATGATACCGGACAGGTCTGTACATGACCTGTGATGATACCGGACGGGCCTGTACATAACGCTGATTATGTTGAAAATCCGTTATTGTTCGTATATAATTAGAGGCTGATGCTACAAAACTGTAATCTGAGGTGCCGGCGAATGCGCAAGAGACGAAGCACTGCTTTGGCTGCGGCCCTGACAGGAGCCTTCCTGTTCACGGCCTGCGGCATCATAAAGACATATCCCCAGGTCAATACTGCCAGATTCCATTCGGATCTGAGCCTGACCATGATCAGTGCCGAGTCCATGGACAGAGAATATTATGATCTGGACCAGCTGCAGACAGTGATCCTGGACGCGGTCAATGATTATAATGAAAAGAATCCGGACGCCATCTCCATTGACTACTACCATGTGGAGGGAGAGCTGGCTACCCTGATTCTGACCTATCAGAACGCGGACCACTGTACCGCTTTCAATGAGCAGCCGGTCCTGTACGGTCCGGCCGCGGAGGCATGGGAACAGGGACAGATGGACGGTATCGGATGGATTTCCGCCGACACTGCCATGGAAGAAGCGGCGCGGGCGGAGACTGCGGCGGCAGCCACAGCGGCGGCAGCGGAAGAGGCGGCAGAGGCCGGAACGACCGCGGCTGAAACCGCGGCAGCGGAAGAACCGGCAGAGGCCGGTAAAACGAATCCCGGCACAGCGAAACCTGCATCTGCCGAAGCAGCGGGAGGAGCCGGAACAGGCGCCGCGGAAACTGCCGAAGCAGCAGGAGAAGCCGGAACAGGTGCCGCGCAGGCCGCGGAAGCCGGGGCTTCTGCCATGGATCTGACTTCCATGCGGTTCATTATGCTGACAGAACCCCTCTGCGTGGAGACAGAGGATCCGATCGCTTATGTTTCCGGGCCCGTTACGGTCACAGATCCCCATTCCTGCGTGACGGGAGAGGAGATTGACGAGAACGATCCGGTCTATATCCTGCTCGATACAGGAGCTGCCGGAAAGTAGATCTCATACAGTTCATTCATAATATTGATATAGTTCATACATAACATTTATATAAAGGAGCAGTATATATGGAAAAGACAATGGACAAGATTGTTGCGCTGTGTAACAGCAGAGGCTTTATTCATCCCGGTTCCCAGATCTACGGCGGACTTGCCAACACATGGGATTACGGCTGGCTTGGCGTAGAGCTCAAGAACAACGTAAAAAAAGCATGGTGGCAGAAATTCGTGCAGGAAAGTCCTGAGAACGTCGGCGTAGACTGCGCCATCCTGATGAACCCCCGCACATGGGTAGCCAGCGGACATCTGGCCAGCTTTTCCGATCCTCTGATGGACTGCAAGGCCTGCGGCGAGCGTTTCCGCGCTGACAAGCTGATCGAAGATTATGCCGGTGCCCACGAAATGACACTGGACGGCTCCGTTGACGGCTGGACCGCGGACGAAATGATGGGCTTTATCAACAAGTTCAGCGTTCCCTGCCCTTCCTGCGGCAAGTTCCACTGGACTGATATCCGTCAGTTCAACCTGATGTTCAAGACCTTCCAGGGCGTTACCGAAGATTCCAGCGCTACCGTATATCTGCGTCCCGAGACAGCCCAGGGTATCTTTGTAAACTTCAAGAACGTCCAGAGGACCTCCCGGAAGAAACTGCCTTTCGGTATCTGCCAGATCGGCAAGTCCTTCCGTAACGAGATCACCCCCGGCAACTTCACCTTCCGTACCAGAGAATTTGAGCAGATGGAAATGGAATTCTTCTGCGAGCCTGACACAGACCTTGAATGGTTCGCTTACTGGAAGGACTTCTGCAAGAACTGGCTGATCTCCCTGGGCATGAAGCCGGAAGAAATGCGTCTGCGTGACCACGACAAGGAAGAGCTTTCCTTCTATTCCAGAGCGACCACCGATATCGAGTTCCTCTTCCCCTTCGGCTGGGGCGAACTCTGGGGCATCGCGGACCGTACCGATTACGACCTGACCCAGCACCAGAACGAGTCCGGCGAGGACATGACCTACTTTGACGACCAGAAGAAAGAAAGATACATCCCTTATGTCATCGAGCCTTCCCTGGGCGCCGACCGTGTCGTCCTGGCCTTCCTGTGCGCGGCTTATGATGAGGAGACCCTTGAGGGCGGCGACGTGAGAAACGTCATGCACTTCCATCCCGCGCTGGCCCCCGTCAAGATCGCGGTACTGCCTCTTTCCAAGAAGCTGGCAGAGCCTGCCAAAGAGATTTACGCGAAGCTGGCTAAGAAATACAATGTCGATTACGATGACAGAGGAAACATCGGCAAGCGCTACAGAAGAGAAGATGAGATCGGTACTCCTTTCTGCGTGACCTACGATTTCGAGTCCGAAGAAGACAAGGCTGTTACCATCCGTTTCCGTGACAGCATGGAGCAGGTCCGTGTCCCGATCGACCAGCTGGAAGCATGGTTCGCGGATAAGTTCGATTTCTGATCCGTCCGCAACAGTACATTTACGGATCAAAAGCGCGGGGCCTGCCGGTCCTGTCAGCTTCAAAAAAGATAAAACAGCGGGATCCGGAGCGCCGTCAAGGCCCCGGATCCCGGCATGGAGATAGTAGAATATGAAAAAATATGGCGTAAATGAACTCCGCGAAATGTTCCTTTCTTTCTTTGAGAGCAAGGGACATCTCCGTATGAACAGTTTTTCACTGGTCCCTCATAACGACAAGAGCCTTCTGATCATCAACTCCGGTATGGCCCCCCTCAAGCCTTATTTCACAGGCCAGGAAGTTCCCCCCAGAAAGCGCGTGACCACCTGCCAGAAGTGCATCCGTACAGGCGATCTGGAGAACGTCGGCAAGACCGCGCGGCACGGCACCTTCTTTGAGATGCTGGGCAACTTCTCTTTCGGTGATTATTTCAAGAATGAGTCCATTCCGTGGGCATGGGAGTTCCTGACCGAGGTCGTCGGCCTGGATCCCGAGCGTCTGTATCCTTCCGTTTATGAAGGCGACGACGAAGCCTATGAGATCTGGAACAAGAAGATGATGATCCCGAAGGACCGCATCTATAAATTCGGCAAGGAAGACAACTTCTGGGAGCACGGCTCAGGACCCTGCGGCCCCTGTACCGAGATCTACTTTGACCGCGGCGAGAAATACGGCTGCGGCAAGCCTGACTGTACAGTAGGCTGCGAATGCGACAGATACATGGAAGTATGGAATGTCGTATTCTCCCAGTTCAATAACGACGGCCACGGCAACTACACTGAGCTGGTCCAGAAGAATATTGATACCGGTATGGGACTGGAGCGTCTGGCGGTCGCCGTACAGGACGTTGATTCTATTTTTGACGTTGATACCATCCGCGCTCTGCGCGATGAGATCGGCCAGATGGCAGGCAAGGAATACGGCGATGACTATGACACCGACGTATCCATGCGTATCGTGACCGACCATATCCGTTCCGCTACTTTCATGATCTCCGATGGTATCATGCCCACCAATGAAGGCAGAGGCTATGTCCTGCGCAGAATTATCCGCCGGGCCATCCGCCACGGCAGAAAACTGGGCATCGAAGGCAACTTCATGACCAAACTGGCCGAAGCTGTCATTGAAGGCTCCAAGGGCGGCTATCCCGAGCTGGAGACCAAGCGCGAATTCATCCTGAAGAACCTCGCCGGTGAGGAAGAGAAATTTGCCAGGACCATCGACCAGGGCCTTTCCATCCTGGCCGACCTGGAAGAGCAGATGAAGGCTGAGGGCAAGACCGTCCTGGACGGCGCCAACGCTTTCCGTCTGTACGATACCTACGGTTTCCCCATCGAGTCCACCCAGGAAATCCTGGAGGAGAAGGGCTTCGGGGTCGATCTGGACGGCTTCTACGCGGCCCAGAAGGAACAGCGCAAAAAGTCCCAGGGCTCCTGGAAGAAGACCAGCATGAGCGGCGCTGACGCCACCGTATATGACGAGATGGACGCTTCCGTAAATTCCTGCTTCGACGGTTATGACAGACTGGAAGAGCAGGCAAAAATCACCTACATGGCAGCAGACGGCGAGGTCCGCGATGCCCTGACAGACGGTCAGGAAGGCGCTATTATCACAGATAACACACCTTTCTACGGCACCAAGGGCGGCCAGGTCGGCGATATCGGCGTGATCGTTTCCGACGAAGGTGAATTCACGGTCAGAGAGACCGAGCATGTGGCCGGTTCCAAGATCGCCCATATCGGTACCGTGACAAAGGGCATGTTCAAGGTCGGCGATACCGTCACCCTCAGGGTCGACGAAGCCAACCGTATGAAGACCTGCCGCAACCACAGCTCGACCCACCTGCTGCAGAAGGCCCTCAGGGACGTTCTGGGCAGCCATGTTGAGCAGAAGGGCTCCTATCAGGACGCTGACAGGACCAGGTTCGACTTCAGCCACTTCCAGGCCATGACCAGTGATGAGATCAGGGCTGTCGAGAATGAAGTCAATGACCGTATTGCCGGCGCGTATCCGGTAGAGACCCAGATCATGAGCATCGACGAAGCCAGAAAGTCCGGCGCCATGGCGCTGTTCGGCGAGAAATACGGCGAAGAAGTCCGCGTGGTCAAAATGGCGGATTCCGTAGAGCTCTGCGGCGGTACCCACGTTGGCAATACCAGCCAGATCGGCCAGTTCAAGATCGTTTCCGAGAACGGCATCGCTGCCGGTGTCAGACGTATTGAAGCCATCACAGGCACCAATGTAAAGGCTTACTACGACAATCTGGAGGACGAGCTCAACAACGCGGCGGCCCTGCTCAAGACAAACTCCGCTTCCCTGGCAGACCATATCAAAAAGCTGCAGGAAGAGCTGAAGGCCCTCAAGAGCGAGAACGAAGCCCTCAGGAACAAAGAGGCCCAGGGCGCTCTGGGCGATGTCATGAACAAGGTCAAGATGATCAACGGCATCAAGTTCCTGGCGACCGCAGTCAAGGATATCGACATGAACGAGCTCCGCAACCTGGGCGACCAGCTCAAGGAGAAGCTGGGCAGCGGCGTGATCCTGCTCATCTCCGAAAAGGACGGCAAGGTCAGCCTGATGACCATGGCGACCGACGATGTCATCAAGAAGGGCGCCCACGCCGGCAACCTGATCAAGGCCATAGCCAAAGAAGTCGGCGGCGGCGGCGGCGGACGTCCTGCCATGGCCCAGGCCGGCGGCAAGAACCCCGCAGGTATCGAAAACGCGCTGAAGAAGGCAGAAGAGGTCCTGGACAGCCAGACCGCCTGATGAACCGGGCGTCAGACTTGTGGTTCACTGCTTGGATGAACCGGGCGTCAGACTTGTGGTTCACTGCCTGAAAATACCATAAAGAAACTGTTGACTTAAGGACAGATTGTGGTATACTTTACAAGTGTGTTTGACAAAACATAATAAAAAAACCCGATCAGTCATAATCTGAAGGGACTGAAGGGAGGGTAGAAAAAGTGTCTAGCGTAATCTTAAAAGAGAATGAAACTTTGGACAGCGCTCTTCGCCGCTTCAAGAGAAGCTGCGCAAAGGCAGGCATCCAGCAGGAAATTCGTAAAAGAGAACATTACGAGAAGCCTAGCGTAAAGCGCAAGAAAAAGTCCGAAGCCGCCAGAAAGCGGAAGTATAACTAATACGAACTGGTTAAATCCCCTGATGCATGCCACCAGGGGATTTTTTCATATGAGTTCCGACTGAGTTCAGACGCGCCTGTGCCGGTCAGAGAGCGTAGTACGAAATTGAAAGGACGGGGAAGTACATGGGCATCCCAGTCAAGCTGCAGGCCTTTGAAGGACCTCTGGACCTGCTTTTACACCTGATCGATAAACACAAAATTGATATATATGACATTCCTGTTTCCCTGATCACAGACCAGTACCTGGAATATATCCAGCAGATGCGGGAACAGAAAATGGAGATCGCCAGTGAGTTCCTGGTCATGGCGGCGACCCTTCTGGAGCTGAAGAGCAGGATGCTGCTTCCCAAAGAAGAAAAACCGGACGAGGAAGAGGAAGAGACAGACCCCCGCGAGGAACTGGTCAAACGCCTGCTGGAATATAAAATGGTCCGCTACCAGGCGGATGAACTCCGTGACAGGAGCGTGGAAGCTTCCCGCAATCTCTACCGTGAGCAGCAGCTGCCGGAAGAAGTCAAGACCTATGAGCCTCCCATCGATTATGAGAAACTGATCGGAAAAGCGACCATTGAAAGCCTGGAAAAGACCTTCCAGGAGGTCCTGCGCCGGCAGAGGAACCGCGTGGATACCGTCCGCAGCGG
>ONRU01000059.1 GCA_900320325.1 uncultured Lachnospiraceae bacterium
CCAGTACATTCTTGTCCTTTAAATCCTGTTTCACAATTTCTCCTCTGCCGCTCTGCGGCATCTGACCTCCCCCGATGTAACCTGTCTTCTGCCTGATACTTCCTGTTCAAGCCGGCTCCGGCCCTGCTGCCGGCGTCCTTTAGCGGAAACTGTTCAGTGCTTTCGGCAGGATTCAGCCGGGGCGGAACAAAAATGCCGGGAGGATTCCGAAAACATGCGGCGAAAACATCCTGTTTCCGGCGTTTTTTTACGAATTCGCAGCAGGGGTTTCGCAGTATTCGCGGATCGTTCTTGTTGGTCCGGAAAGAGCCTTTTTATAATGAATTTGCGGGAAGGTGCTGACATTCCCCATGCGTAATGCGGAAAGGAGATGGCTGCGGGCTGTGATGGTCAGACAAATTTCGCTCCTGATTTATGCGGGCGGCGCGGCGGTCACAGACTGGCGCGGACACAAAATATATAATGTCTGGACCGTTTCCTTTCTGGCCGCCGGAGGCGCCCTGCGGTTTCTGCGGGGCGGTCCCGGCGCGCTGCTGCCGGCCGCGGCTGCCGCGGCCGGACTGATTCTGTTTCTTTTTCCTTTCTATAAAGCGGGCGGCCTGGGAGCGGGGGATCTTAAATATCTGGCAGGGATTTCTCTGTATATGGAGCTTCGGGCCTTTCTCTATTTTCTGTTTTTTACATTTCTGTTGGCCCTTGCGGGCGCGGCCGCTGTATCCGGCGGCCGGCTCCGGAGCAGTCACAGGACAGGGATCGGTCTGCCCGCGCTGGTCTCTGTTCTCTTCTATCTGGGAGGTCTTTACCCGTGAATACACATTTTCAGACCGCGGGATCATCTGACAGGACGGCAGGCCCCGCGGCGGTAACAGTCTGCGATTCTGAATATACGTATGCCCTGCGTCTGCAGGAATATCTGCAGGGCCGGGAGATTGCCGGCAGAGTAGCGGTCTTCAGCAGCCGCGCGCTGCTGGAGCGGAGCCTGCGGGAGGCAGGAACGGACAGAAAGGGGATTCTGGTCATCGCGGAGAGAGAATACCGGGCGGGTCCTGTAGACTGGGACCCGGAGCGGATCCTGATCCTGAATGAAACGGGGTCTTACGAGGGGAATTCTCCACGCTCCATCTGCAAATACCAGAGCGCGGACGGGATCGTCCGGCAGATCCGCAGACTCTGTCTGGATCTGGATCTCCCCGCGGCTTCGCTGCGGCATGGCCCGGAACTGCGCGTAATCGGTTTTCATACGCCCCTGACCGGATGTCCGCAGACCGCCGCCGCCCTGTGCATGGCCCGGAGGCTGGCGGAAAAGGATCCGGTCCTTTATATGAATCTGGATGCCTGGTCCTGCCTGGAGCAGATGACAGGCCTTTCTTTTGAAGGATCTCTGGGAGACCTGATTTATTTTAATGACTGCGCGCCGGAAAAGGTCGCGGCCAGGCTGGCTATGATGGAGAGAAAGCTGGAAAAGGCCTCCCTCCTGCCGCCGGTCCGCGGGCCGGAAGAGCTGCGGTCCATCCATCCGGACCAGTGGCTGGGCCTTCTGGATACCATCGGCAGGGTCACGGAATACAAGTATCTGATTCTGGATCTGGGCCCTCTGGTGAACGGACCGCGGCAGATCCTGATCCGCTGCGGCAGAATCTTCCGGATCATCCGGGAGGATCCTCTGTCCGCCGCACGGGATGCCGCCTGTGATCGTTATCTGCGGGAGCGGGGGGAAGAGGAGATCCTGCTGAAGACCCGGAAAATTGTGCTTCCTCCGGAGGAACAGCCGGAGCCATATCCGGCATGCCTCCGCCGGGGCAGCCTGTACCGGTACACGGCCGGTCTGGCGGACCGGATCCTCGCTGCAGAGGCAGGAGGTCCCCTATGAGAAAGGAGACGGCATTGACCCGGCTGGAAGAGATAAGAGACAGGGTACACAGCGCTGTCATCAACCGCATCGACTTTACCAGGGAAATCGGGGATACGGAGGTCCTGGACCTGATCGATGAGGAGCTGATCAGGTCCAGGACGGAAAACGGTCTGGATATCGCGTCCATGAAGACGCTGCGCCAGGATCTGTTCCACTCGATCCGCCGCCTGGATGTTCTGCAGGATCTGATCGACAGCGATGAGATTACGGAAATCATGATCAACGGCCCGGACCGGATCTTTATTGAAAAAGGCGGCGGCCTGATTCCCTGTCAGGGGGCCTTCAGTTCCAGGGAAAAACTGGAGGACGTCATCCAGCAGATCGTATCGGCCTGCAACCGGGTCGTCAATGAGTCGGTCCCGATCGTCGACGCCAGGCTGCCCGGGGGCGCCCGGGTCCATGTCGTCCTGCCGCCCATTGCCCTGAATGGTCCGATAGTGACTATCCGCCGTTTTCCGGACCGGCCGATCGGTATGGAGGATCTGCTGGCCTTCGGATCTCTTTCGCCGGAGATCGCGGAATTTCTCTCCCGTCTGGTCCGGGCGGGCTATAACATCTTTGTCAGCGGCGGGACCGGATCCGGCAAAACGACCTTTTTAAACGCCATGTCCGCTTTTATCCCCGGTGATGAAAGAATCATCACGATCGAGGACAACGCTGAACTGCAGATCCTGCACATCGACAATCTGGTCCGGCTGGAGGCCAGGAACGCCAATGTGGAAGGGGAAAACGAGATCAGCATCCGGGATCTGATCCGGGCCAGCCTGCGGATGCGGCCGGACCGGATCATCGTGGGAGAGGTGCGCGGCGGAGAAGCCATTGATATGATCCAGGCTATGAATACAGGCCATGACGGATCCATGTCCACAGGCCACGCGAACAGCGCGGAGGACATGCTCTCACGACTGGAGACCATGGTCCTGATGGGGATGGACCTGCCCGTGCCTGCCATCCGGGGGCAGATCGCGGCGGCGATCGACATTATCATCCATCTGGGACGGCTTCGGGACAAGTCCAGGAAGCTGCTGGAGATCTGTGAGATCACCGGGATTGAGAACGGGCAGATCGCCCTGTCCAGGTTATATGCCTTCAGAGAAACGGGAGAGGAGAATGGAAAGATCACCGGAATCTGGGAAAAAAAGAATCCGCTGGAAAATACCGCCAAGCTTGCTATGGCAGGGATGGAGCCTGTCTGACTGCAGGATCCGTTTTCTGGCCGAAGGAATGGCCATATTTCTGGTGACGGGGAAACTGTTCTATGATTCTTTTTGGGCCTGCGCATTTATGCTGCCGGCCCTGCTCCCATACTGCCGGAAAAGAGCGGAACAGGAAAGGGAGCGGAAAAGCCGGGAACTGACAGCGCAGTTCCGGGACGCCCTGGGAAGTCTGATCACGGCCCTCCGGGCCGGTTATTCCGCGGAAAACGCATTCCGGGAAACAGCCCGGGACATGACCTTTCAGTTCGGCAGGGAATCCCCGATCGCTGCGGAGCTGACGCGGATCAGCCACGGGATTGATAACCGTATCCCTTTAGACCGGCTGCTGCAGGACTTCGCGGACCGGAGCGGGGCGGAAGAAATATCGGAGTTCGCCCAGGTCTTTTCGATCGCCCGCAAAAGCGGCGGCAACATGGTGGAGATCCTGGAAAAGACCGCGGACCAGATCCGGGACCGGATCGATATCGAAAATGAGATCCGGATCCTTCTGGGCAGCCGGCGGATGGAGCAGCGGATCATGGACGGTGTTCCCTTTCTGATCATCGCTTATATAGGGACTGTTTCCAGAGGATTTTTTGATGTGCTTTACCATAACGCGGCCGGCATTCTGTTCATGACGGTCTGTCTGGCGGTTTATCTTGCAGCCTTTCTTTTGTCTGAAAAGATCCTGCAGATCCGCATGTGACAGACAGCATTCGAAAGGAGGCGCGACAGGATTTGATCAAAGCGGCACTATATCTGATTCTTTTGCTGGGACTGGCCGCCTGGGCCTTTGTATCCCGGGACTGCCGGTCAGAAGAGGAAGCGGAACTGTCCCCTTTCCTGCGAATCTTTCAGAGAATGGCGGTCCATATCTGGCAAAGGCTGAAGCCTGTCAGACAGAAGATCCCGGGACTGGAGGAGGTACGGGCAGACCTGCGCCTGCTCCATCCTTCCCGCCGGGTCATAGGCAGGGAGGACGCTTACTATACAGGCAAGATCAGGAACCTTCTCCTGTTTGTCTGCGCGGCGGATTTGCTTGCGGCAGCAGTCTTTCTGGGCGGACAGACCGGCAGAATCCTGGAAAACGGCAGACGGATAGAACGCAGCAGCTACGGAGGCAGTGACAGGATTCTGTCCCTGACAGCGATGGATCCCGGCCGGACGGACCTGGGACGTTTTGACCTGCAGGTCAGCGCCAGGCGTTACAGACAGGAGGATGTCATCAGGATGGCGGATGATCTGACGGAAAAGCTGCCGGATCTGATCCTGGCGGACAATCCGGACCTGCTGCATGTATCGACAGACCTGTCCCTGGTCTCCGCCGCGGAAGGCTATCCGTTTATCCTGCAGTGGGATACGGCCAGTTATTCCCTGGTCAATACAAACGGGGAGGTCCATCCCGACAATCTGGAGAACGGAACGCCCGCGAAGGTGCGGCTCAGGGCTTCCCTGAAATATGATCCCTGGGTATTCGAAACAGAGATTCCGGTGACAGTAGTTCCACGGAGTCTGACAGAGGAGGAGGCGGTCCGGCAGAGCATAGAGGAGAGTCTGGCCGCGGCGGAGACATCCGGCAGGGAAACAGAGGCCTGCCTTTTACCGGACCGGGCCGGCGGCATATCCCTGACATGGAGAGAAAACAGGACAGACCTGAGTCCCGCGGTACTGCTGGGGGTGCTGGCAGCCGGAGCGGCGGGATTCTTCCTGACGGACCGGGACCTGCGTAAATCCGTGGACAGCCGCAAGCGGGAAATGGATCTGGATTATCCCCATATCCTCAGTAAGTTTGTCCTGTATCTGGGCGCGGGCATGTCCGTCCGCAGCGTCTTCCAGAAGCTGGCAGCAGATTACAGGCAGGAGCGGGAACGGGGGGCCGGCAGCAGATATATACAGGAGGAGATCCTGCTGGTCTGTCACGAGCTGGACAGCGGGATTCCGGAGATCACGGTCTACGGACATTTCGGGCAGCGGTGCCGTTCCCGGCAGTATACCCGTTTCTGCTCCCTGCTGACCCAGAACCTGAAGAAGGGGAACAGCGCCCTGCTGGACGTCCTGCAGGAGGAATCAGCGGCAGCCTTCGAAGAACGCAGGAATATAGCCCGGGAGCTTGGGGAAGAGGCAGGCACAAAGCTGCTTTTCCCCATGATCATTATGCTGGCGGTGACCATGCTGATCATCATTGTGCCGGCTTATTACGGATTCATGTAAGCGGAAGCTGAAAACAGAAGGAGATTCCGGAGGTAAAGAAGATGGAAACTTTGAAAAATGAAATCAGGAACTTTATGGAGGATGAGACCGGGATGGGAACGGTAGAAATCATCCTGATCATCGTCGTTCTGGTGGGCCTTGTCATCATATTCCGCCAGCAGCTTAATGATCTGGTCCAGCGGATCTTCAGCAAGATCACCAGTGACAGTTCGACGATCATTGGATAAGGGCAGAAAGGCCGGCGGCTACCTGACCGTCTATATGGCCCTGATGACAGCGGTCCTTCTGACGCTGCTCCTGACCCTTCTGGAAGGAGCCAGGATCGGAGGTGCCAGGCTCAAAAGCGAGACAGCCCTGCGGATTTCCGCGGATTCTCTGCTGGCGGAGTATGTAAGAGAGCTCTTTTCCAGATACGGCCTGCTCTTCACAGACGCTTCCTACGGAGGCACTGCTTCTGTGGAAAATGTAAGGGGACGGCTGCTTTATTATCTGAACGAGAACCTGGACCTGCCGGCCCGGTCATCGGAAGCCGGAAGCTTCTGGCGCCTGCGCACGGCTGACGCGGAGATCGAAGGGATCCGCTTTGCCTCCGACAGCGGGGGAAGACCGCTTCTGGAACAGATCCACGCCTACATGGCGGCAGAGCCGGCAGGTGATACACTGGCCGGGGTCTCTGCCCTGGCGGATCAGTGGCAGGGACTGTCCCTGGATCCTTTACAGTGGCAGCAGGCGGAACGGGACAATACGGAACAGCTGCGTCAGGCCTACGCGGAAAGCGAAAGCAGACGGAGCGCGGCGGCAGAGGAAGAACCGGCTCCCGCGGAACAGGAAGAAGCAGCGGAACCGGTACAGGATCCCCTGCCCGGCATGGCCGCCTTCCGCCAGCAGCCGGTCCTGCGGCAGGTACTGGGAGAATCCGGACAGGTATCCGGGGCCGCGGCGGATACAGAACTTCTGTATACCGGAAGAGCCCATAATGCAGGAAACCGGATGGAAGCGGATAATTCCCACCATTACGAAGCGGCAGATCCGCTTTTGGCGGATCTGTATCTGGGAGAGAAATTCGGATCCTATACGACGCCGCTGCCGGACACGGTATTCCGCTATGAGCAGGAATACATCCTGTATGGAAGAAACAGTGATGCCGGGAACCTGGAAGCGGCGGCAGAGCGCCTGCTCCTGGTCCGGATGGCCTCCAATATGACATTCCTGTCTGCCAGCCCCGGTAAACAGGCGGAAGCTGCCGAAATGGCGGCAGCCCTGTCAGCGGCCCTCCTGATCCCGGAATGCGAGGAGATCATCCGGTACGCCCTCCTGTTTGCCTGGGGATATATGGAAAGCCTGCGGGATGTACGGACCCTGCTGGCCGGCGGCGGTGTGCCCTTGGTCAAAAAAGAAACGGACTGGGCGGTTCCGATCGAGGCAATCCTGACGCCGGAAAATCTGGCAGCGGGAGATCCTTCGGCACCGGGTTTGAAATATCCGGAATATCTGGGGATCCTTCTTTATCTGGAGGATATGACGGTCAAGACAGGCCGGACCATGGATCTGATGGAGCTCAATATCCGGCAGTCGGAGGGATGCGGCGGCTTTTGCATGGACTGGTGCTATGACCTGGTCTCCGTGAAGGCGGCTGTCAGCGGAAATGTCGGTATGGATTTCACGCTGGCCTATACCGTCTGCAATAATTGAGGCATTATGCCGTGACAGAGGAAGGGGGGAGAGATGATGACTTCCTGGAAGGAGGGCCGCAGGAAAATCCCGTCAAATAAAAGCAGCTGTTCTCTCCGGACGGTACCGGCCCGCAGGGAGGCATCATTCCTCCTCCTTTCCGCTTCCATGACGGTGGAGGCGGCCGCGGTACTGCCGCTGTTTCTGTTCCTGATGGCCAACCTGCTCTACCTGACAGAGATGGTCCGGGTACAGAGCGCGGCGGAAGCCGCTCTCTATGAGACGGCCGCCGCCCTGGCGGAATACGCGTTTTATCTGGAGCCTGAAACGGCCGGCGCGGCCGGCGGCAGCGGACCGGCCGGTCCGGAAGTCCTGCCGGTCTTCGGGGAAGCGGCGGCTTCGTCGCTTTCAGAAGCCTGGGCGGCCGGGAATGTACAGCAGCGGATGCGGGAAGCCGGCGTTTCCGGAGGAGCCCTGGCGGGGCCGGTCACACTGGCCGGATCGGAGATCGACGCCCGGAGCGGCAGGATCCGTCTGTCAGCCCGGTTTTCCGTACGCACCCTGCTCAGCGTGATGGGCATGCCGGCTTCCGGTCTGCAGTCTTCCTGCGCGGGGCATACCTGGACCGGTTACCAGACCGGCAGCGCGCAGACCGGCAGTGAGGCCGGCCTGGATGATACCATTGTCTACATCACGGATTATGGCAGTGTCTACCATCGCAGCAGGGACTGTACGTACCTGAAACCGTCTGTGCACAGGGTGCCTTCATCCAGCCTCCATTCCCTGCGCAACAGCAGCGGCGCGATTTATTATGCCTGTCCCTTCTGCGGCGCCGCGGCCGGAGGCAGCGTTTATGTTACAGGATACGGGAACCGGTATCACAGTTCCGCTTCCTGCGGCGCGATTGAGCGGAACGCGCAGGAAGTCCGGCTTTCCGCGGTAAAAGGGCGGATGCCGCCCTGCTCCAAATGCGGAGGCAGCTGAAGCGGAAAGATTTCAGGAGGGACCGGGACAGGAAGGTTAAGGGAACGCGGAGCATTATGAATCATATGATACGATGCGCGGCCGGGGCGGCAGCCTGTCTGTTTCTGGCCGCGGCCGCCGGCCAGGACATATACCGCAGGCAGGTCAGTCTGTTCCTGCCTGCTGCTTTTCTGTTACCAGGCCTTTTCTGCTGCTTCTGGAGGCTGGCGGCGGAGGGAGGAGACCTGTATATGGAGGCCGCCGCGCTTTTGCCCGGATGCGGTCTGTGCCTTTTGGCGGGACTCTCAGACGGAAAGGTGGGCTGGGGAGACGGCCTGTGTACCCTGATCCTGGGCCTGCTGGCAGGCGCCGGTCCCTGTATCTTTGCCGCCAGTGCCGGCCTGCTGCTGCTGTCCCTGCTGTGTGTTTTTTTGCTGGCACTGCGAAAAGCGGACAGGAACAGCCGGATGCCTTTTCTTCCCTTCCTTGCGGCAGGCTATATTCTGTACCTGCTGTTTGATTAGCGAAGGAAATCCGATCATGATATAAGGAAGGGGATTATGATGAAAAGAACAGGGACGGTTCACAAAAGCAGACGCGGCCTGGAGCGGGACGGAAAACAGCATGTGAGGGAGCTGGATGCCTATATGACAGTGGAAGCGTCTTTCGTGATTCCCATGGCGCTCTGTCTGATTGTGCTGACGATATATCTGTCCTTTTACATGTACAACAAATGCGTTCTGACCCAGGACTGTGCCAGGGCGGTCATCCGGAACGCGGCCATGAAGGAAGGCAATACCTGCCCGGTCCCGCCGCAGGAAGAGATATTCCGGGGCCATTATTTTATGGCTGACAGCCCGTCGGTTTCGGCCGCGGACGGCAGCAAAGTGAGAGTGACCGCTTCCGAAAACATGCGTGGTCCGGCTATGCAGGGATTTTTTCTGATACCCGGCGGCGCATGGCGGCTGCAGGGCGGCTTTACGGCCAGAAAGACAGACCCGCCCGCGGGTTTCCGTAAATACAAAAGGATTCTGGATCTGGCGGCCCGGACAGGTGCTGCAGCCGGCGGATCTGATACATAGCAGACAGAGAAAGGACAAGCCGTATGACAGAAGCAGTGATGTATGAAAGAGGCGCCTGCCGCAACTATATGGTCATCCCATGTCCCGGGAAGCTGAGGAGCTCGGAATATCAATACAGGATGCTGGAAGAGAACCGGATCGATGGGATCCTGCCTTTCAGCCGGCGTTTCATAGATGACGCGGTCTTTCTGTATTATGATGTGACTTCAAAACAGAAGCTGACATCGGTCTGCCGGGAGCGGCCCATCGGAGGAGAGGCCCTGCGGGCCTTTCTGCGGCAGCTGGCGGCGGCCGGAAGCGCTCTGGCCGGCTACCTGCTGGATACACGCAGGATCCTGCTGGACCCGGAGATGATCTATTATGATCTGACGGAGGAGAAGTACAGCTTTACCTATTATCCCGAACTGACAGAAGAGAGCCGGCCGGCTGTATTCAGCTACCTGGCAGCCAGGACGGATCCGGCAGACCCGGAAGCGGCCGGGATCCTGCAGCGGCTGCGGGACATGGCAGAAGAAGAGAATTTTCTGTTTACGGAGGAGCTCTGCGATCATCTTCTGCGTCCGGAAGAGAAGGATGAGCCGGTCGGAGACTCTGTCGGAGATTTCCCGGGAGACAGAGCGGATTGGAAAGAAGATGCGGTTTATATGGAGGATCCGTATTTGAATGATCCCTGGCAGGACCCTGCAGCCGGTTTTTCTTCTTATGGAGAGGAAGACGGAGCGGTTCCTGAAGCAGCGGCGCAGGTAACCGCGTCTGCGGAAAAGGGCGGCAGGGTACGTCTGGCCGGAATGGTCCGATGGCTGCCGCCGGCAGCGGCAGCGGCAGGCGCGGTACTGCTCACGGTCTCCCTGACGGTCCTCCGGGATGAGGTCAGCAGCAGGACCTGTCTTGCTGCAGGCGCGGTACTGCTGATTGCGGGAATGGTCCTGCTGCTGCGCAAAGTGCTGCGGGGCATCCGGGACCGGGGGCTGAAAAGTTTTGCCATTCCCTGGAAAAGGAAGAATAAAGAGGGACAAAGGGATCCCTGGGCCGGTCAGGAGGATATGTGGAGTAGCGGCGGGGATACAGATCTGCCGGTATGGCCGGAGGGAGGCGGTGAATGGACCGGTCCCGGACCGCACGGAGAGCCTTACGCGGCCGCTCCGGTCACGCATAAAAACGGAGCGGAACTGGAAGGGGCGGAAATGACCTGCGCGGAGCTCCCGGAGGACGTTCCCATCCGGCTCTACGGCAGCGGAAAAGCCAGAGGGCAGACCATTGATCTGGAAAATCTGCCCTGCACGGTCGGTAAGCTGTCCGAATACGCGGACGCGGTGCTCGACGCGCCCTCTGTCAGCCGTATGCATGTCCGTTTCAGCCGGAATGCCCGGGGCGAACTGGTCATGAAGGACCTGAACAGTACAAACGGGACCTTCCGGAACGGCCTGGCCCTGAAGCCGGAGGAAGAGGTAAGGATAGAGAGAGGGGATGTCATCCGGATCGGCGCGCTGGAATTTTTCTGCCGATAAAGGGATTCCGTGATATACTTGACCTAATACAGGCGCCGGCCCGTAAAGCCCGGCAGGCGCGGAAAGAGGTTAAGTATGAAAAATGACAATTGTATTTTCTGTAAGATAGCAAACGGAGAGATTCCTTCCAGAACCCTGTATGAGGATGAAAGGTATCGCGTGATTCTGGATATGGGACCTGCGACCCGGGGACATGCCCTGGTTCTGCCCAAGGAACACTTTGAGAATCTTTATGAGATTCCGGATGAATGGGCAGCCGGTGCCCTGGCCGCCGCGAAGAAGGTGGCAGTTCTCATGAAAGACAAACTGGGAACAGACGGACTGAATCTGGTCCAGAACAACGGCGCGGCAGCGGGCCAGACAGT
>ONRU01000016.1 GCA_900320325.1 uncultured Lachnospiraceae bacterium
GCCATCAGCTGCTGCCTGACGGTCCTGGTGACAAGTTTTATTTTCTGACGGATCGGATAGAATGCAGGGCAGACATTTTGCCTGTACCCTCTGCCGCCGCAGCGATTCATACATACAAAAATAACAGTCCGTCCCCTGAACTTCCGTTCAAAGGGGCCGGACTGTTTTTCATGTCTTATTGTTTCTTTATTATTTCTTACTCCGTTTTTTCTGCTGCTGCCGGCTTATCTCCTTACGCCGTCGGTGCCGAAATTATAGGTCTTGCCGCCGATGGTCTGCTTACCGGTGGCCATGGTGCCCTTGTAATGCTTGCCCGCAGTGGAAGGCCAGAAATAATAGGTCTTGCCGCTGATGGTCTTCCATCCGGTCTGCTGTTTGCCATCTGTACCGAAATAGTATTTGAAACCGTTCAGGGTCTGCCAGCCCTTGGCCATGGTCCCCTTGTAATGACTGCCTTCTGTCTTGGGCCAGAAGTAATACGTGCTGCCGCTGATGGTCCTGAAGCCGGTCTGCTCTTTTCCGTCCGTACCAAAATAGTATCTGAAGCCGTTGATGGTCTGCCAGCCGGTGGCCATGGTCCCCTTGTAGTGCTTGCCGGCTGTATCGGGCCAGAAGTAATAGATCGATCCGCTGATGGTCTTGAATCCCGTCTGCTCTTTTCCGTCAGTGCCGAAATAGTATTTGAAGCCGTTGATGGTCTGCCAGCCGGTGGCCATGGTATATTTCGGATTGGATCCGGCCGCCGCGGGGCGGAAGTAATAAACTGCCTTGCTGATGGTCTTGAAACCGGTGACCGCTTTGCCCGCGCTGTCGAAATAATACTTTTTGCCGTCTGTCGTGACCCATCCGGTGGCCATCACGCCCTTATAGTGGCCGCTGACGGTGGATTTGAAGAAATAATACAGGCTTCCGCTGATGGTCTTCAGTCCCAGTACCTGGGCGCCGCCGCCGTCAAAGTAGTATTTGAAGCCGTTGATGGTCTGCCAGCCGGTGACTTTGGTCTTGTAGTCTTTATAATAATAGGTCTTGCCGCCGGTCGTATACCAGCCCTTGAATTTGACATTGATCGCGGCAAGGGTCTTGCCGGTGATCGTGTCATAGGCCGTCAGTGTTACGGATGCCGGCTTTTTGAAGGTCAGAACGCCTGTCTTCTTATTATAGGAGGCGCTTGCCGTATCAGAGACCTTATAAGCGACCCGCTTGAGTCCCGCGCTCTGATATGTCATAAAGTAAATACCGGCTTTGGTCCCGTCAGAAGTCAGGGCCGTTATTTTGCTGCCGCTTCTGTTGCGGAAGAATCCTGTCATCGAATATGTATCCAGCAGAATATTCCCGCTGATCACGTCAAACATACCCCTGGCCGCCGTCAGCCCGTTCTCGTTATAGCCGGCCTGGGTATAGTGGATCCAGGGATGGACCTCCTCCACCGTATCCGGAAGGGCCTGGTCCTTCAGAGTGGATTTGGCGCGCAGGGGATAATCCAGGCTGCCGTCCGGATAGGCCTCCTCAAAATAAGCCTTCACGCTCTTATTGCCGGTCCAGGCTTCATTGACGTTGGAGACCATGAATACATTGGAAAAGAGATCGGAATCACCGCCCATGTAATACTGGGCCGTTCTGACACCGTCCATGTTCAGCTCATCTTTGGTCAGATAATCACCGGTACTGGACCTGGTACTGATCAGGCCGATCTTCTCGACCGACAGATCCGCGGTCAGGGCCTGTACGATCCTGCCAAAACCAGACAGGTAGGTATCTTCCGTTGTACCCTTCTTGCTGTCATGTTCTCCCTGCTGCCATAAAGCCAAAGTGTTGGCGACCGAATAATGGCCGGCTCCCTGCTCCGCCACGGCGACCTGTCCGACCGCCTGCAGGGCGGGAAGGACCGCCTGATAGATGTCACCGCCAGGCAGCCACTGACTGATATAAGAGCCGCCCACCGCCGCGTTGATGGTCCATACCTTGGAACCGGTCAGCTGGTTGTAATTCCAGGCAAGAGCACCGTCGATACCGGATTTGCCTTTTCCTTCCTCCGTAAGGGCGTTCAGGGTGTAAGCAAGGTCTTCCGAGAGGACAGATCTGGCGGAGGTCAGGGATTCCGCTATAAAGGACAGGGGATCCGCGCCGCCGTTGTTGTAACCGTCATACTTGCTGCCTGTGACCATTTTGGTCCAGTTGATATTACTGGGGATATAAGTGGAATAAACTGTCCCCAGCCTGCCGAGGATCGAATCTCCTCCGATAAACTCTTTACCGGACGTGGAATGTCCCTCCATATTGCTCTGGCCCAGCATATACATCAGGGTCAGCGCGGCGGGCCGTACGGTCACATGGAGACGGACCGCCGGAATCTGCCTTCTCAGCACCTGGCCCTCCCTGGCCGCCGCGGTATCTGTCAGATCCGCCGGAGCGACCAGCAGCAGGTCGGCTGTTCCGGTTCCCACGGCATACAGGCCTTTTCCCTTTTTCCAGGAAGTGACCACGTTCTCATCCGGATTATCTGTGACCGAGCCCTGGGAAACCTGCCGGGAAGTCACCTGATACTCTTCAACGGCGGCCAGGACAAGCTCGCTGTCCAGGTCCTCCACATCCGCGAACAGGATACGGTCATCATATTCCATCTGCAGGGACACCTCCCGGATCAGGAAGCATTCGTCACCGTAATACAGATCTACGGGGACATCCTCCCCTTCATTTTCCGCGGACTGCCCTGCCGAAGCGCCGGCTGCCTGACTTTCATCCTCAGACAGCTCCCCGGCTGTCAGTCCCTCTCCCGCGGTATCCGCTTCACCGGCATCCAGGGTGTCATCTGTCAGCGGGTCAGGAGCGTCTGTTTCGGAACTGTCCGCGGCGGTATTCCCGTCTTCGGATACTGTATCCCCTTCCGGCGCGGATTTCTCTTCTTCCGGAGTCCGCTCCGGTTCCGGATCATCAGCCGTCTCTGCCGTACCCTGATCGCTATTTCCTGTTTCAGCAGGCATCTCCTCAGGCCGGCTGCTGTCTTCTGTACTCTGCTCAGTCGTACCCGCAGCGGCGGTCTCCTCTGCTTCCGAAGCGGCCAGTACCGATACGGGCAGGGACATGGCCAGAAGGCCGGCTGTGATGATTGCGGCTGCCTGTTTTCTGATCTTCACTGTGGTCAATCTCTGTCTCCTTTACTTAGGTTCGCGTCTCCATACTGCCGGATCATGGATCTTTCACCGGCCGGCCTGTGCGACGCAGACTGTTTTTTTCACACTTTCAGCAATTATATCATGATATCATTCCCCTGCCGAAATGTTAACTCCCGCAAAAGGAGAATTTATGTCAATCTATCCGATTTCCTGTTTCCGGATTTCATATTTTTTTCACAAATTGGTTGTAATATACGCAATAATTTAGTACTCTGACCGGAGTGGGTCTTTCATCTGTCCGGTCAAAACCAGTGGATCGCAGAAAGATTCACAGAAAGGACTTCTATGTTTAACGACTTGCGTTATAAATTTGCCCGCTTTATGCAGGGGCGCTACGGGATGGACCAGTTCTCCCGCTTTTTGTCGGTGGTGCTGCTGGTCCTGATAGCCGTCAACTTTTTCCTGCGGATCGGGGCCATCGGCCTGCTTTGCTGGGCAGTGCTCTTTTATATGTATTTCCGCATCTTCTCCAGAAATATTCCCAAACGTTACGGTGAGAACCGGAAGTTTCTGGCTCTGCAGTCCAGAGTCACGGGCTTTTTCAGAAATTTCCGGCGCGGCGCCTCCCAGGCCAGGGACTACCATATTTATAAATGTCCCCAGTGCGCCCAGAAGATCCGGATCCCCCGGGGGAAAGGAAAGATCATTGTCCGCTGCCCCAAATGCGGTCATGAATTCCAGAAAAGGAGCTGATCATGTTCGGTTATATTGTTCCTAATCAGGAAGCCCTCAGTGAAGAAGACCATACATTATACAGGGAATATTACTGCGGCCTGTGCAGCGAACTGCGGGACCGGTACGGAAGATCCGGCCAGGTCACCCTCAGCTATGACGCGGCTTTCCTGGTCCTGCTGCTGACTTCCTTATATGAAGAAGAGGAAGAATACTCTTCTGTCCGATGTCTGCTCCATCCCCTGCACAGCCATAATACCCGGCGCAACCAGTTCACGGCCTACGCAGCGGACATGAACCTGCTCCTTTCCTACTATTCCTGCCTGGACGACTGGAACGATGAGAGGAGCATGAAAAAACGCATGCTCGCGAAGGCCCTGGAGGATAAAGCCTCCCGGGTTTCTGCCGCTTATGAAAAGAAAGTCCGCGTCCTGACCGAATCTCTGGGACGCCTTTCTATTTACGAAAAAGAGAACTCCGATAATCTGGATTCCGTCAGCGGCACTTTCGGCGCGATCATGGCGGAACTATTTGCCTATAAGGAAGATGAGTGGGAAGGGACCCTGCGCAGAATGGGCTTTTTCATGGGTAAGTTCATTTACCTGATGGACGCCTATGATGATATGAAAAAAGACCGGCGGTACGGCAGTTATAATCCTCTGCTGCTCATGCGGGAGCAGTCTCATGAGACCCAGGAGGAATTTGATGACCGGGTCGGTTCTCTCCTGACCATGATGATCGGTGAGTGCAGCAGGGCTTTTGAGCGCCTGCCCATTCTGGAAAATATCGATCTTCTGAGAAACATCCTGTATTCGGGTGTCTGGAGCCGTTATAATACGATCCGGGCCTCCCATCAGTCAAAGAAAGGAAATCAGTCCGATGTCTGATCCTTATAAAGTCCTGGGCGTTTCCAGGGACGCCTCCGAAGAGGAGATCAAAAAAGCATACCGGCAGCTCAGCCGCAAATATCATCCGGACGCCAATATTGACAACCCCAATAAAGAGCAGGCGGAGGAAATGTTCAAACAGGTGCAGGCCGCTTACGAGCAGATCATCTACGAACGGGAGCACCCCTATGCCTCTTCCGGCAGCTATGGCAGCAGCGGCGGCAATACCGGTTACGGCGGCGCTTATGGCGGCCAGAACGGCACTTATACTTACGATGATTTTGCCGAGTTCTTCAACCAGGCCTTCGGCGGCGCTTTCTATAACGCCGGTTACGGCCAGAACCGCCCCGGCAATGCCGGCGGGCCCAATGATGAACGGACGATCCGCATGCAGGCCGCTGCCAATTATATCAATAACCGCCACTATAATGAGGCTCTGAATGTCCTTAACAACATCGAGGACCATGACGCCCTGTGGAATTACTATATGGCGCTGGCCAATATCGGTCTGGGCCGGAATGTGGACGCCCAGCAGTACGCGAAGACAGCCTGCCAGATGGAACCGGATAATTACACCTACCGGAACCTGCTCAGCCGGCTGGAGTCCGGCAGCGGCTGGTATCAGACACGGCAGACCACCTATGAGGCGCCCATGTCCTATCAGCAGAGCTGGTGCATCCGTATGTGCCTGCTCAACCTCTTCCTCAACCTGTTCTGCGGCGGACGTTTTTTCTGCTGCTGAAAAACGATTCCGCTGCCGGCCAAACACAAATATACAATACGCTCCGGGGACCTGCGCCAGGCAGGACAGTCCCGGATATGACAACGCTTCTGAAAGGGGTGCCGCATTTTACCGCGGCACCCCTTTTTCCTAAATGTACATCGTCAGCTCGATAAAAAACAGACCTGTATCCGGAATCCCGCCGTAAGGCGGACTCCGGTATACAAGTCTGTTCATGTCTCGTTATTTATTACGGCTGCTTATCTGTTCCTGCCGTGGCACTTCTTGTATTTCTTGCCGCTTCCGCAGGGGCAGGGATCGTTGGGATAGATCTTGGGTCCCTTGACAACGGTACCGGACTTCTTCTGTTCCAGATAGAGTTCCTTACGCTTCTCTTCCGTAAAGATGGGCTCCCACTGGGGCAGGTTGTAAAGCCAGTCCGCGCCGGCCGCGACCATGTTCTTGTAAAGGGAGGTCAGGTCAAAGCCCAGGTTGACGACGGTATCCTCTTCCATTTCCTCGATGGGGTTCTTCTCTTTGAGGCTGTCGTTGATGCCGTCCAGGAAACCGGTCATGGTCATGATATCCACATTGAATTTGTCCGCCAGTTCTTTGACGGTACCGGTCACGACTTCTTCCGGCTTCTCCAGGATCTGGGCGTAGATCTCTTTTTCTTTGGCGAAATAATCCTGCCAGAGTTTCTGCAGGACTCCCTTGTTCTCCTTTTCATTATAGGCTTTCGCGTGCCAATGCTCTAATAATGCCATAATCTTAAACTCCTTGTCTGTTTCTATACTTTCGGACCGGGAGGCTGTCACAGCCCCTGCCGTCCTGTCTTTCTGTATTCCAGGGACCCGTATTCTGCGCATTATCAGTACTGTCCCTGTAAAGACATGATTATAGCACAGAACAGACAAAACCGCCAGATGCCAGATATATTAAAGTTTTCTGATCCTTTCCATGGCTTCCACGGAATTCTCATAGGTACCGAAGGCAGTCAGGCGGAAATAATGCTCTCCGCTGGGACCGAAGCCGGATCCGGGCGTCCCCACCACATTGGCCTTTTCCAGCAGGTGGTCGAAGAATTCCCAGCTGGTCATATTGCCGGGGGCCCGCAGCCAGACATAAGGTGAATTCACGCCGCCGGACGCTTCATAGCCGAAGCTTTTGAGGCTGTCCAGGATAAAGCGGGCATTCTCCATATATTTTCCGACCATTTCCCGCACCTGGGCTTTGCCCGCTTCCGAATAAACGGCTTCACCGGCCCTCTGGACGATATAAGGGGCGCCGTTGTATTTGGTGCCGTGCCTTCTGGCCCAGAGCGGATGGAGGGCCTGGCCCTTCCTGTCCTTCAGTTCCTTCGGGATCACCACGTAGCCCAGACGGAGTCCTGTAAAGCCCGCGTTCTTGGAGAAGGACCGCATCTCAATGGCGCATGTCCTGGCGCCTTCACACTCATAGATCGAATGCGGGACGTTGCCTTCCGTGATATAGGCTTCATACGCGGCGTCATAAAGAATGACCGCGCCGATCCGGTTGGCGTAATCCACCCACTCCTGCATCTGGTCCCGGGTGATGGTCGCGCCGGTCGGATTGTTGGGGAAGCACAGGTAGATCAGGTCCGGCTGTTCGGAAGGAATCTCCGGCGCGAAATGGTTGTCCGCGGTACAGGGCATGTAGATCACATTGGACCAGATGCCTGTAGCCGGGTCGTATGTCCCGGTCCGGCCCGCCATGACATTGGAATCCACATAGACCGGATAGACCGGGTCGCAGACCGCGATCCTGCTGTCATGATCAAAAATCTCCTGGATATTGGCGGAATCGCCTTTGGCGCCGTCGGAAACGAAGATCTCGTCAGCGCTGACCTGGCAGCCCCTGGCCGCGAAATCATTTTCCGCGATGGCTTCCCGCAGGAAGCTGTAGCCCAGATCCGGGGCGTAGCCGCGGAAGGTCTCGGCCCTGCTCATTTCATCGACGGCCCTGTGCAGAGCGTCGATCACGGCAGGCGGCAGCGGCTGGGTAACATCTCCGATTCCCAGACGGATGATCGCCGCTTCGGGATGGGCGTCGGTATAAGCCTTTGTCTTTTTTGCCACGGTCGAAAACAGATAACTGCCGGGCAGTTTCAAGTAGTCCTGATTTACAAGAAACATTTGGTCCTCCTCTTTACGAAATGCTCTTTGGATGGTCTTGTCCGGAGCAGGCATGCTCCGGCTCTTCTCTTCCCTTCCTGTCCCTGACAGGACTCTCCCTGTATATAAGACTGCCTTTCGGCAGAATACGCTGTTTCATCAGATCTGCCTTTCCCCAAAATCAGATCTCGATCTCCCCGGAAAATACGACTGTGGCAGGCCCGGTCATCCAGACCAGGTCATTATCCCTGTCCCATTCAATCTGCAGGGCGCCGCCGAGCACTTCTACAGTGATGGCGTTGTCCGTCAGGCCGTTCAGGACACAGGCAACAGCGGTCGCGCAGCAGCCGGTCCCGCAGGCCAGGGTCTCTCCGGTCCCCCGTTCCCAGACACGCATACGGACACGGCTGCGGTCAATGACCTGTACGAATTCCGTGTTGGTCCGGTTGGGGAAGCAGGGATGGTTCTCAAAATACGGCCCCACCTGTTCCAACGGGAAATCCTCTGTGCTGTCCACGAAAACGACCGCGTGCGGGTTGCCCATGGAGACACAGGTCATCCGGTATTCTTTCCCCTGTACTTCAATCGGGACATTGATCACCGGCGAATGATCCGCCCGTACCGGGATCTGGTCCGCTTCCAGAATGGGCTGTCCCATATTGACGCGGACCGCGCTGATCTGTCCGTCCTGCTCATACAGGGTCATATACTTGATCTTGCCCGCGCTGACGATAGAGAACTCTTTCTGGTCGGTCAAACCGAAATCATAGACATATCTGGCTACGCAGCGGATCCCGTTGCCGCACATTTCACTCCTGGTCCCGTCGGCGTTCCACATTTCCATCTCAAAATCCGCTTCTTTGGCCGGGTTGATAAAGATCACCCCGTCGCCGCCGATGCCGAAATGGCGGTCGCTGAGCCTTCTGACCAGGGCAGGCTTCTCCTCTGCCGGTACGGACTGGGTGAACCCGTTGATATAGACATAATCGTTGCCGCAGCCTTCCATTTTGGTAAACGCAAGCTTCATCTCTATTCCCCTTTATTCCTCATCATTTCTTTCCGGATCCGGGGCCGTTCCTTTGCGGATGACCGCCATGATCCGTTCCGAATCCTTAGTGACCTCCTGCCGGCTGTCGGAATCCATCTGGAATACCCATTCAAAACCGGCTTCCTCCGCCGCTTTCCTGATCTCTTTCAGGGTATAACCCCGCTGGTAATGGACCTCCTCAAACTTGCGGAACAGATCCTCACCGGCGGAAGGGTCCCTGATGAACAGGGTCAGGTCGTATTCATTGATATTGTCTTTTTTATGGAACCAGTTGTCCCATATGAAAGAACAGTCTTCCCTGTCTTCCGCGATGGTGGCGTCACCGATCACATCCCGGTACAGATGCAGGGTCTTGAAGTCAAAGATAAAAATACCTTCGTCCTTCAGGTAACTGTAGACGCCCCGGAACATGCGGCCCAGGTCCTCCGGCGAAAGCAGATAATTGATGCTGTCGCCGACACTGACAAAGGTACTGACCGGTTCCGCCAGTTCCAGTTCCCGGATATCCTGACAGATATAGACGGTGTCGTGCCCCTGGTCCAGCTTTCTGCCCATGGCGATATTGAGCATATCCGGCGACAGGTCAATGCCCAGCATATGGAAACCGGCCTCTGCCAGCAGCTCGGTCAGCTTGCCGGTACCGCAGCCCAGATCCACGACCGTATCCCCCTCGCCGCGCCGGGCCGTCCCGAACCTGGTCATCAGCAAAAGGACATCGTCCGCCCAGTCTTCATAGGAAGTCTGGTCCATAAAGGTATCATAAACTTCCGCGAAATTAGTATAGCTTTCCATGGCTGTTCCTCCCTGATCCTGTCTTCATGAAGCTGTTCCAATGATATTGTGTCTGATAATACTGTGTTAATAGACCAGATGGGCCAGCAGCCCGTAGGATACGATGGACATAATGACTGTGGCCAGGAATACGCCCAGGACATCGGCCAGCATGGCCCGCTTGAAATCCATTTTCAGGAAAGAGGCGATCAGGCTGCCTGTCCAGCCGCCGGTTCCCGGCAGGGGAATCCCGACGAACAGGAGCAGGCCCAGGAATTCACCATTGGCCAGGGCTCCGGATTTGTTCATGGCGCGCTGTTCCATCTTTTCCACAAAACCTCTGGTGGCGCTGAACTTTTTCAGGAACTCAAAGATCTTCTGTATGAAAAGAAGGATAAAAGGCAGCGGCAGAATATTGCCGATCACGGCGAGCGGAATCGCTTCCACGATGTCGACTTTGAGCAGAGACGCGACCAGCAGGCCGCCCCTGCATTCCAGGATGGGCATCATCGATACGATGAACACGACCGCTTTTGCCGATATATACTGTCCCAGTGTATTCGCGAACCATATTGCAATACTTTCCATATATTATTATCTCTCCTGTTATTGTAATTATGAACCGGGTAGTCAGACTTGGTGGTTCACTTTTATTGTATTTGCTTCTTATTATTATGGCTGTTTTATGTGCGTTGCTTTATTTATGCGCGCTTCTGCGTGCAGATATGTGCGTATGAACCAGAGAGTCTGACTTCCGGTTCACTTCCGGTCCACTCCCATGATCTCCCGGAGGGCAGACAGGACCGCGTCCATCTGGTAATCCGTGCCGATGGTGATCCGCAGATAATCACAGATCCTGGGCTTGCTGAAATAGCGGACAAAGATCCTGCGTTCCCGCAGGGCCAGAAAGAGGTCTTTAGCCGGATAGTCCGGATGTCCGGCAAAGACAAAATTGGTATGGGAATCCGGGAAAACGAAGCCCAGCTCCCGCAGGCCCTTCTTGAAACGCTCACGGGTGGCAATAATCTTATCAGTGGTCGCGCGGAAATAACCGGCGTCTTTGACAGACTCTGTTCCCATGACGATAGAAGGCAGGTTCATGGTATAGGAGTTGAAGGAGAATTTCACATCCTTCAGATAGGAAATTATCTTTTTATTACCGATGGCAAAGCCAATCCGCTCTACGGCCATGTCTCTGGACTTGGAGAAGGTCTGGACCACCAGCAGGTTGTCATATTTCTCCAAAAGAGGCAGGGCAGTCTGTCCGCCGAAGTCCACATAGGCTTCATCGATGATGACAACACTGTCAGGATTGCCGGCCACGATCCGCTCGACCTGATCCGGCGCCATCTCCAGGCCGGTCGGGGCGTTGGGGTTGGCGATGATCACCCCGCCGTTCTCCTTACCGGTCACTGCCGGCAGATAATCTTCCGCCCGGATGGAGAAATCTTCCTGAAGGGCAGGACTCTCATAGGAAATTCCGTACAGGTCTGCCCAGACATCATAGAAGGAATAGGTGATATCCGGGAACAGAATGGGACTCCCGTTGGTAAAAAAAGTCAGGAAGCACAGGGCCAGGACATCGTCCGAGCCGACGCCGACAAAAATCTGGTCGGGATCCACCTGATAATATTCCGCAAGGGCATTGACCAGCATAGTCGCGTCCATATCGGGATACAGACGCAGGTCACTGTAGCTATCCCTTAAGACCTGGGCCGCGATCATAACACCTGGAGCGGGCGGATAAGGGCATTCATTGGTATTGAGCTTGATCACACCCTTGTCTTTGGGCTGCTCGCCGGCCACATAAGGTTCCACTTTTCTGACTTTATCTTCCCAGGACATCTGCGTCTCCTTTTTCACTTATGAGTCTTTTTCCTGCCATACCGCAGGCCCGTAAAAGGACCGGGGCTGCCTTGTATGGACAGGATTCCGCTTTACTATAATACATATTCATGGATTATGCATACCATGATTACGAACATACATTGTATCGCATTCGGAAAAATCGGACAATCCTTTATTTTTCCGTTATTTTTCGAATGAATGGACTTGATTATCTGCTGTTTTACGCTAAAATGAATATTGTGCATTTAAAGGGGTAAAGTGCCCCGCATTTTTATTCATTCAGACAGTTGTAAATGCATAAAAAAACCAGACAGTTTCTGGTATAGAAAAGGAGAAATACTATGAAAAAGAAATTACTGGCCGGTATTATGGCAGGTATCATGGCTCTGTCTCTCGCAGCATGCGGCAGCGGCAGCAGCAGTGCTCCTGCAGCTGAGGAGAAGCAGGATGCGGCAGGCGCAGCTACAGAAGCAGCCGCAGCTGATGACGCAGGCGCTGACACGGCAGCAGCAGCTGACATCACAACCATCGCGGACGGTGTCCTGACGGTAGGTACCAGCCCCGACTTCGCGCCTTATGAATTCTATTACATCGACGAGAGCGGAAATCCCCAGCTGGCAGGTTTTGATATTGCCCTGGCACAGAGGATCGCTGACAACCTGGGCCTGGAACTCAAGGTCGTTCCCATGGACTTTGACGGTATCCTGATGGAGCTGCAGAACGGCAACATCGATCTGGGCATCTCCGGCTTCTCTCCTTCCCCCGAGCGGGCAGAGACCTTTGATTTCTCCGACCTCTATTACATGGGCGGACAGAGCTTTGTCATCCGCGTCGCTGACAAGGATAAATACACCGACTATGCTGCCTTTGACGGACTGCCCGTCGGCGCCCAGACCGGTTCCATCCAGATGGGCCTTGCGGAAGAGAACACGCCCAACGCCAACATCATCGGCCTGCCCAAGGTCACAGACCTGATCAACGAGCTGCTGTCCGGCAAGCTGGAAGGTGCTTTCATTGAGACCGCTGTCGCTGAGCAGTACATCAAGAACTATCCTGATCTGATGATCGCATGGGAAGTTCCTTATGATACAGAAGGTTCCGCCATCGCGCTCAAGAAAGGCAACGACGGTCTGCGTGAAGCAGTCAACGGCGTCATCAAGGAGGTCCTTGCGGACGGTTCCATGGATGAATACATCGCTACCGCTCAGGATCAGGCTTCCGATGAAGGCAATGTCTACGAAGGTATGCTGGATGAGAACGGTGAAGTTCAGGAAAGTGCTGACGAAGCAGCTACCGAAGCAGCCGCGGAATAATCCATCATCCTCCGGTTACGGATCAACATATTGAAGTCAGGGTCCTCTCTGCCGGGTCAGAGAGGACCTTTTTTTAGAAAGGCGGATTTAAAACATGTCCATCAGCTTTTCCAACCTGGAGAAAGTACTTACTTATTTACCGATGCTGCTGCAGGGTCTGGAGGTCACCGTACTGCTGTCCCTGATGACAGTCCTGTTCGGTTTTGTGATCGCGTTTACCCTGGCCCTGATGCTGCTGTCCGACGTACGGCCTTTCCGCAGACTGGCCAAAGTCAGGAACGGCAGCCCCGCGCGGCTCAAACGGCTGGAATTCATTTCCCGCTTTAACCCGCTCAGGCTGATCGCCGGCATTTATGTCCAGTTCGTACGCTGTACCCCCATGCTGGTCCAGATCTTCCTGATTTATTACATTGTATTCGGCTTTATTTCCCTGCCCAAATTCACCTTCCTTGGTTTTATCCAGTTCGAACGTTTCTTCCCCGGCGTCGTGGCCCTGTCCCTGAACTCCGGCGGCTATATGTCCGACGTTATCCGCGGCGGTATCGAAGGTGTTGATCAGGGACAGACAGAAGCGGCCCGCAGCCTTGGCATGAGCAAGGGACAGACCATGTTCCACATCATCATTCCCCAGGCCGTCAAGAACATCCTGCCCGCGGTCGCCAATGAGTTCGTTACGATCATCAAGGAAAGCTCTGTATGCTATACCATCGGCGTACAGGACATCATGTTCAATGTCAAGTCCATCCAGTCCGCGTCCTTTATTATCGCGGAGCCTCTGCTCATGGCCACTTTCCTCTACTTCTGCCTGTGCTTCCCGACTTCCAAGATCATTCAGTACTTCGAAAGGAGGATGAGAGCAAGTGACCAGCGATAATGTCCTGATTAAAGTCAGAGGATTAAAGAAACATTACAACGGCGGTACCATCCGCGCTCTGGACGGTATAGATATTGATATCAACAAGGGAGATGTCATGGTCGTGATCGGACCTTCCGGCTCCGGTAAATCCACTTTCCTGCGCAGTCTGAACCTGCTGGAGGAGCCGACGGACGGTTCCATCGACGTAGAAGGCCAGATCATTACCGAGGGCAAGATCGACCTGGACAAATTCCGTCAGAAGATGGGCATGGTCTTCCAGCATTTCAATCTGTTCCCTCACAAAACCATTCTGGAGAACCTGACCATTGCTCCCATCATTGTCAAGAAAGAAGACAAGGCAGCAGCGGAAAAACGGGCCATGGAACTTCTGGCCCGCGTCGGTCTGGAAGACAGGGCATCCGCCTATCCCGTACAGCTTTCCGGCGGCCAGAAACAGCGTGTCGCCATTGTCCGGGCCCTGTGCATGAATCCCGACGTCATGCTTTTTGACGAACCCACCTCCGCCCTGGACCCCGAAATGGTCGGTGAAGTCCTGGAGGTCATGAAGGATCTGGCCAAAGCCGGTATGACCATGGTCTGCGTTACCCACGAGATGGGCTTTGCCCGTGAAGTGGGCAACCGTGTTGTTTTCATGGAAGATGGAAAGATCGTCGAGCAGGGCAGCCCTGACAAGATCTTCAACCACCCTGAGAGCGACAGACTCAAGGATTTCCTGGCTAAGGTCCTGTAGCAATCCCTGTTACAATTCCATTGGCAATCTGATTGAGGTCCTTTAACCGTTTTTGGCATCTATAACCGCCCGGAGCACGGGCGGTTTTGTTATACTGCAGACAGAAGGAATACGCAGCATACGTTTACCTGTAATCAGGGGTCACCTGCGGCATTGACATCACTGCCGGTCCCGAAAACAGCAGAACAGAATTCCCGCCTTATGAGCGGCAGCTTCCAAATCAGAAATGAGGTATCTATGACACAGGCATATAAACAGGCAGCCCGCGCTTATATTGAAGAACACGCCGGCATCTTTACGGATGTCAGTGACCGGATCTGGGCCAGTCCCGAACTGAGCCTCAAGGAATTTACCGCGGCGGCAATTTACAAGAAAGTGCTGGCTGAAAACGGCTTTACTGTAAAAGAGGACCTGTCCGGCATCCGGACCGCTTTTTCCGGTTCCTGGGGACATGGCCATCCTGTCATCGGCATTCTGGGTGAATTCGATGCCCTGTCCGGTCTGAGTCAGGAAAAATGCAGTACGTTCCAGCAGCCCTTACAGGAAGGAGCTCCCGGTCACGGCTGCGGCCACAACATGCTGGGCGCGGGATCCCTGGCCGCAGCCTTTGCCATCAAAGATTATCTGGAAAAATCCGGCCGGGAAGGTACCGTCCTCTTTTTTGGCTGTCCCGGTGAAGAAGGCGGGGCAGGCAAAGCCTTCATGGCCAGAGACGGCCTGTGGCGGGATCTGGACGCGGCCCTGACCTGGCATCCCTCGGATGTCAATGAGATCGTAACGGGAACCAATAATTCCAGCATCCAGGTCCTTTATAAATTCAAGGGCGTTGCCGCCCACGCGGCAGGCGATCCCTGGGACGGTCGGAGCGCCCTGGACGCAGTGGAACTGATGAATACCGGTGTCCAGTATCTGCGGGAACATATGACCAGTGACTGCAGAGTCCATTACGCCATCACCGACGCCGGCGGGATTTCCCCCAATGTAGTCCAGGACCACGCCTCCGTCCTCTACATGGTCAGGGCCAACAAGGTCCGGGATTCTGTCAAACTGCTGGCAAGAGTCGACAAGATCGCGGAAGGCGCCGCTCTGATGACAGAGACCACCTTTGAAAGAGTTTTTATTGACGGCACCGCGGAACTGGTCCCCAGCTTTACCCTGGAAGACCTGCTGTATGAGAACTTCCTGGAAGCCGGCCTGCCTCCTTTTACAGAGGAAGAGAAAGCCTTCGCCGACCGCCTGCGCGCGACCTGCCCGGCACATATGACGCCCGGTAACTGCAGCACTTATTCCGAAGAGATCGCGGCTTTCGCGGCCGAAAAGAGCGATCATGGGAGAAAAGGTCTGAATGATTTCCTGCTCCCCGTATTCCATACCAACGCTTTCTTCCCCGGCAGTACCGATGTGGGCGATGTCAGCTGGCAGACGCCTGCCGCCCAGGTCCATGTGACCGCCTTTGTCAACGGAGCGCCCGGCCACAGCTGGCAGAACGTATCCACGGGCGGCAGCTCCATCGGGCACAAGGCCCTGCTTCACGCCGGCAAGATCCTGGCCATGACCGCCATTGACCTCTATGAAGATCCTTCTCACCTGAAAAAGGCCAGAGAAGAATTTGAACGGCGGACCAGGACCGGCTATGTATGTCCCATTGAACCGGAAGCCTTCCCGATTGCCCTGTAATGAGATGCTTTTACGGATTATTTGAGCCTGCGGTTTTTCGTCGGGTCATTTGAGGCTTACAGTTTTTCGCTGCATCATTTGGGGCTTACAGTTTGTTCGCCGAAACAAGGGATTTAATTTCATTACATGAAAACAAGCCTGCGGATCGTGATATCACGAATCCCAGGCTTGTTTTTCTTTCCACATCCTGTCTGTTTTCATTCCGCAAAAGGAATCTCTTTTGGAATCCCAATCTTACCATCCGCATTTTCCGCAACGTAGACCGCGCAGTTCCCGATGTATTTGGACCAGTAGGCTCCATTTGAACCCGGCGTCAGATACTCCAGAATGCCCTTCATGGCAATAGCATGCGTGGAAATCAGAATATTCCCTTTCAGGCTCTTTATGTCTTCCAGAAAGGCTCCTGCCCGGCTGACGACTGAGGACAGCTGTTCCATGTCTCCGGGTGCCGGATTATGCACAAAGTCACTGAAAAAAGTAAGGATCTCCGGCGGCAGATGATTGAGATCCGCCCCTTCATACATACCATAATCCATTTCGATCAGGCGTTCATCCGTCACCGGACTGATACCCGGCGCAATGATCTCTGCAGTCCGAACCGCCCTTTTCAGCGGGCTGGTGAAAACATGGTCAAAAGTGACAGTCTGCAGGCCCCTGGCTGCCTGTCCTGCCTGCGCAATACCGGCCTCATTCAGCGGGTGGTCACTTCTCCCCTGAAGCCTGCGAAGCTGATTCATTTCAGTCTGTCCATGACGGATTATATACATCATATGTTCAATCCTACTCTCATTTTTCTCAGTGCAGTCTCCGTTGTGTTACAAACCGGTTCATGCATTTTTCTCAGTATAGTCTCCGACGCGTCACATGCCTGATCATACATTTTTCTCAGCACAGTCTCCGGCGCGTCACATGCCTGATTATACTGCTTTGATACAACAGACGACTGTCAAAGTAATACTTGCATGCGCCGGCTGCTTTTCAGCCATGGGCTCCGATGCAGCTGTTAAACATAATCTCCCCGGCTGACCACGACCTCATAGCCGACCCTGCTGATGCGGGCCTCCATGCATCTGCGGCATTCCGCTGCCTCATCACCGGTGCAGATCTTGCCGTCATAGAGCATATATTTGTCCCGGACGCCGGCGGGTGACAGATTCGGCATCACTACGTTGGCGCCCGCCAGAATGCCCAATTCTCTTCCAGTCGGATGGATAGTCCCAAGAGCGGTCGTAGCCGGCAGCAGGACGTGGGGATGCATCAGGCGCAGAATGCCCAGCAGATGCAGGGTCTGTTCCAGCGTCCCCGGTTCTTCATCCCTGAAGGGCGTGTCCTTATGCGGAATGAAGGGGCCGATTCCGATCATATGGGGGCCCAGCTCTTTCATATACAGAAGGTCTTCCACGATGTGGTCTGCCGTCTGTCCCGGTGTTCCCAGCATGATTCCGCAGCCGACCTGATAGCCGATCTCCTTCAGGTCGCGCAGGCATCTTTTCCGGTTCTCAATGGTCAGTTCCGCCGGATGCAGCATCCGGTAATGGGCCGGATTGGAGGTCTCGTGCCGCAGCAGGTAGCGGTCGGCACCGGCGTTAAAATATGCCTGATAGCTCTCTCTGGACTTCTCTCCGATCGACAGGGTAACGGCACAGTCCGGATGCTGTTCCTTGATGCCGCTGACAAGCCTGCAGATTTTCCCGTCCGTAAAGAAAGGATCTTCCCCGCCCTGCAGGACAATGGTTCGGAACCCCAGCCGGTAGCCGCGGTCCGCGCAGTCCAGGATCTGTTCTTCTGTCAGCCTGTACCGGTCCGCGCAGCGGTTGGACCTGCGGATTCCGCAGTAATAGCAGTCATTGCGGCACCAGTTGGTGAATTCAATCAGACCGCGCAGATAGACTGCCTTTCCGTAGACCGCTTCCCGCACTTCTCTGGCGCTGGCGTACAGCAGCTCTTCTTCATCCGCCGTCAATTCGCTGACCAGGGCACGCAGATCTGCCGCCGGTAAAATCCCGTCTTTTTTCAGCTGTAAAATGCGTTCCTGATTCTCCGTCATCTTCTTATTCCATCCCTCGTTCTATCCGATATTGTCATCTGGTATTCGGATTTCCTGCCGGTCCGGTTCCCTGCCTGAATCCGGGACTGTCCCGATACTTCCTCAAATCACTCAGCCATTCCTGCCGCCTGGCTGTCCAGTTCCCTGACTAAGTCCGGGAATATCCCGATGCTTCTTCTCAAAATCCCATGGGTGTAAGCGATGAACGTGCCATAGTTGGTAAAAGGAATTCCCTGATCCATCGCGCACTTCATCCGATACTGCATTTCCCTGCCGTTGAGCATACAGCCGCCACAGTGAATGATCATCTTATAGGGAGACAGATCATCCGGGAATCCTTTGCCGGAAGTGAACTCCAGCCTCAGCTTTGCCCCGGTGCACTTTTTGAGCCAGGCTGGAATCTTGACAGTTCCTATGTCGCCGCACTGTCTGTGATGGGTACAGCCTTCCGAGACCAGGACCCTGTCTCCATCCTTCAGTCTGCTGACCGCTGCCGCGCCCGGTACCGCGGTCTGCAGGAAACCTTTATATCTGGCCATCAGAATCGAGAAAGATGTCAGAGGGATATCTTCCGGTACGATTTTGGAGACTTTGCCAAATACCTGACTGTCCGTAATGACAAGAGCTGGATTCAGACCCGGCCTGTCCATCAGATCCGCAAGCTCGCTCTCCCTGACACAGACAGCGCTGCAGCCGGCATCCAGAATGTCCCGGATGGTCTGCTGCTGGGGCAGGATCAGCCTGCCCTTGGGCGCCGCTTTGTCAATCGGGATGACCAGCAGGACCAGATCCCCGGCCTGCAGCAGATCGCCGACCAGCCGCTCCGTCTGGGTACTCTTAGCCGACATCTGACCGATCTTTTCTTTCAGTTCCTGAATGCCGGTCTTCTGCAGGGCGCTGACAAAATGTATGGGCAAATCCTTTTCTTTCTCAGCCAGCTCCTGCTCTTCCCTTTTGGTCAGCAGGTCTTCCTTATTCATGGCGATGATGAAAGGAATCTCCTTCTCCTGAAAGAGCCCGATCAATTCGCGGTCGCTGTCTGTCAGTCCTTCCACCCCGTCGGCTACCAGAACAGCCAGATCCGTACGGTTCAGGACCTGCCTGGTCCGGCGCACTCTCTGCTTTCCCAGGCTGCCTTCATCGTCGAAACCGGGGGTATCAATAATAACTACCGGCCCAAGGGGCAGTAGTTCCATGGACTTGCTGACCGGATCGGTTGTGGTACCTTTGACAGCAGATACCAGGGCTGTCTCCTGGCCGGTCACGGCATTTACCAGACTGGATTTACCGGCGTTCCTGCGCCCGAAAAAGCCTATATGGAGCCGCTCCGAGGAGGGAGTATCATTCATGCTCATCTTCTGTATGGTCCTTTCCCGCAGTGAGAAACCGCGCTGGCAGATTTTGGCAGAGCCAATGTCTGAAGCCACACTGTTAAACATTGGCAAAGTCAATGCTTGAAGCCGTCAGGAGATTCCGGAATTCCTTCCTGTAAGTCCTTCCAGAGAAGGCCAGATGGGACAGCCGGATCAGGCGGCAGTCCGCAGGGCAGACATACTCGTACATAGGGTCC
>ONRU01000105.1 GCA_900320325.1 uncultured Lachnospiraceae bacterium
AGCGGAAATCCGGCGTTTTCCGGACTTCCGCTTCAGAGCGATAGACGAGGCTCGAAATTTATACAAATAGTTAAAAATCTTAGAAAGGACGCCGTTTCCTGATACCTCCTTTTTCCGACGGAAAAATTTCCGGAAAAGCCCGGGCATCATTTTCCACATATCACGTCCCGCTCAGCTCCATCCATTCCTCGAAACTGTCCCTGGCAGCTTTTTTCTTTTCCTCCCGTCTTTCGGGCTCTTCTTCCTTTTCTGCCTCAGCCAGCTGTGCCTTATAGGCCTGGTAGCGCGCATAGAATGCCCCCAGATCCAGCCCATTGAACCATACAAGGGTCTTTCCGTCGATTTCGGCCATCTGTCCGTCGAACCGGCTGAAAACCGCGTACAGGCGCTTCCTGGCCTGTTTTTCGCTCATTTCTTCTCCCAGCAGGACGTCCGGGCTGACGCCCAGGGCTTCCGCGATCCTGCTGAGCGTATCTATCTTCGGTCTCCTGGCGTCGTGCTCATAATAATTGATCTGGACGTTAGACACCCCGACCTTCTCTGCCAGTTCCTTCTGGGACATCCCGCGCAGGCCCCTGATCCTGCGTATGTTCTCTCCTACGCTTCTTTTCATCATTCCTCCTTTTGGACACAGTAAAAGTATAACAGATTCGGCTTTTTCCATGGACAGGTTTTTTACGCCCCGCAAAAGTTAACTTTTTATTTAATTCTATGTTGAAATATTTCAACATCAGCTGTATTATAAATATATAACTTAACTATTTATTTAATTTTTAAGGAGGTGGATATGTTGAACCGTTCTGATTCCCTCTATATCGGCGCCGAAGAGGTCGCCGCGGCCTGTTCCGTCAGTAAGGCAAAAGCTTACCTGATCATCCGGGACGAGAACCGGAAGCTGCAGGAAAGAGGGTTCCTTACGATCGCCGGCAGGCTCCCCCGGAGGTATTTCGAATCCCTCATAGCCGATGAAAGGAGCCTTCCCCATGACAAAGAAAAGGCCCTCCCTCAGGGATGACAGCTTCCTGCTGATCCCGGCCTCCGTCATCCACGACCCCAGGATCGGCTCCCTTGCCGAAGCCGCCGTATTCTCCCTTATCCTGGGCTTCTCCAGAAAAGGGGAGCTCATGCGGGGAGGCCGGGCCTTCGTCTCTGAATGGACCCTCCTTTCCGGGAAGTGGGCCGGCCGGATCCTCCTCTCCCTCGAAAAGAAAGACCTGGTCCGGAAGGTCCCCCTTTCACAAAGGGGATGCACGGTCCGCTACGGGTATTATGCGGAAGGCTTCTCGTGGGAAGATAATTCCCTCGTCACGAGGGAAGATAGTTCCCCCGCCACGAGGGAAGATAGTTCCCCCGCCACGGGGGAAGAAACTTCCCACAGGAAATATAAAGGGAATAACTATAAGGGTAAAGGCGCGCGCGGACGCGCGTATCAGAATCCATTCAATGATTTTGAGCAGCACGATTACGACTTCGAAGAATTGGAAAGGGCGCTCAGCCAGTAACCGGCAGGCGGAGAAAGGTCAGGACATGGACGACAAAAGAACAGCGGACGCTCCTGGCCTTACCGGCCCGGAGCTCCGCAGCGCGGTGATCTCACAGTTCTTGTCTTCCCCGGGCGGGGATGCTATCTTGGACCCGGAGGTATTCAGGGAACTGTACAGGATCTCCATGGAACAGAAACTACTGGAAAAATACACATTTCCCAAAAAGCCGAGCAGCGACGGCTACTATCACTGCGCGATCAAAGACCCTTCCCGCAGGAACGGGTACAGACATGTCAAATCCAGGACCCCGGAAGGGCTCAGGGACAAAGTCCTCCAGTTCGAGCGGGGCGAGCTGGGGGAGTCACGCAAGACCTTCCGGGACGCTTACACGATCCTCCAGCAAAAGACCGGCGACCTGGTCAAATGCAGCGAAAGGCGCCTGTCCGTCACCAACTCGATCTCCAGGCACTGGCAGACCTATGACCGTTTCTTTACCGGCACGGACTTCGAAAAGCTCTATGTCGACGAGATCACAGAGCTGGACATCGAGGCCGTATGCCGGATGAACCTGGAGCGCTATGACCTTCGTAAAAGGGCCTGGCAGTCCATGCGGACCGTGGTCAAACAGGTCATGGACCTGGCTTTCCACCGGCGCTGGATCCAGGAGAACACCTACCTGCGCTGCGATTTCGCCCAGTTCAGGGACATGGTCCTGCCCGACGTCCCCATCGCCAGGAGGGCCTACTCCCCGGAAGAGATGGAAAAGATCATGGCCTTCATCGCGGAAAAGCAGCGGAAGTCCCCTTCCTATCTGCCGGCCTACGCCCTTGAGATGCAGATCCTGCTGGGCCTGCGCCGGGGCGAGGTCCCTCCCCTGCGCTGGAGCGATGTCCATGATTTCTGGATCGGGATCGAAAGGGAGCAGATCACCCTCAAGCCGAAGACCGGCACCGGCGGCAGGGACACCTTCCACATCGTGGGCCACACCAAGAACGGCAGGAACAGGCAGTTCCCCATCACCAGGGAGGTCAGGGACCTGCTGGACCGGCTCAGGGCCGTCCACAGGCTCTACTATCCGGGCAGTGAGTACCTTTTTCCCGCCGATTCCGAGGAAGGGGTGATCACCAACAACACGGTCTACAACTTCTACCGCCGCATGTGCCGGGCCCTTGAGATCCCGGTCTGCCAGGACACGGTCCGCGGCACCCACGCCTTCCGCAGGAACGCGATCTCCAGATATGTGAACCTGGAAGGCGGGTCCATCGAGGACGCTGCCAGGCTCTTCGGCAACTCCGCGCTGGTCGCGGAAAAGCATTATTTTACCGGCATGGACGTCGAAAAGTTCCGGAAGGTCCTGGACGGCGAGGCCGGCAGGGGACAGATGGACCTGGAACTGTCCGACATCATCCCTTTCTTCCTGCGTCTCCGGGAACTGCTCGAAGAAAGAAAAATGCTCCCGGGATGACTTTTCTGCAACAAAAAGCCATATCGGGAGCACTTTTTACCCAGGTAAAAAAAAGGGGCCTGGGTAAAAAAACAAGTCGCCCTGCTGATACCAAAAAAACAGCGGAAATCCGGCGTTTTCCGGACTTCCGCTTCAGAGCGATAGACGAGGCTCGAAGCTATTTTCCTTTTCGCACAATATTTATCTGTATTTTTCAATTGTCAGACGATTTTGTCCGGCATCCGCGCGCCGCGTCCTTCCGCCTGCCGCTTCTTATTTTCCTTTTTTATAAAGGCGGGTACTGTAGGCCAGAATACCGGCCGCGGTCTTGGCATCCTGGATCTGTCCGCTGTAAATCATCTCAAGCAGGGTATCCAGCTCAAACGCCTCGATCCGGATCTCCTCGGCTTCATCCAGATGCTGTCCTCCGATCGGGACAAGATTTTCTGCCAGATAGACATCCGTGAATTCACTGCAGTATGCCACTGCCGATTTCAGCTTCAGAAGGGGAATGATATTGTCACTTCTGTAGCCGGTCTCTTCCTCCAGCTCCCTGGCCGCGGTGACCGCCGTATCCTCCTGCAGGCTGTCTCTGGCGCCTGCCGGCAGTTCCAGCGTTTCCCTGTCGATTGCCGGGCGGTACTGATGAATCATAAGAATCCGGCCGTCCGGTAATACCGGCACGATACAGGCGCCGCCGCGTTTATGGTCGATATAGTCCCATTTCTCAATCCGGCCGTCCGGCAGCTCCATTGTATCCCTGTAAAAGTCAATCACCTTGCCGGGCATGACCAGTTCCCTGCCTACTCTTTTAAGTTTATATTCCATCTTTCTCCCCGGAGGATATCCTTACGGTATCCTGCTTCCTTTCCGTATTACTGGCAAACTGTGAACGGGTGCTTCTGTTATCCGGATTCTGCTTTTGTTTCCGGATTGATTTCTTTTCTTCAGTATAGCATGATTCTCTGCCGCCGGAATCCCCCGGATCTACCGGTTTGACGCAACAAATACTAAATAAATCTGTAAAAAAATCGTAAAATATCCGGAATTCAGGGTGACTTTTCTCCGCTGTATACTGTATACTGTCAGATTAGAGTTATTATCATTTAAAATCGTAATTTCATTTTTTAAAAAAATACAGGAGGAACGCAGTATTGATTAAGAAACACTTATCCGGTCTGGTCACAGCCCTGCTTGCAGCAGCCCTGATCATCTCCGGATGCAGCAGCTATTCAGCAACAACTGCCCCGGCAGAATCTTCGACTTCCGCTGCCGCTCCCGCAGCTGCCGGAGATACTTCCGAATCGGCTGCCCCGGCCAGTGACGAGACCAATGCCACGGACGGCGCCGGCAGGACCGAAGAAGCAGAAGATCAGAGCACAGCCGAAAACGCGGAAGCTGCCGCCACCGATGAACAGACAGAAAGAACCGCCACGATCGTAACCGGCAGCGGCAGGCTCCGTGTCCGTTCCGGCCCAGGTGCTGATTATGATATTGTAGCTTATCTGAATAACGGCGATACCGTCACGGTCCTTTCCGTGGAGGGGGACTGGGCACAGATCCGGACCGCGGATGGCCAGGAAGGTTATGTATCCACCGAATTCCTGCAGATGGAAGAGGCAGACGCTGCCGATACCGCTGCCACTGCGGAAGACGCATCTGAGGCAGATACCGCGGAACAGGCAGAAGCCGCCGGGACAGCGGAAGAGGCCGCCGCGGCTGATACCGGGGCACAGGCAGAAGGGGAACGGAGCGCTGTTGTCTCCACCTCCAACGGCAGGCTCCGTGTCCGTTCCGGTCCCGGTGCCGATTATGACATTGTTGCTTACCTGAATGACGGCGATACCGTCACGGTCCTTTCTGTGGAAGGGGACTGGGCTAAGATCCGCACTGCGGACGGTCAGGAAGGCTATACTTCCGCCGAATACCTGATCATTGAAGAAGCGCCTGCGGCGGAAGCCGCCACAGAAGCTGAAAGTGAAGCATCTGCCGAAGCCGGGACAGCCGCAGAACAGGAAGCGGAAGGCACGGCTGTGATCTCAACGGAGAGCGGCAGGCTCCGTGTCCGTTCCGGCCCCGGCGCCAATTATGATATCGTCGCTTATCTTTATAACGGCGATACCGTTACGGTCCTGTCCATTGACGGAGACTGGGCTAAGATCCGCACTGAAAACGGAGAAGAGGGCTATGTTTCCGTATCCTTCCTGAACATGACAGAAAGCACGGAAAGTACAGAAACAGCCGCGGAGGAAGAGGAACAGGAAGCCGCGGAGCCCGCTGAGGAAGAGCAGCAGGAGGCCGCGGAACCCGCTGAGGAAGAGCAGCAGGAAGCCGCGGAGCCCGCTGAGGAAGAGCAGCAGGAAGCCGTGGAACCCGCTGAGGAAGAAACCGCGGACAGCGGCGCGACAGAAGAAATCAGCGCGGCCGCTTCCAGATATTCCGTTTACGCAGGCGCGGTTTTTGATGAGCTGAACAATGTCCGGGCGGAAGCGCATGAGGATGGCTCCTACTATTATGAAGACCTGACCGGAGATGGCATGACCGTCGTAAACAGCGCTTATGCAGGCAGACTTACCTATCAGGAAAACGCTGCTGACGGTGCCACCGGAGAGGCGGCTGCCGCCGAGCCTGCCGATACTTCTGAAGAGGCCGCGGAGGGCGCCACAGAAAACACAGACAGTATTTCTCTTGTATCTGCTTATCTGACCAGTGTCCTCAGCGGAAACGGAATGACCGAAATCAGCGATATGACGGTAGAGAAATCTGAGACGATCGAGGAAAATATTCCTGACGAAGCCAAGGCGGAGGCATGGACCGCCAGCTGGACCATGAAGGCGGACGGCAGCGCAAAGACCTGCCGCGGCGCCGTGATCTGCACCGAGACCTTTACATATGTTTATTATCTTTCCGTTGATTCCGATCAGGCGGAAACAGCGCAGGAAAAATGCGCAGAGATCATTAACGGCCTTACCTTAATGGACGGAGAAGGCTGACCCCGTACGAAAGAAAACTCCCGGATCACAATTCCGGGAGTTTTTTCGTTCCTGTTTCACTTAAACTATGTCTGCTCTGTAACTGCCCTCTCTGCAGATCCTGTGTTACAGCCCTATTTCAGATCAGCTTTCTACCCGGCCCCTGTAACGTTCCCAGGTAAATACGGCCTGATCATAGGACAGACTGAGCTCGTACGTCTCACTGCCCAGTATGTCATATTGATCCTCTCCGGGCACTTCTATCTCCATCTCGCAGCTGTAGCGGCCATTTTCTTCTTTATGAGCATCCATCCGGAACAGCCAGGCGCCGGCGAGATTTTCCTGCAGCTCCTTCAGCTTTTCCTCTGACAGCGGCTCATCTGCCTCTTCCTTCACCAGAACGTTGTCCGCGTTGTACATCTTAAACCCTTCCCTGACCGCGGACTCCAGCTTTGCCCCGTGCAGGCGTACATCCGTTGTTCCCGCGTAGCTGCGCACATAATGGGTATTCTGACTGTTTTTAACGCCGACGATCAGCGCCTCCAGCTCCATGGATATCCTGTTCTCCCGGATCTCCAGCCGGTTCACTGTGCAGTCATCAAAGCTGAAAGTATCTATTTCATCTACTGACTGAAATGCCATTTTTTTCCTCCTGTCTCCCGACGTCCGGGAACCTTCCTTCTTCCCGGCAGCTCTCTGCCCTGTATCCGCGGACGCCCTGTTCCTGTTCACAGGCTCCCGCTCATCATTTGTCAAAAAGGCGTTTCCGTTCATTTTCCGCCATATATATGTGGAATTCAAAATCCCTTTTATCCTTCTGCGCGATCATATGCAGGATCAGCCCGGAAAACAGAGAGATCAGGGCTGCGATGACCAGAAAGCCGGATACGATCAGTGTCGGAATCCTGGGAACAAGACCTGTCGCCAGATATTCTCCGAAAACGGGAACGAACAGAATCAGCGCCAACAGCATCATGAACAGCGACATGAAGCCGAAGAACCGAAGGGGCCTGTAATTGCGCAGCATTCTGATAATGGTCCGCAGTACTTTAAAGCCATCCTGGAACGTATTCAGCTTTGATTCGCTGCCTTCCGGTCTGTCCCGATACGTGATCACTGTGTTTTTCACATACATGCTTTTATCAACGGCATGGATCGTCATCTCTGTCTCAATCTCAAAACCTTTGGAAAGCACCGGGAATGTCTTTACAAAACGGTAGGAAAAGGCCCTGTAACCGGTCATGATATCTTTTACATCAGCGCCGAACATGCTGTTAATACAGGTCCGTACCAGAGAATTTCCAAAATTATGGAAAGGTCTTTTGTTTTCCTGGAAATAGGTGGAAGATAGCCTGTCTCCGATGACCATATCCACCCGGTTCTCCAGCACTTCTTTTACCATTTCTCTGCCATACTCGGCCGGATATGTATCATCTCCATCGATCATGATATAGCAGAGGGCATCTATATCCTGGAACATCCGGCGTACCACATTGCCTTTCCCCTGCTGCCTTTCATAACGGACAATCGCGCCCGCTTCCCGGGCAATCATATCTGTTCCGTCAGAAGAATTATTATCGTATACATAAATGGCGGCTTCGGGAAGTTCTTTCTTCCAGTCCTCCACGACTTTCCGGATGGTTTTTGCTTCATTATAGCAGGGTATTAATACCGCGATCTGGTCTGTATGCATGTCATCTCCCGGGTAACGCTGCCCTCCGCCGCGGCAGGCCTTCGGCCTTTCGCCCTGTCCGGACAGCTTTTGCAGATTCTGTCCTCTATTATAATGTCAAACACTTCCGGATGACAATAAAAAAGAGCACCGGCGCCTGATCCCTGCGGATCAGGCAGCCGATGCCCATATTATAGTCAGTTCTTTTCGGAATCCCGATTCCGGATGATCATTCCTCTACGATGCTGTAAACTGTGCCGTCCATATCTACGAACTCGCTGATATCCATGCCGTTGCCCATGACATAGAACTGCAGAGTGCCCCTTAACAGTTCAAAATCGGATTCGGAATCTGTGTCGAACATCTCGACTGTCAGGTCCTCTGTGTCGCCGATCATCTCCTGCAGAGAGGACGCGTAGCCTTCGCCGTCTTCAGCTACCTGATAATCTGTCACGGTATAGAAGCCATCCTCGTTCGGGACCATGTGCATTTTTCCGGGGAAAGCGCCGTAGGCCTTCATAACAAGTCTGCCGTCCTCATAGTCGAAGAAGTAGGCCTGGAATTTGCCGTAGAAATCAACCTCTCCGTTCTCGTCCTCAACCGTACGGACCTCGTTGGGAACAGGGAGCAGCAGATCATGGGTATCAAACTGCTCTTTCGCGTACTCCATAAAAGGCTTATAGCTGGCTGTGATCGGCGCGTCACCCTGGGGCTCAAATTCAGGGAAGGACGCTGCCGCAGGTGCTTCCGTAGCTGCCTGGGCTGCTGTCTCTTCGGTCGCTGCTTCGACCGCCGCCGGCTCTTCGGTAGCCGCCTGGGCCGCATCCTCTGGATGCTGGGCCTGGATGGTCGTGACCGCTTCATTGGAAGATACATTACCGGATGCGGCGGAGCCGCTTCCGCATGCTGTTGTCAGGACTGCCGCTGTAACGAGCAGTGCCGCAAGTACTGTCTTTTTCATAGTTTTCTCCTCATTTCTCCTTATTTATATTTATACTGAAATTTTTATTATGGTA
>ONRU01000085.1 GCA_900320325.1 uncultured Lachnospiraceae bacterium
CTGAGCTTTTCGGGCGTGATCCCTCTGGTAACGACTTTATATTTCAGCAGGATGTCCCGCATCTCTTTCAGCCTGGACCGGTTGTCCATGACCGCTTTCTCATTCTGTACATGCTCCGGCATAGATCATTTCTCCGAAAGTCCTTCAGGCGGGGTCTTCATCCTCTGCTTCGGCTTTGGCGATCGCCTCTTTCAGCGCGTCCAGTTCCTCCCGGGACATAGCGGCAATTTTATCCGCGAATCCTTCCGGCTCTTTTCTGTCTTTGATCGTCTTCGAGATATTGTGTCTGAGTTCCTTGTTGAGCTCCTTACCCTGCTCGACCGTCAGTTCTCCTTTTTTGACCATTTCATCCAGAAGCTCCTGGGATTTCTCAGCGGTCAGGGCAGCCGCGCCGATGCCGGCCAGCAGCAGTTTCTTGATTCCATCTGTAAAGTTTTCCATAATAATTCCTTTCCGCCTTTCCTCCGAAAGGCCCTGTTTGTTTCTGCTTCATTATATACGAAAAATGCCGGAAACTCCATTGCCGCCCGCGGCGTTCTCCCCCCGGAACACGGTATATCCCGCTCAGAACAGGCCGAAATAGAGGGCCAGCTTGGGCAGAAATATGATGCAGCCCATGATGGCGGCAAAAAAAGCCGCGATCAGGACCGCGCCGGCCGCCACATCTTTGGCCTTTTCAGCCAGCGGTCTGTACTCTTCCGTGACCAGGTCTACTACAGCCTCTACCGCTGTATTCATCAGCTCCAGTCCCATGATCATGCCGAACAGGCCCAGACAGGCCAGCCATTCCGTAACGGAGATTTTCAGCCAGGCCCCGAAGATCACGACCAGGACCGCCGCCAGGCAGTGGATCCTGATATTCCTTTCTGTCTTCAGGCAGGTCCAGACACCCCGGATGGCGAAACCGAAGCTCTTATACAGAGGTGTCCTGCGTCTCCTTCTCCTGTCTTTTTTCTTCTCTATCATAAATATCCTCCAGAGAATTCCCGCCATAATGGTATCAGATCCTGTCCGCTTTTGAGAAAAAGCCCCTGCGTCCTCCGCTGTAGATCTCCTCGGGAATATCCAGGATATGATACCCGAACCCGTTTATGATCCGGGTCCCGGATGAATGGACCGTCTCCCGCTGGAACTGATAGCTGTAAGTCTGGTGTACATGCCCGTGCAGCATGTAGGCAGGTTTCCATCTGTCCAGCAGCTGGTTGAAGCATTCAAAGCCCCTGTGGGGCAGATCTTCCAGGTCCCGCCAGCCTCTGGCCGGCGCGTGGGTCAGCAGAATATCGAAGCCGTTTGTAAAGGTGCTCTTCATTCCGGCCGTCAGGACCCGCCTGTACATCTGGCCTTCCGTATACATATGCGGGCCTTCCTTATAGCGCATGGAACCTCCCAGCCCCAGGATCCGCAGCCCTTTATAGCTGACGATCCGGTCCTCTATATCGATGCAGCCCTCCGGGGGCTGTCTGTCATAGCGGTTGTCATGGTTGCCGTGTACATACAGAAGGGGACAGTTGACCATCGTTACCAGGAATTCCAGATATCTGCTGTTCAGGTCCCCGCAGGACAGGATCAGCTCCACCCCTTCCACTCTGGCAGGATCATAATAGTCCCACAGCGCCTTTGCTTCCTCGTCCGCTACAATCAGTACTCTCATACTCTTACCCGTTCCCCTCCGGGCCATGCCCCCTCATTCCGCTTTCCTGCTGTTACACTCCCTGCTATTCAGCCGGGCCGCGTCCGGGATACTGCCGATCACATTATCATTGAGCCAGTTCATGGTAATGATCTCATGGGCGCTGAGCGGCGGCTGATCCGCCCTGCGGATCACCGCGTTCTGACTGTGCAGCTCGCCGCCGAAAGGAGAAAATGTCCCCTCCTCGATTCCTTTGCGCAGAGCCGCGAGCAGCTTGACATGGTAGTAGGATACGTTCCGGGTCATGACGATATCCACGACGCCGGACTTCATTCCATACCAGTAGTTCAGGGCCTTATCATCCCTGACCAGGTCTTTACTGTCCCAGAGGCCGTTCAGGACAGATTTAATGATCAGTTCATAGTAACGGCCCCAATGCCAGATCGGCGCCGCCAGGACAGTCCTGCTGCCGTCCGCTTCCAGTCTGTAGATACCATGCCGCCTGCTGGGGTCATCCGGACGGATCAGATCCGGTCCGGAAAAGACGCTGACGCCCTCCTCGGCCAGTTCCTGCTCCCAGCTGTCATCCTCGGTTCCGGCCCATTTCAGGTGTATCCTGCACGCCGGGTCGATCATGGCCGCTCCGATCGCGAAAGCGTTAATGTTGGCGATATTTCCGTAGACCGGATGGTCTGTCATATAGCCGATCCGGTGGCTCCCGGTCTGCAGCGCGGCAAGGACGCCCATCAGGAATTTGGCTTCGTACATGCGGGCATAATAGGTCCTGACCGCGTTATAGGGCAGGTTGGAGGAGCAGTTGAGCATCTTGATCTTCGGATGCGCGAAGGCTCCTTTCAGGACAGCCGGCATCATGGCCGGTGACGTTGTAAAAATAACGGCACTGCTGTCCGCGGCCGCGGCTTCAATTGCCGCCGCCGTCTTTTCTTCCGTATCGCATTTATCGAACCTGCTCGTATCCACCAGTCCCCGGAAATGTTCCTCCATTTCCAGGCGCCCGAGCTCATGTCCATAGGTCCAGCTGGAGTTCTCGGGGCTTCCGGCATAGATAAAAGCGGCCTTCAGCGGCTTCTCCCTGCTGTATCCGGAGCCTCCCTTCAGCATACTGACCAGGTCCGGCACGACAGAAGCTTTTTTGAATTCCTCCGGCGTTTCCACTACCTTCAGCTTATCTTCTTCCGCGTCTGTCCGAATCTCCTTTCGGATGCTGGCAATCCGGCGACCGATCAGATCCCTGCTGTCCACAGGCAGGGAATCATAGGGATAGATCCGGCTGTAGATCAGAAACGCGTCCCCGACGGTGTATTCCATATTCCGGTCCGCTTTTGCCGTATATACTTTGGCGAATGTCCGGAACGCGTCCCGCAGTGTCTCCACCTTCTCATCCGGCCAGGGATCCGTCAGGTTCTGTCCCGCCATCTCCGCCAGTTCCTGATAAGCGCCCGGCCTGGTAAAAACGATCTCAAAGAGCCCGGTCACTTTATTGAAGTCCACATACTCGTAGTAGGCAACACTTTCCGGGTCTTTGGTCCTGGGCGGCATCAGCCGGATCACATCTGCCAGAATGGAAACCGCCTTCATATATTTCATGACCGAAACCCTTTTGTTGCCCTCCTGCACGTAAAAGCGGTGCTTATATTCATACGCTATGACCGGGTCCCGCAGGCCTTCGTCCAGCTGCGCGTCGTAGAGATTGGACCATTTCATGGCAAATTCGGAATCCTCCGCGATCAGCGGCATAAAATTGCCGGCAAAGGCATTCTGTCTTCCGGTGGTCCTGGTCCCGACGATCATGTCCAGCGGAATCTCAGCAATTCCCACATGAATCTCTTTATAGGTGCTGATATCTTCGATCTCCGTCTCCAGAGAAGGAAGATACGGCTCCTTCCCCTTCAGCAGGGCACTGGCTTTATACTTATCACCAATCTTTTTGGCATTCTGGTAATCATCTCTCATTCCGGATTCTCCTTTCACTTCCCCCTCTATTATCCCACAGGATCCGGCGATGTGAAATATAAGGAATACCCAAAAGGAAAGGGCTGTTTTCGGAAAAGCCATTTCCTTCGGGCAGATATTCCTACATGATGCCGGCCGCTTTTACGATCTGTATGAATCTGTCAGTGATCCTCGCGGTCATTCCCCAGATCAGAGGATCCGTCCCCTCATAAAAAGGTATGTCCATTTTCTTTTCCCGCCACCGGTAGTTCTTTCCGCCCGGAATCAGGTCATAGGGAAAATCCCGCTCCGGGATCTGCCGCATGGATACACTGTAATGGACCGGATGATTCTCCATGAACCACCGCAGCGGCACCCGGAAGACATGGTCCACCTCGTCCCGGGAAGGATTTTTCCCGGGATCGTAATCCCGCAGGAACCCCAGATATACAAAAGCCGGCGCCATGGACGGATTGACCGTCTCCATGACCAGGCCGAGGATTTCAATCCCGGATCTTTCCAGGCAGAGCTCTTCACAGGTCTCCCGGGCCGCGGCTTCCTGTGCCCCTTCTCCTTTTTCGATCTTTCCTCCGGGAAAACAGACTTCCCCGGGCTGGTGCCGCAGGCCGGCCGCCCTGACTTCGAACAGGATCTCCGGACCCTTCTCCCCCTCCACGAGGGGAATCAGGACAGCGGAGCCGCCCGGGGAAGCCAGTTCCGACAGGCTGGCTGTCTCCGAAAAGACACACCGCAGATTCCGCAGCCAGTCCGGTCCTGTCATACTTCCTCACCTGTCTGCAGAAAACGGAAAGGTTCCTCGTCCGCCAGAAAATGCATGAGCTGATACGCGCACATAATGGCGACCCTCTCCTCTTTCAGGATTCTGCGTACCTCCTCGCGGTCCGCCAGGACCACCTCGATCTCCTCACTGGCTTCCAGATATTTTCCGCTCACGCTGCCGGTCGAATAGCCAAAGACCGTGGCGCAGGACTCATCTGTCAGGCCCACCGTCGTAAACCGGGGTTCCTGATACATGGGATCGGTTTCCAGAGGCGTGAAGACCAGTCCCGTCTCTTCATGCATTTCCCGGACCGCTGCCTGCTCGTAATTCTCACCGGCATCCACCAGGCCCGCCGGGAATTCATACACATAGCCGTCCACCGGATATCTGTACTGGCGGATCAGGACCACACGGTCCCGCTTCTCCCCGTAAAGACTGTAAATGATCACGCCGTCCGGCTTATTCTGCCCGGTACTGATCTTCAGATCTTCCACCCGCTCCGCTCTCGAAGCCACGAAATATCTGGCCGGCCGGCCGTTCTTGTCTGTCGCGTCCACTTCGAACATGTTCAGAAAACGGTTGGCTGTTGTCATCTTTACATCATTGATCTTTGCCATTTCATTCCTCCGTCTCCGCAGTACCCGCGGTGCTCTCTTTTTCCGCGTCCCGCTCCGAATAAGCAAGGCGCTCCGCCGGAATATGTCCGCGGAGCGTCTTCCTGATCCGCCGGCAGGCCTGCCGCGGTGTTCTTATTATAATACTTTTTACGTTTCAGTGCCTGCATATCCTGCCGCAGGTCACGCGTCATTATGAGTAATAGATAATGACCGGCATCCCTTCCTCCACACAGCTGTAAAAATCCGCCGCCACCCAGGAAGGCAGGTTGACACAGCCATGGGATCCGTTATTGATATAAATGGAACCGCCGAAATTACTGCGCCAGCTGGCGTCATGGAAGCCGCAGCTGTTATAAAAAGGCATCCAGTAATTGACATGGGACACGTAGGAATACTTACCGTCCGCCAGCTGCTGGCCTTTCAGGTCTACATCCGTGGCTTTATACAGAATCTGATAGATGCCCGTGGGCGTCGCCCTGGTGCCCGAAAGCATTCCGGTCACGCAGTCTGTATCCAGTACGCAGGACCCGTCCCTGTAGATCCAGACATGCTGTCTGGAGATATCGACTTCAATATAGGAATCGCTCAGCCCGTCATTTTCGGGCCCGAATTCTCTGGTGAAATACTCCGGTTCCCGGGTCACTGTCTCACAGTCCTCCAGCTGCTGGGCCAGCAGTTCCCTTTCCGCGGACTTGTTCACGGAATAGCCGTAGTCGCCGCCGCCGACGCTGATGGTTCCAATCCCGGTCGCGGGGAAGGACCTGGTGTCCGCGACTGTATTGACGTTTATGGCAATCTGGTCCACATAGTTCCATATATGATCCGCCCAGACTTCCTCATCTTTATAATAATGGCCGTCCTCATCCACAGACAGCCAGGTCTGCAGCGTTTTGGCGTTCAGCCGCATCTCCTCGTCCCCTTCGGGCACGATATAAGTGATATCGGCTCCAATGTAGCCGTTGAGCTTATCGGTCTCCTCATTCAGCTCCTTATTGTCAGCGCGGATTGACGGCTCCTTATAGGCTCCCTCGATCTCTTCCACATTGACCGAGGCAGCGTCTTCGTCCAGCGCCGCCAGTATGGCCGCCGTCACCGGTTCCGTATTGACCGCGTTTCCTTCCACTTCCGGCACGATCGAGAAACCTTCGTCCTTCAGGACCATGTAGGCGTTCTCAGGCTTGACCATGTTCTCTTCCTTCATCTGGTCAAATCCTTCGATCAGCTTGGTCGCCCGCTCATGATTATATTCCGTTTTCTCTTCCACATTGTATTCAACCGGCTGGAAGATTCCCAGGGGCCACTTGTAGGGATCCTGCTTCGTCAGCAGTTTTTCAATGGAATCTCCCGGGGCGAACTTATAATCGATCTGGGCCGCTTTGATGGTCTGCTTCTGGTCGTCCCGGAAGGTGATCTCCATCTGATATTTTTCCATGCGGAATCCAATCCGCTCCGCGGTCTCTGCCGGCGTCAGCCTGCCGCAGACGACCCCGTTGATTTTGGTATTGTAAATAAAGCGGTCGCGGAAATAGTAGACGCCGTACATATAGCCGCCGGCCGCGGCGCCGATCAGCAGCAGGATCAGCAGGATCGGAATCCAGATCCTGTGTTTTTTGCGGGGCTTATTCTGTTCACCGTCTTCCTGTCCGAGCGCGTCCTCCGCAGATCCGGCAGACGCGGCGCTGTCCGCGTCATCCAGCATTCCGGAGAAAGAACGTCCTGCGCTGCCGGTTTCTCCGGCGGGCGCCGTCACAGTCTCCTCCGCTTGCTCTGCGGGGCTGTCCACAGGGGCGGCATCCTCCGGGTCCGGTCCGGCTGCCGCCGGTTCTTCTGTCTCCGGTTCAGCTTCTGCTGCAGAATTTTCCGCCTCCGGCTCTGATCCGGCTTCTGCTGCAGAATCTTCCGCTTCCGGCCCTTCCACTGCTGAAGGCTCTTCCGTCTCCGGCTCCGCTGCCGCGTTGGAGTCTTCCGGCTTTTCCACAGCTGAAGGCTCTTCTGTTTCCGGTCCGGCTGTATCAGCCGCCGGCTCCGGGCTGCGGTCTGCCGCTTCAATACTGGTATCTTCCTCAGTGAGAGGAGTATCCCGCAGGATCTTTTCTTCGTTATTATCCATATATTCTGTCTTTCCTTTAAACCGGACTGTATCCAACCGCCCGTCAATCTATATCAGAAAAGCGCATTTACAGAGCATTGCTCAATAAATGACTGCCGTCATTGTATCCTGATTCATGATCACCTGAACGTGCAGCATCCGGATCAGGTCCTCGATGGAGAACCACCTGCCAGATACCGTTCCGTTCGTCTTTCCTTCCGGCGGGCGGGTCAGTATTTTGCGCACGCCGTTAAATTCCATATAGAAGTCCTCATAGGCATATTTTACGCCCTGCCGGTCAGATACCAGCAGACGGGCTTCCCAGATATCTTCTCCTATTTTCCAGCGGGCAGACCAGTCCGCGGCTGTGTACACGCCGTTCATCATACTGACCAGGTCCGCGAATCTGCCCCGGGGCTCGTAGGGATATGGAAATCCGTCAAAATCCTGACAGGGATCCAGGCAGGCCAGCCAATAGGTTTCGGAATCTTCATCATAATAGAATCTGTATGTACCCGGTTCGACCGCGTGAGTCCCGATCATCACGACATCCAGCCACGGAGCCGGATACCGGTCCCAGAGCTCGTCGGAAATCCTGTAGACCGCCTGCCGGTTCCATTTGGCCGCCATGACATAGCCCTTCTCCAGCTGCGCGGCCGCGTCCTCCGCGGTCAGACGCTGGCGGGAATCCGTTGAGAGGCCGATCTCCGCGATCCTGTAGTCCCGTATATTATCCGCTTCCTTCCATGTGTCATCCGCGGCCCGGTCCGGCTTCAGGTAAACATGCACCCGGCGGGTCCTGTCCGCCCCGGACCCGATCCTGGCATAAGCCCGGTTGCAGCGGAACTGCAGGATCTTATCTATTTTCTCAATCAGTTTGGCTGCATCATTGAAACGGTCTGCGTCTTCCAGGTAAATGGAAAGATTCCAGGCCGCCCCGCAGTCATAATTGCCTCCGCCTGTCCTGACCAGCCTGGCATCCAGGTCCGAATCCTGAAACAGACGCTGCAGGTCTTGCTGCCGGCAGCCGATGACCGCGTCCAGATAGCCGTCTGACAGAACCGGAGATCCGGAGGTCACAAAACCGAAACGGTTATGGGAGATCCGTGAGGAGGTACTGACCATAAAAGAAACACCATCCTCTTCCGCAAAGATGTAATCATCCCGGACCGTGCCGTCCGGCAGGACCGTGTGGTCCGTATCCGTCAGGCGGTAGTCTTCTCCGTAAACATCTTTGACATATTGTATGATCTCCGATTCGGTATAAACGGTCTGCTCCCCGCCGCAGCCTGCCAGCAGCAGGCAGACAAGGGCCAGCCATCCTATGATCCCTCCCGGGAGATAACTCCACCGCTTCCTGTTCCGCATCCTTATCCTTAGTCTGTCGTCCGCTCCGTTCCGGTCTCTCCGGCCGTACTGCCTGTCCGGGAATCCGCAGCCGCTGTGCCTGTAGTGGACAGGGCCGCTGACGTCTCTGTTGCAGCCTGCGCGGCTGTCATGTCGTCCCCGGCCGTTTCCGCCATGTCCTTCCGGACTTCAAAATAATCATCGATCCCGTTGGCGATTCCGGTCACCATGATTTTCTGGAAATCGGGATCCTGCATCTTCTCATCTTCCGAGGGATTGGACATATAGCCCATCTCCAGAATTGTGACAGGTACCTGGCTCCAGTTGATCCCGGACATGGTATCCGTTTCCCAGACATATTCCTTGCTGATTCCGGTCTCCGCCACGTAAGCATCCAGAACACAGTCTGACAGATGCCTGGATTCCTCATACAGGTCCCCATTGAAAGGATTGCCGGGCGTCATGCAGATAGTCATGGATCCGTGGGCCGACGAGCTGCCGGATCCGTTGGCGTGGATCCTGATGAAAGCGTCCGCCTCATTTTCATTGGCGACCGCCGCCCGCTCGCTGTTGCTGATATCCACCTGAGCTGCAGAGTAATATCAAGGTTCAGCTGATATTCCGGTACGCCTGTCGATACGCCGGCCGTACCGCTCGACACCTTTGCTTTTGTTGAAGAGGCACCCGGCCCGATCGGTTCCTGTCCGGAATTGCCCTGCTGCTGATGCCCCGCGTCTATGACGACCAGGAAACCGTTGCCTTCCGGCTTCAGATCCGGCGAGGCCGAGGTCGCCGCCGCCGCGCTCTCCGTTGTGGCTGCCGCCGCTGTCTCCCCGGTCACTGCCGCTGCCGCCGTCTGTCTGCCGCAGGCCGCGGTCATGACAGCGGCCGCGCAGAGAAATACTGCAAGTAATAACGTGTTGACTCTCCTTATCATCCTGAACCGCTCCTGTTTTCAGATATATCCTTCCGGCCTGTTCATTTCGCGACATCGATCCAGCCGCAGGACTTTGAATACTGTTCCAGCTCCGCCAGATTCAGACGGACGGCGCTGTGACCGCTGCCTGCCGCGGGATAAACGATGTCATATTGTTTCAGGGAATCATCCAGATAGACCTGTACGCCGTCCTTTACTGCGAAAGGACATACCCCGCCGGGAGCATGACCGACATATTCCTCCACCTGATCGCCCGGAATCATCCTGGCTTTTGTATGGAACAGCTGCTTGAACTTTTTATTATCGACCCTGGCGTCTCCCGCGAACAGGATCAGCACAGGTTTTCCGTCTACCAGAAAGGAAAGCGTTTTGGCAATCCTGCCCGGTTCCGTCCCGAGTGCCGCTGCCGCTTCCTCGACCGTCGCGCTGGACTGTTCCGGCACAATGACCCGGTCCGCCAGGCCGGCAGCGGCAAAATAGGCTTTTACTTTTTCCAAAGAAGACAACTCTTCTTCCTCCTTCTGTGTCACATTTCAGACTATTATACTATAAACCCGCCGATTCGGAAAGAAAAGCATATTTCCCGCAGGTCAGACAAGGCATCTGCAGATACTTTTCAGTCCGTTCAACTGCTGACTTCGCCCCTGATCAGCCTGCTCCGGAAACGGAAGTAGACAAGGGCCGACAGTGCCACTGTCAGGATATCCGCTGTCACCTGGGACCAGACGATGCCGTACATGCCGATGAAGTGGTTAAGCACAATGATCGTAGGAAGAGCCATGATCCTGACCGCCGTGGGCACAGGAATCGATTCGAACAGGCTCTTATTCCTGTCTTGTTCCATTGCTGTTCCTTCATTTCGAATGCCGGCCGTATGCCAGGTTCCCATTTGCGAAGCGTCTCTTAATTTACATAGCGGCCGGATTGTAAACAGACGCCGGCCCCGCTCTGTATCTCCACCCTACCACACTTGGGCCCCCTTTTCCACCAGCCCAAAAAAGCCCGCTGCCATTTCAGCAGCGGGCTCCGGCTCCTGTATTATGATTGTTTTCCTGCCGCGGCCTTTTTCTTCCGTTTCGGTTCCGGAAGCTCTTCCCACATACTCTCGACCAGCGCGCGCAGCCATCCGCTGTTGTCAACATCCTCTGCCAGAAGCATTTCCTTCGCTCCCTCGTAGGGAACCTCCATGGGGGCGTCCGGCATCTTCCTGACCGCCGCAGGGACTGGCTTTATCAGAAGCCGGTCATCATAAATACCGCCGAACACCTTTCCCCGATAATACAGGATATATTCTCCCATCATGGCCCGGTAACTGATCTCCTCCAGACCTGACAGCTGTTCCAAAACATAATCCAGATACGCTTTTGTTGACGCCATACAATCCTCCTTACCTGCTGATTACTTATGAACGTAAGAAAAATCCGAAGAATATTGATTCGATATGCTATAATGTACATTACAAATATTACTTTGACAGGAGGTTCGCGGTATGCGAAGAAAAGAAGACCGCACCAGTCAGATCCTGGAGCTGTTAGTAAAAGAAAAGAAGATGGAAGTCGCCGGGCTTTCCGCCCACCTGGGGGTCTCACAGGTCACTGTCCGCAAAGACCTGGACGCCATGGAGGCCCAGGGACTGATCAAGAGAGAACACGGTTTTGCCGTTCTGTCCAGCACGGATGATATCAAGGGACGCCTGGCCTACCACTACGAAGAAAAGCGCAGGATTGCCCTGCGCGCGGCGGAACTGGTCGGGGACGGCGATACCATCATGATCGAGAGCGGCAGCTGCTGTGCCCTGCTCGCCGCCGCGCTTACAGAATCGAGAAGCGGTGTGACGATCATCACCAACAGCGCTTTCATCGCGGACTATATCCGCCGCTCCTCCGATTTCCAGATCATTCTTCTCGGCGGCATTTACCAGCAGGACGCCCAGGTCATGGTCGGCCCCATGGTGCGCCAGTGCGCGGAGAATTTCTGGGTCGACCGTTTCTTCATCGGCGTGGACGGCTGGTCCGCCAGAGCCGGTTTCACCCATCAGGACCAGATGCGCGCCCAGGCCGTCCGCGATATGGCCTGTCAGGCGGACCGGGTCATCGTCCTGACAGAATCTGAAAAGTTTTCCAGACACGGCACTGTGCCCCTCAACCTGAAAGACCGGGTGAAGACCGTCGTCACAGATCTGCATATGGAAGCGCCTGTTACCGCCGAGCTTGCGGTGCGCGGCATCGAGGTGCTGACGGGCTGACAGGTCCGCGCCCCGGCAGGTTTCACTGTCTTCATCTCCGTTTCCGCCTGGCCCGGCATTCCGGACAGTACCGCGGCCAGTGCCGGGCGTCTGACGGGAATGTGAATGTCTTCCCGCATTTCTGACACTTTCCGGTAAGGGTTTCCTTCGGCCTGTATTTCGCTCTGCATTCCATACAGCAGTCCGGCCAGTGCTGGACATTTTCCGGCAGCGTAAAAGTTTTCCCGCAGTATCTGCATTTTCTTGTGATCATCCCCTGATCCGGCCGGCTTTTCCCGGAAAACCGGTTTTTTAACCACTCTAACATTGGTTCACCCTCCTTTTCACAGATCGCCTCACATCTCCCGGCAGGCAGTCAGCAGTCTGCCATCGTCTTTCCTTCCCCGACCAGTCCCCGGAAGTCTCTGGTGAACTGATCAATGGCAGCGTCGATCGCCGCGTTCTTTACAAGGCCTTCAATGACATCCGGCGCTACGGTCACTGCCTTCACGCCATACTTTGTCAGTTCGAGGACCTGCTGGCTGTTCTTGAAGCTGGCCGCCAGCAGTCCGCTGTCAAGCCCACTTGCCGTGATCGCGTCATGAATGTCCTTGGAGACCTGGATCCCGTCAAAGCCCATGTTGTCGATACGGTTCACATAAGGAGCCACATACTCCGCGCCGCACTTGGCTGCCAGGAACCCCTGCATTGCGGTGTAGATCGCCGTACCGATGAAGCGGATGCCTTCCTTTTTCAGCTGCTTCATGGCTTTGAAGCCTTCGGGAACACAGGGAATCTTTACCAGTGTGGTCTTACCCAGCACTTCCACGATCCTGCGGGCTTCTTCGACCATACCCTCTGCCGTCGTCGAGGTAGCCTGGACGAACAGCTCGCCGTCCTCGCCGATGATAGAACGGATCTCCTTCAGGACCTCATAGGGATCCCTTCCGGACTTGGCCAGGATCGAAGGGTTGGTGGAAACACCGTCGACCGGATAATACTCATAAATATGCCGGATCTTGTCAACATTCGCGTCATCAATACAGAATTTCATTTTGTGCCTCCCTGAAAAATATGCGCTGTTTCTGTTCTCTCGTTTTCCTGCAGTTTCAAACATCTTTTCTGACATGGTTCTGTCAGCATCTGTCCGATCAAATATCCTTACAGTGTCTGTTCTGTCCTGCCGATGATATCATCCTGTGTCGCCTTACTCAGTACATTGAAGAAGGCGCTGTAACCTGCTACACGGACGATCAGGTCTTTGTGTTTCTCCGGATGCGCCTGGGCGTCCAGCAGCGTCGCTTTGTCTACTACATTATACTGCACATGGTAGCCTTCCAGGCGGTTAAAGAATGTTCTGACGATAAATTCCAGCTTTTTGGTGTTCTCCCGGGTGGAGAGCATGGCAGGGGTGACCTTCTGATTCAGGAGAACGCCGCCCGTGATCTCATGGGTAGGAAGCTTAGACACACTCTTGAACACCGCTGTCGGCCCATGCTGGTCCATGGAATGGGCGGGTGAACATCCCTCGGCGAGGGGCTCTCTGGCATGGCGTCCGTCAGGGGTCGCCATTGTACCGAATCCCTGCCCGACATTCGCTGAAATCGAGGAGGTTCCGCCGTAGCGGATGCCGCCGACCGGTCCTCTGCCGAACCGGGTATTCTTATATTTTTTCATCTCATCCAGGTAGGAGGCGTAAGCGTCCACGACCAGCTGATCGGCATAGTCGTCATCGTTGCCATACTTTGGCGCGTCATGGATCAGCATCTGACGGATCCGCTCTCCTTCTTCTCCCGCGAAATCCGAAGCCAGGCTCGTCCCGGGAAATCTTCCCTTCTTCATAGACCAGCTTTTTGATGGCGGAAAGGCTGTCCGCCATGTTCGCGATGCCCACCTGCAGGCCGGAAATGAAATCATAAACCGCGCCGCCCTCTTTGATGGTCCTGCCGCGTCCCAGGCAGTCCTGTGTCAGACAGGAACAGAGGATATCAGGCACTTCACGCTCGCTCGCCAGATCAATGGCGTTCTCTACGATGACACTTGCGCGGGTCAGCTCCCGGATCGCGCCGTCCCAGGCCTTCATCAGGTCATCAAAAGACTCCATATCCCGGAAATTCCCGTAATCTTTGATAAATCTCCTGCCGCTTGTCACATCGATGCCATTGTTCATGACCATCAGCAGGATCCGGGGGAAGTTCAGATAGCTCATGCCGGTGCAGCGATAGCCCCATTTTCCGGGCACGGCTGTTTCCACGCATCCGATGGCGGAATAGCAGTAAGCGTCCTCTTTCCGAACGCCCTTCTCAATGAAGGAAGGAATGATGACTTCGTCGTTGTTGAACGCGGGCATGCCGGTTCCGAGCTTCAAGACCTCGATTGCCTCGTCCATAAAGGCCTGATTAATGTTCCTGTGATAGCGGACTGTCAGGTTGGGCTGGGGCAGCCTTGTCTGACCGATGGACCTCAGAATCAGGAAGGACAGTTCGTTTACGGCATCTTTGCCATCCGCGGTCTGTCCGCCGATCGTAACATTCTGGTACATGGGGCTTCCGGCACTGGAAAACGTGTGCGCCTGGGAGCGGACCTTGTTGATGGTCAGCGTCTTGATCCAGAGGTTAGTGAGAAGCTCCACGGCCTGTTCCTCTGTGATCCGTCCCTGTTCCAGGTCGGCTGCCAGATAGGGATAGACATACTGATCAAAGCGGCCATAGCTGAGGGAGTGTCCGTTGGACTCGATCTGCAGGATCAGCTGGATGAACCAGACGGCCTGCACGGCTTCGTGGAAAGTCTCTGCCGGCTGATAAGGCACCTTGCCGCAGATGCGGGCGATTTCGAGAAGTTCGGATCTCCTGGGGCCTTTTGCCGCTGCTGCCTTCCCGCGGGCCAGCGCCGCGAAGCGCTCCGCGAATCCCTTCACAGCATCAATCACGATCAGGACAGCCTTGTAGAACTGGTACTTGTCGATGGAGGAAGGCTCTGTCAGATCCAGTTCTGTCTTCAGCTTCCGGGCACGGTCTTCATAGCCTTTGAGGCCAGTCCTGAGCATGCTGGCGTAGTCCACTGCAAGATGCGCGTCACCGGCGTTGAGTTTGCCTTCCATGCCAAAGAACCCCGTATCCATATAGACCTGCATCTCTTCGGGGATCAGGGCCTCGCCGCGGGCCCGCAGGTTATTGTTCTCCCAGAAAGGGGCGATCTCCCGCAGCTGCCTTTTGGTCTCTTCCGTAATATAGAAAACATCGCCGTCACGCTTTTCAAACAGATCCAGCTCGTCCAGGATGAACTTCATCGTGTATTCCGGGAAGACCGGCGCGCCGCGGTTCACAGAAGACTGATTGCCGACCAGGATCGTCTCGTCTTCAATATAGATATCCATCTTTGCCAGAATATTCTGCAGCATCAGCGCCCGCTTCATGACCGCAGGCTGATGCAGATTCTTTTTATAGGATTCTGTAGCCAGGACAGCACGCTGTGCGTCGATATAAGGTTTCTGGTCCAGGACGCTCTCACGATACGCCTGCATTCTGGGCGTCAGGGATCCGAAATGCGCTTTGTTTTCCATTTGGCCTCTCCTTTATTTCTTTTGAAATTTATTTTTGTTCTGTTCGTAGCTTAATTATAGCACTCTTCCCTTAATCGTCAATATATTTTTCGCAGGAAATTAAAATAAATTTCATTCGTAACTTTTTATTTACAGATTCGAATCTAAATGCTATGATGGGAACAGGCAGGCACGGAAAATGTCCGGGAATAACATCCAGGAATGAAGTCCGGGAACCATGCCGGGCAGTGTTTTACGGCGCTGCTATGACAGGTCTTCCGCTGCCGCGGCAATATCGTTTTAAATGAGGAGAAATGATTTATATGGAACCAAAAGGAATTGTTTTTAATATTCAGAAGTTTTCCATCCACGATGGCCCCGGCGTACGGACCACCGTGTTTCTGAAGGGATGTCCCCTCCGCTGCAAATGGTGTTCCAATCCGGAGTCCCAGCTCTCCCGCGTCCAGATCATGTACCGCGGTGAAAACTGTCTCCACTGCCTTAAATGCGCGCGTACCTGCCCTGAGAAGGCCATTACAGCCGCGGAAAACGGAAGGATTCATATTGATTTCCATAAATGTACCGGATGCCTGGCCTGTGTACAGGGCTGTCCCGGCCGCGCTCTTACCAGTGAAGGCGAATACAAAACTGTAGATGAAGTTATGGAAGTGTGCCTGCAGGATATCGATTTCTATGAGGAATCCGGCGGCGGTGTGACGATCTCCGGCGATCTCCGGCGGCGAAGGAATGGCCCAGCCCGCTTTCGCGGAGGCACTGGTCCTTGGCCTTAAAGAAAAGGGGGTCCACACCGCGATCGAGACCACCGGCTGCGTAAGCCCGGAAGTCTTTCACAGGCTTGCCCCCCTGTTCGACCTCCTGCTCTTTGATGTCAAGCATTATGATCCGATCAGACATAAGACTGGGACAGGTGTTGATACCGGCCTGATCCATAAGAATCTCCGATGGGCACAGGAACAGGGACTGACGATCCTGCCCCGGATTCCCGTGATTCCCGGCTTTAACGCAGATCTGCCGGACGCGGAGGGGATTGCAGGCCTGCTGCGGGGCACCGGGCTGACACGCGTACAGCTCCTGCCCTTCCATCAGATGGGCGAGCGCAAATATGAGTTTCTGAACAGAGATTATGAAATGACGGGTGTAAAAGCCCTGCATCCGGAAGATCTGACAGAATATCAGAAGGTATTTCTCAGACGGAATATTGACTGCTTTTTCTGATCCGCTTTATACCAGCGGTTGATAGCATTTCCGCCGGACAGGTGGTATTTTCTCATTGTAGGAAATGACTTTTTCCG
>ONRU01000110.1 GCA_900320325.1 uncultured Lachnospiraceae bacterium
AAGAGCGAATACAACGTGGACATCATCCTGGAGACCCTGCCTTATGAGCACATCCGCTGGATCGTCAATAAGGATATCGATCCCATGAAGATCGTGGGTACCACCGATATGAAGAGGATCCGGGACCTCAAGGGCAATCCCCTTCTGCTCTTCATCAATCCCTGGTCCGTGGGCATGGTCCTGGACCGCAATGAGGGACTGGTCCTGGAGGAGTTCTCCAGGAATTGACAGACGGAAGTTCGGTTGGGAGTACAGAAAGCCAGGCATATTCCGGAGCCCCGGCGGATTCCGGAAAAAATCCTGGAACCCGCAGACGCCGGAGCCGGGCGCAGCCGCAGAACAGGGAAGGCCGCGGTCTCCCTTTGGACTCTCTGCTGTCAACAATCTGTTGGCAATGATTTATAAAAATGTTATGATAACGTCAGGACTGTTTACAGACAGCTCCCGCGATGAGGCGGCTGGCCGGAGCCGGGCCGCCGGTACAGATCTTATAGAAGAGGCAGGTCCCCGCCCGGGGATCCGGACTCTGTGTACAGGAGGTTTAAGATGGAACAGGAAAAGAAAACTGTCGAAAAATCCGGAATCGGTACCGTTAAAATAGCTGATGAAGTCGTGACCCTGATCGTTGCCTACGCGGCGCTGGACGTTGACGGCGTAGCGTATATCGCGGGCAATGTGGACCGTGCCATCCTCAGCAAGGGCGGCGTCCGCAAGCTGGGCAAGAATGTCAAGGTGGAAGTCAGCAAGAACGGCGTCAAGGCTGAGCTTGCCATTATCCTGGAATACGGCTACAACATCCCTGCCACCAGCAGCAAGGTCCAGAAGCGGATCAAGACTGCGGTAGAGACCATGACCGGACTGAAGGTCCTGGATGTGGATATCCGGATCGCGGGAATCAATATTCCCGAATAAGACGGGGCGGCGGATGCCGCTTCCGGCTGCAAATGAAACTTGCGGATGAAGTACGCAGGCGGAATCTGCGGTTGAAATTTGTATATGAAATGGATGGGACCGGGCTTTGTCCCGGTTCCCTGTTGCCTGCGCGCCCGCAGCAGGCAGATATTGTGCGCATATTTTGTAAAGATATAATGATGAACGCCGGCAGGGGCCGGCGGTTCCTGATTGGAGAGACCACAGAATGAACAGAAGAGGAATCAGAGAACAGGTCTTCAAGCTCCTGTTCCGGGCTGAATTCAATACGCCGGACCAGATGGAGGAACAGGCGAGATTCTTTTTTGACAGCGGCGATTTTACGGCAACGCCGGCTGATGAAAAGGCCATTATCGAGAAGACCCGTAAGATCATGGATAAGATTCCCGAGCTGGATCAGATGATCGGATCCGGTCTGAAGGGCTGGCGCCTGGACCGTGTCGGCAAGGTCGAGCTGGCCATACTGCGGCTGGCAGTGTATGAAATCTGCTTTGATGACGATGTGCCCGCCGGGGCCGCCATCAACGAAGCAGTCGAGCTGGCCAAAAAATTCGGACAGGATAACGCGGGACAGTTCGTGAACGGAGTCCTGGCACAATTTGCGGCAGAGAAATAAATCTGCCTACGGTGGGAATGAGGAAAGCTTATTCAGTTTCACAGGTCAATGCCTATATAAAGCACATGTTTTCGGAGGACTATCTGCTGCGCTCTCTGCTCGTTCGGGGAGAGGTCAGCAACTGCAAATATCATTCCTCCGGCCATATCTATTTTACTTTAAAAGATGCCTCGGGTACGCTTGCCTGCGTCATGTTCGCCGGCCGCCGCAGGGGCCTTTCTTTTCTCATGAAGGAAGGGGACCAGGTCATTGTCAGCGGCACAGTGGATGTCTATGAACGCGACGGACGATACCAGCTCTACGCCATGCAGATCATCCGGGACGGCGTGGGCGCCCTCAACGAGCGGTATGAGCAGCTCAAGCGCAGGCTGGAAGAACAGGGAATGTTCGATGAGCGGTACAAGCAGGCCATCCCCGCCTATATCCGAACGCTTGGCGTCGTCACAGCGCCCACAGGAGCGGCGGTCCGGGACATCATCAATATTGCACATCGACGCAATCCCTATGTGAAGATCATCCTGTATCCGGCCATCGTGCAGGGAGACCAGGCGGCGGACAGTATCATAACGGGAATCCATGCCCTGGAGGATCTGGGCGTGGATACCATCATCATAGGCCGCGGCGGCGGCTCTATTGAGGACCTCTGGGCTTTTAACGAGGAAAAAGTGGCCCAGGCTGTCTTTGACTGCGCTGTACCCATCATATCCGCAGTGGGGCATGAGACCGATACGGTCATCACGGACTATGTGGCGGACCTGCGGGCACCGACCCCCTCCGCGGCGGCCGAGCTGGCTGTCTATGACTATGAACGATTCCGGGATGACCTGGAAGCCTTCTATAACAGCCTGAACCAGTCGATGCAGTACCGGCTGGACCGCTGCCGGGAGAAGACACGGACCATGCAGCTGCAGCTGCAGCACCTGTCCCCCGCGGCAAGGATCCGCCAGCAGAGGACGGAAGCGGCCCGCTATGCCGACAGGCTGCAGGCCCGGATGCGGATGCGGCTGGCTGACAGCCGGGCCCGCCTGCGGATCGGAGACAGCCTGACCTACAGCATGAACCGCAGGCTGTCCGGCACCAAACACCGCATGCAGGTCCTGGCGGCCAGAATGGAGGCCCTGTCCCCCCTGGCCAGACTTTCAGGCGGCTACGGCTTCGTGACCGACAGCAGGGGAAAAGGCGTATTTACAGTGGATACACTGCGGGAAGGGGACCTGCTCCGGGTCCGCCTGCGGGACGGCAGCGTCCGGACCCGTGTGGAGGAGATCGAACGGACCGCGCCCGCGCAGGCCCATACACAGGGGGAGACCGGACGGACTGACCCCGCGGAAATCCATATACAGGAGGAGTAAGATGCCGCGCAGAAAAAAGACCGAAGAGGTACAGGCACAGCAGGAAGCCCCGCAGGAGCAGGAGCTGACCATAGAGGAGACCTTTGAACGCCTGCAGGCACTGCTGGCCAGAATGGAAGAAGAAGACGTTTCCCTGGAGGAGTCCTTTGACTGCTATGAACAGGGAATGAAGCTGCTCCGCGCCTGCAATGACAAGATCGACCTTGTGGAGCAGAAGGTATTAAAGCTGTCGGAAGACGGCAGTCTGGAGGAATTCTGATATGACTTTTCATGAAATGATGGAACAGAAAACACAGGCCTGCAGCCAGGTCCTGGACTCCTTCCTGCCGGATCCCGGTCAGATCAGCGGATCCGACCGGCTGGCGGCGACCGTCATGGACGCCATGCGCTACAGCACCATGGCAGGCGGCAAGCGTCTGCGCCCCATGTTCATCATGGAGACCTGCGCCATGTACGGGGGCAGACAGGAACTGGCGGAGCCTTTCATGGCGGCGCTGGAAATGATCCACACCTATTCCCTGATCCATGATGACCTGCCGGCCATGGACAATGATGACTACCGCCGGGGACGGAAGACCACCCATATCGTGTACGGAGAGGGAATGGCCATCCTGGCCGGGGACGGCCTGCTCAACTATGCCTATGAGACAGCCATGCAGGCCTTTGACCGGGCGGAAAACGCGGAGGAGACCGCGGCAGTGATCCGGGCCCTCAAAGTCCTGGGCAGGAACGCAGGCATTTTCGGCATGGTCGGCGGCCAGTGCGCTGACCTGGAAGCGGAGGCCGCGCCGGAACGGACAGACCACGATACTCTCCTGTATATCCATATCCATAAAACAGCCTGCATGATCCGCAGCGGCTTCCAGATCGGAGCCATCCTGGCCGGGGCACCGGCGGAAGATATAGAGAAACTGGGACAGATCGCCGAGGATATCGGCGTAGCCTTCCAGATTCAGGATGATATCCTGGATGTTACGGGAGACAGTGAGGAACTTGGCAAGCAGGTCGGCAGCGACGAGAAAGACGGCAAAGTCACTTATGTGACCATGCATGGCCTGGAACAGGCCGCCGCGGATGTCCGCGCCCTTTCCGACCGGGCCCTGCAGCTGTATGACAGCCTGTCCGTCTCCAACGATTTCCTCAGACAGGTAATCGAGATGCTGATCACCAGAAGCAAGTGAGCCCGTTTTACGGGATTGATCGATCTATGAAAAATACGAAAAAAAGGCTGGACCTTTTAATGACCGAGCAGGGCTTCGCCCCCTCCCGGGAAAAGGCCAAAGCCCTGATCATGGCAGGAATTGTATATGTGAATGGCCAGAAGGAGGACAAAGCCGGCGCTTCCTTTGATCCGGAGACCGCGCAGATCGAGGTGCGGGGCCAGACCCTCCCCTATGTGAGCAGGGGAGGTCTGAAGCTGGAGAAGGCCCTGCGGACTTTTCCCATCGATCTGCAGGGTAAGCTCTGCATGGATATCGGCGCCTCCACCGGAGGCTTTACAGACTGCATGCTGCAGAACGGGGCCGCCAAAGTCTACGCCATTGATGTGGGCTACGGCCAGCTGGACTGGAAGCTGCGGACAGATACGCGTGTCGTCTGCATGGAGAAGACCAACTTCCGCTACATGAAGCCGGAGGATCTGCAGACAGACCCTGCCACCGGAGCCCCGGAACAGCCGGATTTCGCATCGGTGGATGTCTCCTTTATCTCCCTGTCCAGGATCCTGCCGCCCGCTCTGGAGATCCTGCGGCCGGGGGCGCAGATGGTATGCCTGATCAAGCCCCAGTTCGAAGCCGGCAGGGAAAAGGTCGGCAAGAAGGGCGTTGTCCGCGACCGGGCCGTCCATGAAGAAGTCATTGAGAATGTGACGGAAATGACAGCCGGCCTCGGCTTTGCCATCCTGGGCCTTGCCTATTCCCCCATCCGGGGACCGGAAGGCAATATTGAATATCTGATGTATATCGAAAAGCCGGGAGAAGAAGGACCGACAGGCGGAATCGAACCCG
>ONRU01000106.1 GCA_900320325.1 uncultured Lachnospiraceae bacterium
AAAATCCCCCTCCGAAATCTCTTCCGGATCCAGGCGTATCGCCCCGGGGATCTTACCGTGTTCATAGGCATCCTCATCACGCAGGTCGATCAGCAGATACGAGGACGGATCCAGTGCCGCCAGCTCCTCTGCCGTAATCTCAAGTGATTTGAATTCCATATATTTATTTCCTTTTTTTAGTACTATTCGTACTTTTCACCACCCTTGCGTACTGCTCTTTCAGTCCGGCTCAATACCAGCTCCCGGAGCCTTTCCCGGTATTTTTTTCCGGCTCAGTACCAGTTCCTGGAGCCTTCCGGTATTTTTTCACCCGGATCAATACCAGCTCTTGGAGCCTTTCTCGGTATATTTCTCGTCGCAGTATCTGCAGCGGTAGATCTTGCGTCTTCCGTCCGCCAGATAAAAGACCTGGGGCAGTTCCTGCTCAATGGTGGAAATGCAGCGGGGATTGGTGCAGCGGGGATTGGTGCAGCGGATCACGTTGGTGACCATCCTGGGCATGCTCAGCTGCTTTTTCTCCACGATATCCCCGTCGCGGATGATGTTGACGGTAATGTCCGGGTCGATAAAAGCGATGACATCCAGATTCAGGGCGTCCACATCGCATTCGACCTTAAGAATGTCTTTTTTGCCCATGGCGTTGCTGCGGGCGTTCTTGATGATCGCGACAGGATATTCCAGCTTATCCAGTCCCAGATGTTTGTAGATCACCATGCTCTTGCCGGCCTTGATATGGTCCAGGACCAGGCCTTCTTCAATCTTTCCTACATTCAGCATTCCGCGATATCCTTTCTGTCAGCCTGACTGTGTATGGTCGGGTTGCTTTTCTTATATGCTGCCCTTTTTGGCAGAAAGCCTATATGGCCTGCCTCTGCGTCCATTTTCGCCGGACAGCCTGTATGGCCTGCCTCTGCGTCTATTTTCGCCGGACGGCCTGTATGGCTTTTCTCATTCTGTCAGTCCACGTGTAATTCCAGAAGTGTCATGATCAGTGCCATTCTGACGTACATGCCATACTGGACCTGACGGAAATAGGCAGCCCTGGGATCTCTGTCCACTTCTACCGAAATCTCATTGACACGGGGAAGGGGATGCAGGACGAACATGTCATTCTGTGCCCTCTTCATCCTCTCCGTATCCAGAATATAGAAATCTTTCAAACGGACATAATCTTCCTCGTTAAAGAAACGTTCTCTCTGGACCCTGGTCATATAAAGGATATCCAGACGGGGCATAACGTCGTCCAGACTGATATATTCCTCATAACGAATCCCCTTTTCCTCCAGCTTTTCCGTAATGTAATCGGGCACCCGCAGCTCCGGCGGGGAGATGAAGATGAAGCGGATTCCTTCATAACGGGCCAGGGCATTGATCAGGGAATGGACCGTGCGGCCGAATTTCAGGTCGCCGCAGAGGCCGATGGTAAAATTGCTCAGCCGTCCTTTCAGGGAACGGATGGTATGCAGGTCGGTCAGGGTCTGGGTCGGGTGCTGATGTCCGCCGTCGCCGCAGTTGATGACCGGTATGGTTGAATGCATGGCAGCGACCGTGGCCGCGCCTTCCTTGGGGTGCCGGATGGCCGCTATATCCGCGAAACAGGAAATAACACGGATCGTATCCGAGACGCTTTCTCCCTTGGAAGCGGAAGAAGAACCCGCGTCCGAAAAGCCCATGATCTTGCCGCCCAGGTTCAGCATGGCGGTTTCCGTGCTGAGGCGGGTCCTGGTACTGGGCTCATAAAAACAGGTAGCCAGTTTTTTGCCTTCACATACATGGGCGTATTTGTCAGGATTCCGCTCCATATCTGTGGCCAGATCAAATAAATCCTCCAGTTCCTGAACGCTGAAGTCATCCGGTTTGATGATGTGTCGCATAAATATCCCCGTTTCTGCGCTGCATGAGTTATAAAACCGCACGGTCCGGTCAGCGCTCAGACCATGCGCGGTATTGCTGCCTTTTTCCTGTGGAATCCTTTTTGCTGCTGGATTCCCTTGCTGGTACCTTTTTTGCCGTGAAATCCTTTTTGCTGTTGGATTCCCTCGCTGCCGCATCTTGTTTTGAATCCTTCTTTCCTTGTAGATTCAAAACAGAAATGAAAGGCCCTCAGCTCATAAGCTCAAAGTCGATCTGCCTGGAAATCAGAAACTTCTGCAGGCTTTTATCCCAGAGCGTATCGGCGCTCTTGTCCAGGGTGAAAGATTTGTAAGCCGTTCCCGTTACAATGGTCATGACCGAATCGCTGAAGCGGACCGTGATCAGAAAGCTCTGGACAAAAGCATCCAGCTGGCTCTCTCCGGCCTGCTCCAGAAGCGCTGTAACATGCTCAGGCTTCAGCAGAAGGACAAAATGAAAGGAGGACGGCGCCTGCTTTCCTTTGATGATGTCATAGATATAGGGCCGGATCTCCTTCCACTGGGTCCTGTCATAGGGCCTCTGCTCCGGGTCCTTCCAGACATCCGCCGGATAGAACTGTTCATTCAGATGCCCGTCGATGTCCCAGGTAACAGCCATTCGGATCCGGGCCTCTTCCAGCAGGAAGCTGTCAAAAGCGTCTCCGGCAAGGATCTTCGACATAAAGCTGCCGTTTTTTACTATTTTCAGTGCGATCATATCTGCTTCGGAAGTTTCCTTTCCTGTTTCCTTTCCAGAGCTTTTTCTGCCGCAGACATCTCATTCTGCCGCAGCCTTCTCCCGAACGAGAAGTCTTTTTACAGGTAGATCACCTGCGATGTCACATGGCTGAGCAAGACATAAAACAGGATCTGGACGACAAGGATCGCCGGCAGGCCCAGCCTGAATTTAGCCCGCCTGATCTTATGGTGGAACAGGAACATCCCGATAATGGATCCTATGCTTCCTCCGATGCAGGCAAGAATAAGGAGCACTGACTCCGGAATACGGAATCTGTGCTCCATTGCTCTTATTTTGTCAGCAGCCATAAATCCCAGGCTGATCATATTTACGATTACAAGATAGATGATCAGAATCACTCTGCTGTTCATTCTTTCCCTCTAAAATAGAATAAAATGGTCTGTTGTCCGTTTATCCTGTATATTGTATAGGTTTCCCTGCTGTGAATCAAGCGAAATATTCCGAAACAGATGAACCGGAAGTCTGACTTCCCGGTTCATTCAGTGAACCGGATAGTCTGACGTCTGGTTCACCACAGATTGAACCGGATAGTCTGACGCCCGGTTCACCCCAGCATGGCTTTCAGTTCCTGGCAGAGTCTGGGCACCGGCAGGCCGACCACGTTGTAGTAATCGCCCCGGATGCCGCTGACATAGCGGACGCCGAAGGCGCCCTGGATGCCGTAGGCGCCGGCTTTGTCATAGGGTTCCTCTGTATCCGCGTAGGCGGCGATCTCCTGCTCTGTCATCGGATAGACTTCCACATCGGTACATTCATGGAAGATCCGCCGGTCTCTGCTGCCATCCGCACGCAGCCGGATCAGGGTCACGCCGGTATAGACCTGGTGGCTTCTGCCCTGCAGGTCTGTGATCATGGCAATCGCGTCCGCCCGGTCCGCAGGTTTGCCAAGGACCACCCCATCCGCGGCTACGACTGTATCGGAGCCGATGATAATAGTGTCTGTTCCGGCCTGTATGGGCTCTTTTGCCGCCAGGGCGGCAATCTCCTCTGCCTTATGGCAGGACAGTTCCTCCACCATGCGGGCAGGGTCCGTGGAGACAGCCTGCTCCTCACCTCTGGCAGGTATCACTTCGAAAGCAAATCCCGCCTGTTCCAGTAATTCCCGGCGTCTGGGCGAGGCAGAGGCCAAAATATATCTGATCATGTTTTCTATACTCCTTCTCTTACAGGTTCAAAAGGTCCATTACATCCGCCTGCAGCTGCTCCCTGCGGTCTCTGAGCAGCAGCAGCTTATTATATCTGTAATAGGCGTCATTGCCGCATTCGCTGACGAACTTGAGGCTGTAGTAACCGGCTGCCAGTTCCGACAGGAAGATGACCATCTCCTGCCCTTCTCCAAAGACAGAGGACAGATAACTGAAGGTATTGGTCAGGTGGTCTCCGGTCTCCCTGATCCTCTCCTGTCTGGCCGCTTCCATCTCCTGGAAGCGGGTCTTCAGCAGACCGAAATCCTGCCTGCTGTCGCCGGTACGGGACAGGGTCAGTTCCCGGATCAGATCCGCCATGATCCCCAGGGCGCTGCGGCTGATCTTCTCCTCTTCCCTGCTGATCATTTTCGCCGTCTTCTGCCGGGTCAGGCGGTCCCGCATCTGATCCTGCAGGGCTGTCAGCTCGCTGACCGCGTCCGCGTCCGTCCCCTGCAGCCTGCCCCGCAGCTCTGTCAGCTGGGAGAAAAGGATCTTCTGAACAGCCAGATCATGGGCATAGGTCTGGAATTCCTGGTTCAGGGCATCGATCAGCAGGCCCAGCAGACTGAGTTTTTCATCAAAGGGCGCGGTACGGATGCCGGTGGTATCCGCCCCGGCCGTGCCGCCCAGAATCTCCGGTACACGATAGACGTTTCTGTATTTATTGTACAGGTCATAATAAGCGGAAAAGGCCTGGGCAATGACCGGATCCTGCAGATACTGGCGGATCAGGTCCTCGGTCACTGTCGTGCCCAGCTCTTCATAAACATAGAGGATCCTGGACAGATCTTCCCAGCCGCGGGCCGTCACGAAATATTTATCATCGATCTCGGTACGGATGGAATAGAAATGATCCCGGCGGATCTCCAGATAGGCCATGACTGCCCCGTGGATTCCGATCCTGTAGGCATACTCTTTCCAGGCGGGATAATCCTCTTCAATTTTGATCCGCTTCATACGGTCCAGAGTAACAATATCGAAATCCCGGACCGACCGGTTGTACTGGGGCGGGTTGCCTGCCGTAACGATCAGGAAGCCGTCCGGTACCCGGTGAGGACCGAAGGTCTTGTACTGGAGGAACTGCAGCATGGTGGGAGCCAGTGTCTCGGAGACACAGTTGATCTCATCCAGGAAAAGGATCCCTTCTGATATCCCGGAAGCCTCGATCTGATCATAGACGGAGGCTATGATCTCGCTCATGGTATATTCCGTCACGGCATACTCCCGGCCGCCGTAATTCTTATGAGAAATAAAGGGCAGGCCAATGGCGCTCTGCCTGGTATGGTGGGTAATGGTATAGGAAACCAGATTAATACCGCATTCCAGGGCTACCTGCTCCATAATGGCGGTCTTGCCGATACCGGGCGGGCCGATCATCAGGATGGGCCTCTGCCGCTCGACCGGAATCTCATATGCGCCTGTTTCATCCTTTTTCAGATAGGCTTTGACGGTGTTGATGATTTCCTGCTTTGCCTGTTTGATATTCATAGCAATCCTTTCAATATCAGGTCCTTATCAGATCCTCAAGGGGTTTCATCGGATCCGCATCAGATTTTCTTTCGATCCGGTTCTTTCCGTATCAAATCCTCCCTATATGGGGATCTCCTTATATCAGTTCTCCTATATGGGAGTTTCCTTATATCAGATCCTCTTCCCGCAGATACAGCTTCAGGGCCCAGGAAGGCACGTCCTTATCGCTGTGGTCTTCATCTGTCCAGAAGACAAAAGCGGTGTCATAGGGGGTCGGCCGGGTCGGATAGACGCCGTATCCGTCTGTAAAGTACATCAGGCCCTTCAGGCCTGCCAGCTCCCCGCTTTTCTGCAGCTGCTCAACATATCGGAAGACGGGACGGAAATCTGTCCCGTAGCCGCCTTTCACGGAAAAGCCCTCTGTATATTTTTCCATATCGTCCATGCCGGTGATCAGAACATCATTCTGTACCTGGTCATCACACTCAATGATATGGATATTGACCTTTCAGGACATCATTCTGCACCTGGTCATCACACTCAATAATATGGATATTGACCTTATGGAAAAAGTTCTCCTGGCTGTGCAGGAGGGTGGCCGTCTCCCGCAGGAATTTCTGTACCAGGACTTCCTGACAGGACGCGGAGGTATCGATGGCGATGACCAGATCCTCGACCTTTCTGGCTTCCCGGTACTCGTTCTCCTCAATAAGGGGCATGTTGCCGTAGACTTCCATGCCATAGTTGTAAAAACCGTAGTCAAAGGAATCCAGGTCTATGGCCGTCTCCTCCCGGACGATGGCGAATTTCTGCAGGAACTCCCTGTAATCCGTACGGCTCCCGGCTGTGAAATCCAGGATCCGTTCCAGTGAGCCCTTCTCATCAGAGGCTTCCTTGCCCATTACATCCAGTTCTGCCCTGATCCTGTCGGCGTTCTTCTGCCATTCATCTTCTCTGGGACGGACCCTGCGCAGATGCCGGGGATCCTGCCCGCTGTTCTTCCGCTCCTGCTGATCCTCCGGAGGCTTCCGGTCTTCATCCGGAGGCGTCTGGGGCGGCTTCCGGTCTTTGCTCTCCTGGTCCTCCATCCGCTGCCAGAAGCTGTGGTCATCATTCTTGAATTCCCATTTCAACCGGTCCAGCCAGTTGAAATCCTGCTCCTCGGACTGAAAATAATGATAGAGCCGTTCCGCCGTCAGGACTTTGACCTTCTGCTGCAGATCCTGATAGATGCCGGAACGGAAATCCGAGACCGTTCTTTCAATCGGCGGATACTCCATGGTATCCAGGACCGATTCCGCCGCGATATCACAGCAGAGGTCCCACAGCTCCGGATCCTCCTTTTCCTGGGCCGTGAACATGTGACGGAACAGGCAGTGCAGGATCATATGGACATAGCAGCGGTTCAGAAGCCTGGGCTCCTCGATATACATTTTAAGAAGATAAGCCGGGTTGAAACGTATGAAGTCCGCGTCCGTTCCCACCGTCGTCGTGGTCAGGTCCAGCTTGTAATCCAGACTGTTCAGGGCAATTCCCATGAAACGCATGGACAGATACAGCTCTGTCCGGCTGTTATTCAGGATCTTTTTGCCCGCTTCTTCCAGCTTTTCCCTGGTCGTTGCCATAGATTCTATACTCCGTTCTATACTCCGTTCACCATAGATCGTCCAGAGCAAAGCTGATGGTGCCCGCATGGGCCGCGAAATGCTTTCTCTGGTATTCCATCAATACCGCGCAGGTCTCCGCCTGGTCCTTTTCCGAAGCGAGGCGGATGGCGTCCTCCAGGACCGGTCTGGGGATCATCTTATGCTCTGTCAGATAGAGGAGCCGTTCCATGTCTCCGCGCCCGATCAGATAAGGCAGGACCTGGTCGGCGGTCTCCACCAGATACCGTTCGTAATTGCCGGCATAGACAGGCGCCAGCTCCACCGGGTACATCAGCCGGTCCAGGGCGATCCGGACCGAAGCCTCGTAGCTGTCATAGATGACCCTGGCGAACAGCCTGTCATATTCCTTGAGAGAGATGCTCTTTCGCATGACACATTCCCGGTAGGAAAAGCCGCTGCCGTTGATGGAATGATGGATGGCCCTGGCCATGGTATCTTCCTTGAAACCATCAAAATAAGCCGGAAAGGTCAGCCGCAGCTGAATCCCGTCCGGCAGGACCAGATGAAACGTCAGCATCCGGTCATTATCCGCAAGTATCTCTTTCACAATCGAATAATGGTCCTTTTCCCGGAATTCAATCGTAATCTCCTCCAGGGAAAGGCACTGGCGGAGGGCTCCGTCATAGAAGTCCTCCACGCTGTCATACATATGAATCTTCTTCAGGCTCCTGCAGTTATAGAAGCAGAAAGCTCCGATCGATACGACCGAATCCGGCAGGCGGAGCTCCCTGAGGTCGGTCCTGCCGTCAAAGGCATGGCTCGCGATTTTTGTGACGGGCAGATCCCGCACATGGGAAGGGATGACAGCGGTTCCGGCTGTGCCTTCCCATCCCGTAAGCTCCATATAGTCCCCGCGGGGGCCTGATTTCTGTACATAAATTCCGGGCATTTACGCTCCCTGTTATTTCTTATCTGCCGCCGGGTTTCCTTGTCTTCAGATTGATCAGGACAATGATCGCCAGGATCAGCGCCACGACCAGCCCGATCGTCACTTTACCGTAGACGGAAGCAAAGAAGTTGCTGATCTGCTGTTTCATGTAAAGACTCTGGGAGAAGCTCAGGTCTTCGGAAGCAACCAGATCGACGGTACCAATCTCCTCGCCTTTATAGTAGACCGTAGCAACGCCGTATTTCTCGCCCTTGACGACCGGCGCTTCCA
>ONRU01000067.1 GCA_900320325.1 uncultured Lachnospiraceae bacterium
TTCAAGACCTACGCGGATATGTATCCGACCGCCTGCATCCTGCTGGTCGATACCTATGATACCCTGAAATCCGGCGTGCCCAATGCCATCAAGACCTTCCAGTATCTGCGGGACAAAGGCATAGAGCTCAAGGGCTACGGCATCCGTCTGGACAGCGGCGACCTTGCCTATCTGTCCAAGAAAGCCAGAAAGATGCTGGACGCGGCAGGCTTTGAAGATGCCGTGATCTCCGCTTCCAATGATCTGGATGAGAACCTGATCTCTTCTCTGAAGGCCCAGGGTGCCACCATCCGTTCCTGGGGCGTAGGTACGCACCTGATCACAGCCAAGGACAACCCTTCCTTCGGCGGCGTTTACAAGCTGGCCGCGATTCAGCAGGATGACGGCAGCTACCTGCCCAAGATCAAGGTTTCCGAGAATACCGAGAAGGTCACCAACCCCGGCAACAAGAAGATCTACCGTGTCTATGAAAAGATTACCGGCAAGCTGATCGCTGACCTGATCTGCCTGGATGAAGAAGTCTTCTCGGAAGACGATCCCCTGACCCTGTTCGACCCCATCGAGCCCTGGAAGAAGACCAAGCTCAAACCCGGTGAGTATACTCTGCGCGAGCTGATGGTACCGCTCTTTATTGACGGCAAGTGCGTCTATGAGAGCCGTGAGACCATGGACATCCGCGATTACTGCCTCAAAGAACAGGATACCCTCTGGGAGGAATCCAGACGTCTTGTCAACCCTCACCAGATTTATGTAGACCTGTCCCGGAAGCTGTATGATACCAAGAACGACCTGCTCAACAAGGTCCATGACGCGATCTGATGATCTGTGGCAGCTCTGATGGATGCCCTTGCCTGTACGCGGGTGATATAGGACAGATTTATTGAATCTATATAGAATGTAAAGAGAGGATCCTGACAGGACTGCAGAAATTACAGAGCAGTAACAATAGAAGCCTTACCTTCCGGCCTGCGCGGCCGGCGGGTAAGGCTTCTTTATGGATTGGAATCATGGATGATGGTATGAGGCAGTGCCGGATGGCATCTGTTCTACCGCAGCAGTGCCGCGTAGGAGATCAGCAGCTCCTCTACCGTGTTCAGCAGGATTTCCTCGTCACGGACGGGCAGGCCGACCGGTTTATAAGTGTAACGGAAGAAGGGCCCGCCTTTGGCGAAAAAGCGCAGGCCGCCCCGGTAGCGCTGCAGCAGAAGGGGGATATTCTCCACCTTGATCCTGGCTTTCCCGTCCATGGTAATGGTGATCTCGCCCGCGTTTCCGGAGATATCCGTGATATCCAGATGGGAAGCGACAGAGCGGATCAGGGCGATGCGCAGCAGGTTTTGAGCAGAGGCGGGAACATCGCCGAAACGATCCTTCAGCTCATCGCAGACATTGTCATAGTCTTCTTTACAGGAAATGGCGGCGATCTTCTTGTAGGTCTCCAGCTTCTGGACCTCATTCATGATGTAGGCTTCCGGGATGAAGGCGTCCACATTCAGATGGACGGTAACCGTCTTTTCGGGCGGCGTTTCTTCGCCTTTGGCCCGGCGGACCGCTTCGCCCAGCAGCTTGCAGTAGAGGTCGTAACCGACAGCCGACATATGGCCGTGCTGGGCCCGGCCCAGGATGCTGCCGGCGCCGCGGATCTCCAGATCCCGCATGGCGATCCGGAAGCCGCTGCCCATGTCGGTGAATTCCCGGATGGCGGAAAGGCGTTTTTCCGCCACTTCCCGCAGGACCCGGTCCCGCTTATACATCAGGAAGGCGTAGGCGGTACGGCCGGAACGGCCGACCCGGCCCCTCAGCTGATAGAGCTGGGACAGGCCCATTCTGTCGGAGTCGCCAATGATAATGGTATTGACGTTGGAAATATCCATACCGGTCTCGATAATGGTGGTCGAGACCAGGACATCGATCTTGCCGCTGACAAAATCATACATGAGATTTTCCAGCTGGGATTCGGACATGCGGCCATGGCCGAATTCGATCCTGGCTTCCGGAATCAGCTGACGCAGCCGGTCGGTGATCAGGTCTATATCGTTGATCCGGTTATGGACGTAATAGACCTGTCCTCCCCGGGACAGCTCCCGTACAATGGCTTCCCGGACCATTTCCTCATTATATTCCATGACATAGGTCTGGATGGGGACACGGCCCTCCGGCGCTTCCTCCAGCAGGCTCATATCCCGGATCCCGACCAGGCTCATATGGAGGGTCCTGGGAATGGGCGTGGCTGACAGGGTCAGGACATCCACATCCTCCCGCAGTTTCTTGATCTTTTCCTTATGGGTGACGCCGAAGCGCTGTTCCTCGTCGACCACCAGCAGGCCAAGGTCTTTAAAATGAACATCTTTGGACAGCAGGCGGTGGGTGCCGATGACGATATCGCACATGCCGCTTTCCAGATCCTTCAGGGTCTTTTTCTGTTCAGCCGCTGTCCGGAAACGGGAGAGCAGGCCGATATTGATCGGGTAGGTATGCATCCTTTCGGTAAAGGTGCTGTAATGCTGCTGGGCCAGGATGGTCGTAGGGACCAGGACTGCCACCTGCTTGCCGTCCTGGACTGCCTTGAAAGCGGCCCGGATGGCGATTTCCGTTTTGCCGAAGCCCACGTCGCCGCAGATCAGGCGGTCCATGATCTTATCGCTCTCCATGTCCTTTTTGGTATCTTCGATGGCCTGCAGCTGGTCGGCCGTTTCGGCATAAGGGAAGAGCTCCTCGAACTCATGCTGCCAGACCGTATCCTTTTCAAAGGCGTGTCCTTTGCGCTGGCTGCGGGCGGCGTAGAGTTTGACCAGATCGTCGGCCACTTCTTCAACGGCCCCCTGGACTTTTCGCTTGGTGTTGGACCATTCCTGGCCGCCCAGACGGTTGATCTTGGGTTTGGCGGCGGAGGAAGAGGCATATTTCTGCAGGACATTCAGTTCGGTCGGCAGGACATAGAGGGTGCCTCCGCCGCCGTATTCGATCTTGATATAATCCTTGGAAATGCGGTCGACTTCGATCTTTTCAACGCCCCGGTAAATGCCGATGCCGTGATCCTCGTGGACTACATAGTCCCCGACCTGCAGGTCGGAGAAGTCCTGAATGACATCACCGGACGAAGTTTTCTTTTTCTTCTTCCGGACCACGGGAGCGCCGAAGATATCGGTCTCGGTAATGACGGCAAAGCCGATCTCGGGGTACTCATAGCCGTGACGGATGCTGCCCCGGCAGGTCATGATATCTCCGGACCGGATCGGGCGCATGGGATTTTCTGTATAGAAACAGGTGACCTCATTATCTGTCAGATCCTGGGCCAGACGTCTGGCTCTGGTGCGGGAAGGCGTCAGGATAATGACTTTGTACTTGTTCTTCCGGTATTTTTTCAGGCCTTCTGTCAGGGCGGCAAAGCTCTTGTTATAGGAAGCGGCGCTGCGGGCATGTATGGAAATGACCTCATCCGGAATAAAAAAGTCGCTGGAGGAGACCAGCTCTGTAATGCCGATCCGCCGATAGGCGGAGAGACGGGCCAGGATCTGTTCCCTGCCGGCAAAGAGGTCCATCTGGCCGGGCAGGATATAGCCCCGTTCGGCCCGGCTTATCATGCTTTCCCGGAATTCCATTTCCACGGCGTCTGCATGCTCCCCGACCCGGACCGGTTCGTCCAGAAAGATCAGGCAGGATGCCGGATCGAACAGTTCCAGAAAATCGCCGGCGCCGGGATAGAAGTAATGGATGTAGCCTTCCAGAGGACCGTATTCCTTCCATTCCCTGGCCTGTTCACAGATCTCTGCGATGGTGGTCTTGAGCCGGTGGGCTTCTTCGGTCCGGCCTTCGTCCCGGAACCTGCGGACATACTGGTCCGCCTCCTTCTGCATACGGAGCAGGCCGTCCTCCCGCCGCTTTCCGGGCAGAATCATTTCCGAAGCCGGATAGATCCGGATGGTCTCCAGGTGCTCGATGGAGCGCTGGCTGAGGACATCAAAGCTGCGGATCGATTCAATGTCATCGCCCCACAGCTCCACCCGGAAGGGATTTTCCTCGGTCAGATCGAAAATATCCAGAATATCGCCCCGGATCGAGAACTGGCCGGGGCGCTCGACCTTGTAATTTTTTTCATAGCCCATGGAGACCAGACGGGCGGCCGTGTCCGACAGATCCAGGCTGCCCCGCTTTTCGATCCGCAGGACACTGTCCCGCAGGGTCCGCAGGGGGACCTGGGGCGTCATCAGGGCCGCGAAAGTCGTAATGATGGTCGTGGGCCTGCCCTCAATGATTCGGCGCAGGCAGCGGATCCGCTCGGTCTCGATTTCCCGTCCCCGCAGGTCGGCCTGGTAGAAGATCAGATCCTTGGCCGGATAGAGGAGGGTATTCCTGTCATAAAAACTGTATTCCTCGGCGATCTCCCGGGCCCGCAGGTCGGAATAGGTCAGAATCAGACGGAACCTGGACTTGTCATGCAGGCTGTCGTCCGAGGACAGAGCCCCCATCAGGTGCAGCTTCTGGGAAGCCACACACCCGTCCACCAGGACAGAAGCTGCACATCCATCCTGCGAAAGCAGATGCAGTATTCTGTTGTAGGAAGGGCTGTCCGCCAGAGGCGCGTAGATGGTTTTCATAGTCATACTGTCTTATCCTGTTTTTCTGATGGATGGTCCAGGTTATCCTGCTCCAAAGTACCCTGTTCCGGCGTGTCCTGCTCCGGAGTAACTGGTTCCGGCGCAACCTGCTCCGGGCTGCCCTGGCCGGATTCCGCCGCCGGTTTTTCTTTCTTCTTCTTTTTCTTTTTTTTAGGCGTATTATAGCGGTTCATGGCCAGATCGGGACCGTCGGTCACCATGCAGACAGCCGCGTCGGCCGCTTTCTGCTCGGCGGCTTCTATGATCTCCCGGTCTTCTTTGTTAAAATGCCCCAGAACAAAATCCGCCAGATCATAATCCGGGTTCGGCTTTCCGCCCACACCGATCCGGATCCGGCAGAAGGCGTCCGTACCCAGATGCTGAATGATGTTTTTGAGACCGTTATGGCCGCCGGCGCTCCCTTTTTTGCGCATCCGCAGCTGACCGATCTCCAGGTCAATGTCATCGGAAATGACAAGGAGCTGTTCTTCGACATCCACCCTGTAGTAATCACAGACCTGGCGGACCGCTTCCCCGCTCAGATTCATATAAGTCAGGGGTTTCATCAGGATCACTTTATGTCCCTCTATGAAACCTTTGGCCATCAGACATTTACCAAAATGCTCCGGATTGCTAATATGATATCTGTCGACCAGTTCGTCGATGACATCGAAACCGACATTGTGCCGGGAACCGTCATATTTTCTGCCCGGATTTCCCAGGCCTGCGATCACAAAAAAACCTTCCATGGACTTTCTTCTCCTGCTCTGCCGCGCCTGCTGCCAGGCCGGCTTTCTGCTGTTTTGTTCGGAATGTACAGTCTTTTATTATACTGAAATCCGCAGGATTTTACAAATCGCATTAGGAACAGCATTATGGCGGCATTTTAGAACAGCATTCGGCAGCATTCCAGGACAGTATTATGCCCGAATGGAAAGGGGGCAACAGGAGTTGAATGCGCGAAGGGAACGAATGTTCGAAATACATTGACGGGAATTTCTACTTGTGATACAGTGAAAATAATCGGGCCGGAACAGCCGGAACCGATCCGGAGGAAAGGCAGATGGATTTATTTGATTATATGAGAGAGCAGCAGCAGGATCAGGAATCTCCCCTGGCCGCCAGGCTCCGGCCCGAGACACTGGAGGAGGTCGTGGGCCAGCAGCATATCATCGGCAGGGGCCGGATGCTCTACAGGGCCATCCGGGCTGACAAGCTGGGCTCCATTATTTTTTACGGATTACCCAGCTCAACGCGACATCCTCCGGCAAGAAGGACATGGAGCAGGTCATCCATGACGCCAAAGACAGGCTGGGCATGTACGGGAAGAAGACCATCCTCTTTATCGATGAGATCCACCGCTTCAACAAGTCCCAGCAGGATTATCTGCTGCCTTTCGTGGAGGACGGTACCGTGACCCTGATCGGCGCCACAACTGAGAATCCCTATTTTGAAGTCAACAGCGCGCTGATCTCCCGGTCCGTGATCTTTGAACTGCGTCCCCTTTCTGCCGAAGATATCCGGACCCTCATCCACCGGGCCGTGTATGATAAGAAAAAGGGCATGGGCGCCTACGGGGCCGAGATCGACGGGGACGCGGAGGAATTCCTGGCCGACCTGTCCGGCGGCGACGCCAGACGGGCCCTGAACGCGGTGGAACTGGCCGTCCTGACCACGGATCCGGGACCTGACGGCAGGATCCGTATTACCATGGATGTGGCCCGGGAATGTATCCAGAAGCGCGCTGCCCGTTACGACAAAAAGGGAGACAACCATTACGATACCATCTCCGCTTTTATTAAGAGCATGCGGGGGTCGGATCCGGACGCCGCGGTCTATTATCTGGCAAGGATGCTGTCGGCGGGAGAGGAGCCTGCCTTCATCGCCCGCAGGATCATGATCTGCGCTTCTGAAGATGTGGGAAACGCGGATCCCAACGCCCTTGTGGTGGCGGTCAACTGTTCCCTGGCCTGCGAGCGCCTGGGCATGCCGGAATCCCAGATCGTGCTGGCCCAGGCAGCGGAATATGTGGCGGCGGCGCCCAAGAGCAATACGGCTGTGGAATCCATCGGCAGGGCCATGGATACCGTAGCCCGGACCGGCAGCCTGCCCATTCCGCCCTATCTGCAGGATGCCCATTACGGAGGCGCCTCCAAAATGGGCAGGGGCATCGGTTATCAGTATGCCCACCTCTATGAGGACCATTATTCCGGCCAGCAGTACCTGCCGGACGCGCTGAAGGACAGTTCTTTCTACGAGCCGTCTGAGAACGGCTATGAGGAACAGATCCGCCGGCGCCTGGGACAGCTGACAGGCAAAGAGAAATATTTCAAAAAAGAATCGCTGCGGCAAAGAGAGGACGGCTGACCGTCCCGGACCGCGGCAGGAGGGAAAGATGGCATCACCGCTCGCCGTTTATAAACTGACCATCTTATATATGCTGGACCGCATCAACGGTCCGATCGCCATGTCCAGGATCACGGAATTCCTGCTGGAGAATGGCTATGTCAATTTTGTTTCGCTCAATCAGACCCTGGCCGAGATCGAAGAGAGCGGCCTGGTCAGGTCTGAGACCCGGCGGGACGGGATTTTCCTCTATATAACACAGGAAGGGACCGAGACCCTGAACTTCTTTTCCGGCAGCCTGAGCGACGAGATCAAAGGGCAGGTGGACGAGTATCTGCGTGAGAAGGGCATGGAACTTCGCAATGACCATTATCTGGCCGCGGATTATGACAGGTCTGTTTCGGGAGCCTGGCTGGTCCATATGTCTGTCCGGGAAAAGAATGAGACCATCATAGACCTGACCCTGTCCGTGCCGGATGAGGAAACCGCCCGGCAGGCCGCGGACAGCTGGAAGGAAAAAAGCCAGGAAATCTATACCGCGATCCTTGACAAACTCTTCTGACAGTGGGAAACTGCGATTGCTATTTAAGGTTTCCATGGTGTACTATTAAAAAAAGTATCCTATGACAGTATCTGTAAATAATCTCAGCGAAATTAATCTCAGTGACATGATCTCATGTAAGCGAAATCTGTACACCGTCTGACAGGATCTTCTTCCATCTCTCCGTATAGCAATAATCCGGAACCTGATTCCTTCAGATATTTGATGTCAAATCCAATCTGACCACGCGGGACAGTTCTTCACAGTGATGACCTGGTTCAGAACTGTGCTGTCACTGCGCCCATATGCCTGATTTCCCCAAAAAAGGAGAATTATGACTAAAGAAAGATATGAAACCCTTGCCCTGCACGATCTGAAGGAGATCGCCAAAGCCAGGGGCATGAAAGGGACTTCCACCCTGAAAAAGGCCGATCTGATCGAAGCCCTGCTCAAACAGGACGAGAAGGACGCCAAAGAGCTGGCAGCCCAGGAAAAGCGGCCTGGCCGCAGAGAGATCCGTCCCGATACCCCCATCGCCCATAAGGATGAATTTGTCAGCGAGCTGGACAGCGGCCAGATGGCCAACGGTATTCTGGAGGTGCTGCCGGAAGGCTACGGCTTTATCCGCTGCGCCAACTACATGCCGGGTGACAATGATATTTATGTGGCCCCCAGCCAGATCCGCCGTTTTAACCTCAAGACCGGCGATATCGTGAAAGGCAATATCCGGGTCAAGACCCAGAACGAGAAATTCAGCGCCCTTTTATATGTCAAGTCCATCAACGGCCTGCCGCCGGAAGAAGGCAACCGGCGCTATAACTTTGAAGACATGACACCGGTATTTCCGGATGAAAGGATCCGCCTGGAAAGGGAAGGCTCCGGCATCGCCATGCGGGTCATGGACCTGATCTGTCCTGTCGGCAAAGGCCAGCGGGGCATGATCGTCTCCCCGCCCAAGGCCGGTAAGACGACCCTGCTCAAAGAGGTGGCCCGTTCCGTCAAATATAACAATCCGGAGATCCACCTGATCATCCTGCTGATCGATGAGCGTCCTGAGGAGGTCACGGATATCCGGGAAGCCATTGAAGGCCCCAATGTGGAAGTCATTTATTCTACTTTTGACGAGCTGCCCGAGCACCATAAACGGGTATCGGAAATGGTCATTGAAAGGGCCAAGCGTCTGGTCGAGCATAAGAAGGATGTCATGATCCTGCTGGATTCCATCACCAGACTGACCCGGGCTTATAACCTGACAGAACCCTCCAGCGGCCGTACCCTGTCCGGTGGTCTGGATCCTGCGGCTCTGCATATGCCCAAGCGTTTCTTCGGCGCGGCCAGGAATATGAGAGAGGGCGGCAGCCTGACTATTCTGGCCACAGCCCTGATCGAGACCGGCAGCAAAATGGACGAGGTCGTGTACGAGGAATTCAAGGGCACCGGCAACATGGAAATGGTCCTCAACCGGAGGCTGTCCGAAAGAAGGATCTTCCCCGCCATCGATATCCTCAAATCCGGCACCCGCAGGGAGGACCTGCTGCTGACGCCTGATGAGCAGGCCTGTGTGGCCATGCTGCGCAGGGCTTTCAACGGCAGCAAGCCGGATGAGTCCATCAACCAGGTGTTGGATCTCTTCTCCAGGACCAGATCCAACGGAGAATTCGTCAGTATGGTCCGGCAGATGAAATGGAACTTCTGACGGAAATCTGAGCAGTCAATCGATACGCTTCAAAACCGACAGGATTAAAAGATGAAAGCTCCGGCCGTTCCGGACCGTCACGGAAATACCCGTAAGGTCCGGATCTGCCGGAGCTTTGTATCATATGCCGGGAAGGAGACTGGCAAAAGCGCCTGTCAGCTCCGCGGCGTCTGTGCCTTTACTGCGGTTTATAAATTATATTCTCCCGCAGGGCGTCGGCGGTTTCCTGTCCCAGATAGTGGGCTACGATGGCAAGGGCGAAAGGGATGGCCGTGCCCATGGCCTGGCTGGTGATGATATTGTCGGTCACTGTGACCTGCTCATAGGTCAGGATGGCGCCGCCTTCTTTGAGAGCGCCTTCCTTGGAAGGGTTGCAGGTGGCTTTTTTGCCCTGCAGCAGGCCCAGTCTTGCGAAGACCGAGGGTGCCGCGCAGATGGCGGCGATCTGTTTGCCGGCTTTGGCAAAAGCCGTGACCTGCTCCGTCAGGCGCCTGCAGGCGTCCAGATGGATGGTGCCGGGCATGCCGCCGGGCAGGATCAGCATATCGTATTCATCAAAATCCAGCAGGCTGACCGTTGTATCTGTCAGGAAGGTGACCTCGTGGGACGAAGTGACAGACAGACTGTCGGAAATGGAGACCTTGGTCAGGGGAATACCGGCCCTGTAAAGGATATCTACAACTGTCAGGGCTTCGATCTCTTCACAGCCGTCCGCCATAAAGATCGCCGCTTTTTTATCGGTTTTGTAATTCATGGGTTTACCTCCTCGTTGCGGGGACATGATCCCCGTGCCGTTTTTTCTTTCTTACCTATTATAAATGATTGGCTCCGAAAACTCCACAGGGAGCCGCCTCTCCCGAACCGGTCCGGCCATACTTTCTCTATGCAATATTGTTGGAAAGCAGGGGCTGCAAACCTTAATTTTTGGTGAATTTGTGAACTTATTTAAATACAGCAGTTGGTTTCAGAAACAATATTTGTTATAATTTAAACAATCCAGTCAGAGGGGTAAGTCTGTGCTGAAACAGACAGCGGCTGGACAGGAAAAGGGAAATCCGGCAGGAGGGACGCCGGTAGTTTTGGTTTATTCCAGGAGGAACGAATATGGTAACAAATGATCAATCCTTAGTCAGCCTGAAGCATAAAATTATGGAGAGAACGGCTGCGCTTGCTTATGAAGGCAAGCTGAATGACGAGACGAAAGAAGCGCTGGTCTATGAGATCATTCCCGGACCGATCGCTCAGTATCGCTGCTGTATCTATAAAGAAAGAGAAATCGTTAAGGAGAGGATCCGCCTGGCTTGCGCCCAGCCGCCCAGGAACAAAGTTGGATCCACAAATACGGTCCAGGTCATCAGTGCGGCCTGCGAAGAGTGCCCGCTGTCTTCCTATACAGTTACGGACAACTGCCGTCTCTGTATCGGTAAAGCCTGCCTGAATTCCTGCCGTTTCGGCGCCATCACCATCGGCTCCCATCGTTCCCATATCGATCCTACCAAGTGTAAGGAATGCGGTATGTGCGCGAACGCCTGCCCTTACGGCGCGATTGCCCATCTGGTTCGTCCCTGTAAGAAGGCCTGCCCTGTCGGCGCCATCACCTATGATGATAACGGCATCTGCCAGATCGATGAGAGCAAGTGTATCGCCTGCGGTCACTGCATCCATTCCTGTCCTTTCGGCGCGATCGGATCCAAGACCTATCTGGTAGATATCGTCAACCACATCGTTGCCGGTGATGAAGTATATGCCATGTGCGCGCCCGCTACCGAGGGCCAGTTCGGCGAGAAGGTCTCCATGGAATCCATCCGTCAGTGCTGCATCGAGCTGGGCTTCAAGGATATGATCGAAGTCGGCCTGGGCGGCGATATGACAGCGGCCTATGAGTCTGCTGAGTGGAGCGAGGCATACAAGGAAGGCAGAAAGATGACCACATCCTGCTGCCCCGCATTCATCAACATGCTGCGCAAGCACTTCCCCAAGCAGTTTGAAGACAATATGTCCTCCACGGTTTCCCCGATGTGCGCGATCTCCAGATATCTGAAATATCTGCATCCCGGCTGCATCACCGTTTTCATCGGACCCTGCATCGCCAAGAAGTCCGAAGCCAATGACAAGTCCGTACCGGACAACGCCGATTACGCCATCACTTTTGGTGAATTCTCTGCCCTGCGCCGTTCCCGCGGCGTCGAGTTCAAGCCCATGGAGAGCACCTATCAGGAATCCTCCATCTGGGGCAAGCGCTTCGCCAGCTCCGGCGGCGTAGCCAACGCGGTCATCGAGTGTATGCATGAGCGCGGCGAGGACACCTCCGCCCTGAAGCTGGTCCAGGTAGCCGGCGGCGATGAGTGCCGTAAAGCCCTGATGATGCTCAAGGCCAACCGCTTCAAAGAAGATTTCATCGAAGGCATGGTATGTCCCGGCGGCTGCGTAGGCGGACCTTCCAAGTATAAGACCGAGATGGAGATCAAGAGGGCCAGAGAGAACCTGCTCAAGAAGGCAGACGGCAGAAAGGTCCTTGAGAACATCAGTAATTATCCTATGGACAAGTTCTCCATGCACCGTGACGGTCACATGGAATAAACGGTCCGGCAGCGGATCACCGGGAACCGTCCCGGCCGCGGTACAGCGGCGCGCGAAGGAATCCCTGAACAGGGAATTCCCTGGATCTCCGGGAAATGATTCGAAATGGATATTCGGAAAACAGCATGTAACAGCATAAAAGAGCATTCAGCTGCAGGTTTTTGCCTGCAGCTGTTTTCTTTTTGAAATTTTATGGTATAATACCTTTTCTGAGAGAAAATCACATTGAAATTCTGTAAAAGCCTGTGATATAATTCGCTCAACTGTGTTTATACGCATGACAAAAAGGAGCAGGGCCATGTATTCCGCAGCCGCTGCTGCCTGATTATAAAGAAGAAACAAGTAATAGCAGGAGGACCAATCATAATGAGCGTAAGCGTTGAGAAACTTGAAAACAGCATGGCCGTACTTACCATTGAAGTCGATGCCAAAGAGTTTGATAAAGCAGTAGACAAGGTGTATCTGAGACAGAGGAGCAGACTGAACGTTCCCGGTTTCCGTAAGGGCAAGACTCCCAGAAAGCTGATCGAGAGAATGTATGGCGAAGGCATCTTCCTGGAAGACGCTGCCAATGACGTGATCAATGAGACCTATCCCGCTGAGGCGGAAGCCTGCGGCGAAGAGATCGTCTCCAGCCCTGAAATCGAGATCACCCAGATCGGCCACGGTCAGTCCCTGATCTATAAGGCGACCGTCGCTGTCAAGCCTCCCGTAACGCTTGGCCAGTATAAGGGTGTTGAAGTTCTCAAGCGCCCCGTTTCCGTTACCGACGAGGAAGTAGAAGCGGAACTGAAGAAAGAACAGGACAAAAACGCGACTTTTGAAGAAGTGACCGACAGGACTGTACAGGACGGCGACCAGATCAAGCTTGACTTTGAAGGCTTCGTAGACGGGGTTGCTTTTGAAGGCGGCAAGGGCGAGGATTATCCTCTGACCATCGGCTCCGGTTCCTTCATCCCCGGCTTTGAAGAGCAGCTGGTCGGCGCTGAGATCGGCAAGGAAATGGAAGTAAATGTGACCTTCCCCGAGAACTATGGTTCTCCGGATCTGGCCGGCGCGGATGCTGTCTTCAAGTGCACAGTCCATTCCATCCGTGAGAAGCACCTGCCTGAGCTCAACGACGAGTTCGCGGATGATGTTTCCGAATTTGAGACACTGGACGAGTTCAAAGAAGATATCAGAAGAAAACTGATCGTTAAGAAGGAAGAGGCCGCAAGGACCGAGATGGAGAACGAGGCGGTTGACGCTGTCATCAGGAACGCCACTGTCCAGATCCCGGATGCCATGCTGAAGACCCAGGAGCGCCAGATGGTCGACGAGTTCGCCCAGCAGCTCCAGTATCAGGGCATGACCATTGATCAGTACTTCGAGTACTCCGGAAATGACAGAGACAAGATGATGGAAGTCATGGCTCCCCAGGCTGAGAAGAGGATCCTGACAAGACTGGTTCTTGAGCAAATCGTCAAGGAAGAGAACATCACCGTCAGCGAAGAGGACTTCGAGGAAGAGCTGCAGAAGCTGGCAGCTTCCTACGGCGCTGACCTTGATACCGTCAAGAATATCTTTGTCGGCAAGGAAAGAGAGCGTATGGAAGAGGACATCGCGGTCCAGAAGGCTGTATCCTTTGTCGCTGACCATGCGGTCGAAGTGGAAAAGGCTGAGGAAGCCGCAGAGACAGAAGAAGCGTAAGCTTTTCGGGTCCTGCAATACAGAAACCTGTTACGGGATCGGCGAAAGGGCCGGATCGGATCCGGCCCGTCGGCGGTCCTGTATTTCACTGCCGGATGATTTGCGGATCTGACCGGCTGTGGTACTTTATATTCCGGCAAAAGCCGGAATGACAATCTGATGCGGCCGCCGGCCGCATGAAAGGAGGGCAAAATGGCAAATTTTATTCCCTATGTTATTGAACAGACCGGTACCGGTGAACGTTCCTATGATATTTTCTCCAGACTGTTAAAGGAAAGGATCATTTTCCTGGGCGACCAGGTCACTGACGCCTCCGCGGAGCTGATCGTAGCTCAGATGCTTTTCCTTGAGGGCGAAGATCCCGATAAGGATATCCAGTTCTATATCAACAGCCCCGGCGGCTCTGTTTCTGCCGGCATGGCGATCTATGATACCATGAACTTCGTGAAATGCGACGTGTCCACCATCTGTGTAGGCATGGCGGCCAGCATGGGCGCTTTCCTTCTGGCAGGCGGCACCAAGGGCAAACGTTTCGCCCTGCCCAATTCCGAGATCCTGATCCACCAGCCTCTGGGCGGCACCGAAGGCCAGGCCTCCGATATCGCCATCCAGGCAGCTCACATGGCCAGGATTAAAGAGAACCTGAACCGCATCCTTGCCCAGAATACCGGACGTACCTATGAAGAGCTGGTACGCGATACAGACCGTGACAACTGGATGACGGCCCAGCAGGCGCTGGAGTACGGCCTGATCGACAACATTTATACGACCCGTAAGGAGATCACAGAATAAGGATTCAATATGGCAGATAAAAGAAAAATGCAGCCTTTGCGCAGGTGCTCCTTCTGCGGCAGAACGGAGAAGCAGGTCAAAAAGCTGATCTCCGGCCCCGAAGGTGTTTATATCTGTGACGAATGCGTAATGATTTGCGCGGACATCATCGAAGAAGGCATGATTGAGGACGAGCCGGAAGAGGATGAGATCCATCTGCGCAAGCCTGTCGAGATCAAGGCATTCCTGGATGAATATGTCATTGGCCAGGAAGAGGCCAAAAAGACCCTGTCCGTTGCCGTCTACAACCATTATAAGCGGGTACTGGCCAAGGGCCCCGTCGATGATGACGTGGAACTGCAGAAGAGCAATATCCTGATGCTGGGTCCCACCGGTTCGGGCAAGACCTATCTGGCCCAGACACTGGCCAAGATCATCAACGTACCCTTCGCCATCGCGGACGCGACCACGCTCACAGAAGCCGGTTATGTCGGTGAGGACGTTGAGAATATCCTGCTCAAGCTGATCCAGGCGGCCGATTATAATATTGACCGCGCCCAGCTGGGCATCGTCTATATTGACGAGATCGACAAGATCGCCAAGAAGGGTGAGAATGTATCCATCACCAGGGACGTTTCCGGTGAAGGTGTGCAGCAGGCCCTGCTTAAGATCGTAGAGGGAACGATCGCTTCTGTTCCGCCCCAGGGCGGCCGCAAGCATCCCCAGCAGGAGATGATCCAGCTGGATACGACCAATATCATGTTCATCTGCGGCGGCGCTTTTGACGGTCTGGAAAAGATCATCAACGCCCGTATGGACAG